>NZ_JBHSBI010000034.1:0-130587 GCF_042650645.1 Nonomuraea purpurea
GAGCCCGGTGCTCAGTAATGGGCACGCCGGGTTCGGAGAGCGACCCGAGGAAACGGGTCGGGAGCAATCCCGATACCGCGCCTCGGGTCGACTCTACCAATTGCCGGCTGAGACGCGCGACCCTTCCTCGACGTGAACTGGGGGCAACAGCGCTGAGGCGAGTAAGCAGACTGCTGCACAGCAGCGCGGTACAGCAACACCGCCATACACGATCACCTGATAGCAATCCGTATCCACTGCTTCACCAGGGCGGGAAGCCAGTAACGAGGCTCCTGCCCTTCCCAACGGATCAGAAGGTTCGGGGTTCGAGTCCGCGGGAGCAAGAGGTGGGGAAGGGACGCCGAGGCGGTCTTGAACTGGACGCTGGTGGTGGGCAGGGATGTGGTGGGCGTTCATTGCTCGTTGCAGCAGGTCAGAGTCGAACCCGTGCGTGCCCAGGTGGTCGAGGAGCGGGTCATATCGGTCAGCCCGGTCTCGCAGGAGTTCCGAAACCAACCGGAGTTCCAGCCGGACTACCGGCACGTGGTGAGAGCCGCAGGTGATCAGGACGTGATGCTGCCATGGCCCGCTGCCCACACATTCCATGGTGTCCGCATCGGCTTGCCTCTCGACGGTGCTGAGCTCCACTTCGACCCCGTTCACCTCGAACCTGGCGAAGTATTGCGAAGATTCGGGGATCCATGCGGCGGTGTAAAGGCAGGGGAATGATGAGAGTGCTGCGGCGAACGTGTCCACGTCCTCTCGGCTGGTGAGCAAGATGTCGATGTCCCCAACAGGGAGTTGAACGCCTTGCAGGAGTGCGGCGCTTGTGCCGCACACGCGATACGCCGTGTCGGTGTCCGCAGCTCTGAGCGCATCGAGCGCCAGGTCTAAGGCTGTAGTTACATCCGTCAGGTTCAATGATCTTGTTTTGTCGCCCATGTGAGTCAACGTATCGATCACGCGAGTGCCCGCGTCAGACGTCTTCGGGTTCCGGTTGGTCCTTCGTTTTCAGGTGGGCGTACGGATCGCACGACCCAGCCGGGCCAGGCCGCCGGTCGTCAGCGCGACGATCGGCGCCATGAGCACGGTCAGCAGAGCCAACCCGTACGGCCAGCTCTGCGTTGAGTGATCGTAGTTCCTGGAACCGATCATCAGGTAGACCGACCAGGCCAGTAGCGGCCCCGCTACGCCTGCGACCACTCCTGACCCCAGGCTCGCATCCCGCCACGCCGTCCAGGCGGCCACCACGGCGATCAGGATCGCGGGACCGGCCAGACTCCACAGCAGATCGAAGGTCCTCACCTCCCCCACCTGGCCGACCGTGTACTCCAGGATGAAGAGGACCAGTCCGAGCGCTGTCCCGCCGTGGCGGAGGGCGGCCGCCGCAGCAGCAGCACCGATAAAGCCGCCGGCGAGCGAGGCAAGGAGTGCTACGACCGCGGGTTTGCCGTCCACGCCCAGCGCCTGGACGTACTGCACCGGCCCAGCCGTCACCGCACAGCCGAACCATGCGGCGAGCGGCAGTACGACGAACCGTTCACTCCCATCGGGCATCCTGCTCGCGATCAGCGAAGCGAGCACGATCGAAGCCGCGGGGTACCAGGTGGCGCTGGTGAGATCGCGATACCAGCCCGGGCCGTCGTAGGCGTGATAGTCGACCCAGTCCGTCATCCCGAACGCCTTGCCCGCGACGATCTGCCCGCAGGAGAGCACGGCGGCGATCAACGCGGCGACACCTATCGGGAGTACGGCCGGCTTCGTTTCGCCGGTCTTTCCTTGGGGCAGTCCCCGGGCCGCGACCAGATAGGCGAGTACAGCTCCCAGCACCCAGCCTGGCCAGCCCGCCATCACGTCGGCGAAGTCCGACTCGTCGAGGAGGCCCTCCGCGAAGAGTACGCCGATCATGACTGCTGACGCGCTGCCGTACAGGGTCGCCAGCGCAGCCATCGAGGGTTTCTCTCGAAGGAGGAACCCCGCCGCCAGGCCGGTCAGCACGCCGGCGGGTTCGGGACGACCGATCATCGCCAGGAGTACGGACAGGCCCGGCGCGACGACCAACGCCACACCCACCGCCAAGGCGATCCCTCGCAGGTTCGACATCAGCCCAGAAGATCATGACATGTACGTGTTCGGGTTGGTTTCCACGAGATGGACCTCGGCGACCGGTTGTCGGGCCCCTGCGGCGTGGCCAAGACGGTAAGACTGGAGCAAGTCCGACGAGGTCATCGTGGACGCCGCTGCACTGCTCATGCGCTCGTGGTCGGCCCCACGGGCAGCGGACGACGACTCATGAGCAGCGCCGAGCCCGTCGCGGCGGTCCCCGAGCCCGGCTCACCGGTGAAAACCGAGTGACATTTGGCATCATTTGCCGGAATGTTTGGCTCGGTCGATGAGTTCTGTCGGTGGTTCCGGTCAGTCTTCGCATGACCGCAACTTCTTGGAAGACCCCAGGCTGCGACGCCAGCCGCGACGACGTGACGTCCGACGACCCCGATCGAGGTGCCGTGTCCGCCCCACAACTCGACTCAACGGCCGAATCCGCCACCGCCGTCTCGGGTCGTACCCCGCCCGTGATCCGGCTGCTGGTGCTCGCCACCTTCGTGGTCATCCTCAACGAGACGATCATGATCAACGCGATCCCCCGGCTGATGGTCGCGCTGCAGATCACCGAGCAGACCGCGCAGTGGCTCTCGACCGCCTTCATGCTGACCATGGCCGCGGTCATCCCGATCACCGGGTGGTTCCTGCAGCGCGTGTCGACCCGCCGCGCGTACACCGTCGCGATGAGTTTGTTCCTGCTCGGCACGGCGTTGGCCGCCGTCGCGCCGTCGTTCGAGGTGCTGCTGGCCGCCCGCATCATCCAGGCGTCCGGGACGGCCGTGATGATGCCGCTGCTGATGACCACGATGATGCAGGTGGTGCCCAAGGCGGACCGGGGCCGGGTGATGGGCAACGTCACGCTGGCCATGTCGGTCGCGCCCGCGATGGGCCCGGCGGTTTCTGGAGTGATCCTCCAGTTCGGGTCCTGGCGGCTGCTGTTCGCCGTGGTGCTCCCCATCGCCGCCGTGATCACGTGGCGTGGGCTGAAGCAGCTCAAGAACGTCGGAGAGCCGCAGTTCAGCACCATCGACTGGTTGAGCGTGGTGACCGCGGCCGCGGGTTTCGGCGGCCTGGTCTACGGGCTGAGCCGGTTCGAGAGCGGTGACGTCGGCGTCGCCGCCGCGATCGTGGCGGCCGGTGTGGTCGCCATCGCCGTCTTCGTCGTCCGCCAGTTGTCGTTGCAGAAGCGCGACGTGCCGCTGATGGACCTGCGCACCCTGCGCCACCGCACCTACACGGTCGCGTTGATCATGATGTCGGTGGCCTTCATGGCGATGCTCGGCTCGATGATCCTGCTGCCGCTGTACCTGCAGAACGTCCGCGAGCTCAACCCCCTGGAGACCGGGCTCCTCGTGATGCCGGGCGGCCTGGCGATGGGGTTGCTCGGTCCGACCGTCGGCCGCCTGTTCGACCGGTTCGGCGGCCGGATTCTGGTCGTCCCCGGCTCGATCGGGATCATGCTCTCGCTCGCCGGATTCACCCAGGTCACGATGACGATGCCGTTCTGGCTGCTCCTCGGTCTGCACGCGCTGCTGATGGTGAGTCTGGCCGCGACCTTCACCCCGGTGTTCACCCTCGGGCTCGGAGCGGTGCCACCGGCGCTCTACTCCCACGCCAGCTCGATCCTGAGCACGTTGCAGCAGGTCGCCGCGGCCATCGGCACCGCGCTCGTGGTCACCGTGATGAGCGCGCGAGCCGACGCCCTCAGGGCCGAGGGGGTCACGGAGCAGATCGCCAACCTCGACGGAATGCGGCTGGCCTTCATCATCGGCGCGGTGCTGTCCGTGGTCGTGGTCGTCACCGCGCTGCTCCTGCCGGCCCGAGCGGACAGCGGCGTCGGCGAACTCGACGAACCCGTCCAATAAAACGGTCAGCCCATGCTTTTGGCGCCGTCCATGGACTCGCGGATGATGTCGGCGTGGCCGGCGTGCTGGGCGGTCTCGGCGATGATGTGCATCAGCACCATGCGGGCCGACCACCGCTCGTCGGCCGGGAACCATGGGGCCTTCGGCAGCGGCTGGGTGGCGTCCAGGTCGGGCAGGGTGACGACCAGCTCGTCGGTACGGCGGGCCACCTCGGCGTAGTCGGCCAGCACCCCGGCCAGCGTCTCTTCGGGCAGCAGCCGGAACCCGTCGGCCCACTCGGCGTATTCGGCCTCGGTCATGTCGGTGAAGTCGCCTATCGCGGACGGGCCGTTCAGGATGAAGCCGGCCCAGTTCCGCTCGACCTCGGTGACGTGCTTGATCAGGCCGCCCAGGCACAGCTCGCTGGCGGTGGTGCGCAGGCGGGCCTGCTCGTCGGTGAGGTCGCGGGTGGTGAAGCGCAGGAAGTGCCGCTTGTCGGCCAGCATCGCCAGCAGGTCGGCACGCTCGCTGGTGACGTGGTTGCGCAGCTCGTTGACGGTCATGATCTCTGCCTTTCGTCGTCCTGATCTGCTGACCACGCTAGGACCCTCAACGGCCACTTTCTGGCCTGAATTACCGGCACAATGGAAAACATGGCGAACACCAGCACCCGGACGCTGCGGCTGCTGTCCCTGCTGCAGACCCACCGCTACTGGCCGGGCACCGAACTGGCCGAACGGCTGGGTGTCTCGGCCCGCACCCTGCGCAGGGACATCGACCGGCTGCGCGAGCTGGGCTACCCGGTCGAAGCGCAACGGGGCGTGGACGGCGGGTACCAACTGGCCGCCGGCGCGGCGCTGCCGCCGTTGGTCATCGACGACGAAGAGGCGGTCGCCCTGGCCGTGGGGCTGCAGGCCGCCGCGCAGAGCGCAGTGGAGGGCGTCGCCGAGTCCTCGGTGCGGGTGCTGGCCAAGGTGGTGCAGGTGATGCCGACCCGGCTGCGGCAGCGGATCGACGCGCTGCGCACGATGACCGTGCCCGGCTGGGACGGCTCGGCCTGGGCGGGCATCGAGCCGAGCGTGCTCACCGCGATCGCGCTGGCCTGCCGGGACAGCGAACAGCTTCGCTTCTCCTACACCGCCGCCGACGGCCGGCGCACCGACCGGGACACAGAACCGCATCGACTGGTCTGTCTCGGCCGCCGGTGGTACCTGGTCGCCTACGACCTCACGCGGCACGACTGGCGCAGCTTCCGTGTCGACCGGCTCAGCGCGCCGCAGGCCACCGGCTCCCGGTTCAGGCCCCGCGAACTGCCCGCCGCCGACGCCGCCGAGTTCGTCCGCGCCGGCCTGGACAACATGCCCCACTGGTATCGGGTGGAGGTCCTGGTCGACGCCCCTGCCGCGACCGTACGCGAACGGATCGGCAGGTGGAGCACGGTCGAGGAGGTTGACGCCGAGCACTGCCGGGTGCACATGACCGCCGAATCTCTGGACTGGCCGACCATGGCGCTGGGTGTGGTCGATGCCGACTTCCGCATTATCGGCCCGCCCGAATTGCTCGACCAGGTCCGCAAGTGGGGAGCCCGGTTCAACCGGGCGGGCTTGACGGATCCACCGCGGGACCTTGTACGCTGATCACGATGAATACCTCCTTCAGCAGATTGGGGGTCCTGTTCGCCATAGGTGAGTGCTGATGCACCACTCGATCGCGAACGGGGATTCCCGTCTTTCCTTCTGGCTGCGCGTGCGCGAGTTCGCCGTGCCGTCCTCCATGATCGAATCTGCGACCGCTCGCCGTGCCGCCGGAGACTGGGCGGGGGCGTGTGCCGCGGCGCACGTCGACGTCGATCTGAATCCGCGCCACGCCGCTCGTGTCCACGGCCGGGAGTTCGCCGCCCGCCTTCGGGACGATCTCCGTCATCTGGCTCCTGACCTGCTGCGCTGGCACATGCCGAGGATCGCGCCCGATGGGCTGATCCGTCCTGGTGTGACCGTCTCGCTGGCCCGCTATCACGAGGTGCACCTCGTGGCCAGGACACCTCCGGCCTGGGCGGATGCGGGTCAGCGGATCAGCCTGGCCCTGTGGGACGGGTCCCGCTCCGGAGCCCATCCGCATCCGCGTCCTCATCAGCGTTTCCGCCTCGATCTGCACCGCCACCTGTGGGACGTCCGCAGGGTCGGTGAGCTGCGGGTCCGTTCAGGAGCGGACCGGCAGCCCGACGGACGGGACCTGGGCGTGCCGCTACCGCAGGGCTGCGCCGTGGACCGGTGGGCGGCCGAAGCGTGGACGCTGCTGCGCGCGGAAGGGCGGGCCGCAGGCGCGGTCGCCGTACGGCTCGGGCGGCGGCGTCAACTCGTACTGGACCTGGACGAGGGTGCCGCCTTCCAGGTCAGAACGGCTCCCGTCATGCCGGTCTTGCCCGATGCGGCGACGTGGGTGCTGCCCGACCTGGCGTTGCTTCGCGCCGGGCTGATCGAGGCCGACCGGCTGCACCCGCTCGTCGCGCCGGTGCTCGTCCCCGGCCATTCGCCGGACGACACGCCGCGAAGCCCTGAACGGGAAGCCGGCACGCGCCTGGTCGAGTGCCGTGGTGCCCGGCACCGGATCGCCGTCGTGCACGGGGTGCTGGTTCCGCTGGACCACGACCCGGCCGAGATCCGCCGCGAGAGCCTGCTGGCCGCGCTGACCGGAACCCCGCTGCCCTGCCTGCGGGTGATCGACGAGACCCACCGCGCCCCGGAGGACCTCATCGACGTCCGCACGCGCCTGGACCACGGCGACACCGCCGGCGCTCTGGCCGCCGTCGAAGACCTCCTCGGTCCTGACGCGCCACTGCCCAGGGGCGCGCTGCGGGAGGAGCTGGAGACGGCGGCGCAGCGGCGCATCGACCACGGGCTGTTCCGAGCCGGCCTGGACGGGCTCGGACAGGGCCCGGCCGCCCGGCCAGACCGCCGCTCCCGCGACGGCCGGGCACGCCCACGCCACGCGACATACCGCTGAAACCACGCGTCTTCCTGCCCGACGAGACCTCAAAGGTGATCCAGCATGCCCGAATCTTCTGTCATCTCCGGCCCTGCTCACGCCTCCAGGCTGGACGTCGCCGCCGACCTGCTGTCCATGCTCCGCGACACCACCACGGAGCCCCACGTCGACCCGCAGTTGGACGCCCTGACCCTGGCCGTGTCCGCCGACCTGCCGGTGCTGCTGTGGGGAGAGCCGGGGATCGGCAAGACCGCGGCGCTGCAGCAGCTCGCCGTGGCGCTCGACCTGCCGCTGACCACGGTGATCGCCAGCGTGCACGAACCGTCCGACTTCTCCGGCCTGCCCGTGGTCGGCGACGACCCCGCCGTCCAGGGGGTGCCGATGGCTCCGCCGGACTGGGCCGTGCGCCTGGCCGACGCCGGACGGGGGCTGCTCTTCCTGGACGAGCTGTCCACGGCGCCGCCGGCCGTCCAGGCCGCTCTGCTCCGCCTCGTACTGGAGCGGCGGGTCGGCGCCCTGCGGCTGCCGGACGGTGTCCGGATCGTGGCGGCCGCCAATCCGCGCTCCTCCGCGGCCGACGGCTGGGAGCTGAGCCCGCCCCTGGCGAACCGGTTCGTTCACCTGCAGTGGAGGCATGACCACGAGGTCGTCGTACGCGGCCTCGGCGGGACCTGGCCGAGGGCGTCGCTGCCATGGCTCGACCCGGAGCGGCTGCCGAAGGCCGTGACGTTCGCCCGGCGTGCGGTGTGCGGGCTCCTCGCCGCCCGCCCGACCCTCGTGCACCGGCTGCCGAACAACGAAGCCCACCGGGGCGGCCCGTGGCCCTCACCCCGCAGCTGGGAGATGGCACTGCGGTTGATCGCCTTCGCCACCGCGGCGAACACCTCCAAGGACGTGCTGTCCATGCTGGTCCGGGGCACGGTAGGGGACGGTCCCGGGCTGGAACTGCTGGCCTTCATGGACCGGATGGACCTCCCCGACCCCGAGACGCTGCTGGCCGACCCGGCGGCGGCCGACCTGCCCGAGCGGGGCGACCTGCGCCAGGCCGTCCTCGACGGCGTGGTCGCGGCGGTCAGGAAACGGCCGGAGAAGTCCCGCTGGGACGCGGCGTGGGCGCTGCTGGCGCGGGCGCTGGAGACCGGAGCCCCGGACCTGGTGGTCGTGCCCGCGTCCACGCTCGCCGCGCTGCGCCGCGCCGATTGGGACGTCCCCGCCCCGATCGAGCAGCTCGCAGGGGCGGTCTCCTTGAGCAGGCAGGCGGACGAGGCCGCGGCGCGGGTCGCGGCCGTCGCGGGGACGGGCCGATGACGCTGGACTTCGACAAGCTCTTCGCGGCCCGGCTGCACGCCGCACGGGCCCGGCCCTACCTGGCGACGGCGCTGTTCGCGCTGCACCCGGTGGAGTCGCGGCTCGTGCCCACGATGGCCGTGGACCGGCACTGGCGGTGCTACGTCTCACCGGCGTTCGTCGCGCAAACCTCCGTGGAGGAGCTGGCAGGGGTGTGGGTGCACGAAGTCTCCCACCTGCTGCGCGACCATCACGGCAGGAGCGACCGGGTCGCCTCGGAACGGGGGCTGACCGGGCCTGGGGAACGGTTGCGGATGAACATCGCCGCCGACTGCGAGATCAACGACGACGTGTACGGGGACGGGCTCACCCGGCCCAAGGACGCCGTCCGACCGGAGACGCTGGGGCTGCCCAATGGGGAGCTCATGGAGGACTATCTGCGCCAGTTCCGGCTCGGTCCCCACACCCAGGGGCTGGTCTGGCTGGACTGCGGCAGCGGCGCCGACGGGCTGGAGCGGGAGTGGGATCTCGGGCCGGAGGGCGCGAACGGGCTCAGCGACCAGGAACGGGACGCGGTCCGGTTCCGGGTCGCGCAGGGCATCACCGGCCGTCCGGGGGACGTCCCGAAGGGGTGGCGGCGGTGGGCGGAGGAGGCTTTCCATCCGCCGCAGCCGTGGCGGGAACTGCTCGGCGCGGCCGTCCGCTCTGCGGTGTCCGGGCCGGGTGTGGGTGAGGACTACACCTACGGCCGGCCGTCGCGGCGCTCCGCGGGTCTGCCCGGCGTCATCCTGCCGAGCCTGCGGCGCAAGCCGCCTCGGGTCTGCGTGGTCATCGACACCTCCGGGTCGGTCAGCGACGCCGAACTGGGGAGCGCGCTGGTCGAGGTGGCCGCGATCGTCCGCGCCGTGGGCGGCCGGCGCGACCTGGTCAGCGTGCTGTCGTGCGACGCGGCGGCCCGGGTCGTGCAACCGCTGTGCGCCGCCGAGGGCATCACGCTGATGGGCGGCGGCGGGACGGACCTGCGCGCGGGAGTCGCCAAGGCGCTGCGGACAAGACCGAGGCCGGACGTCATCGTGATCCTGACCGACGGGCAGACCCCCTGGCCGGACGCACGACCGGCGTGCAGGACGGTGGTCGGGCGGTTCACGCGGGACAGGGCGGCCCGGTCGTGGGACGAGAACGATCCCGACTATGTGCCGGACGCGCCGCCCGATTGGGCGCGGGTGGTCGACATCGGCTAGCGCGCCAATGTCACGGAAAGGGGGACGAGCAAGATCGTATAACTATAATGTTCCGTGCGATCGATTGGAGATGATCGCATGAAACGCGTCTTACTCGCTCTCACCGTTCTCGCCGCCGGCCTGGGAAGCGCCCCGGCCGCGCAGGCCGCGAGCGGCACCGTGGTCCTGAAGTTCTACGACAGCGCGGGCAACGGCACCGAACTCAACGCCACCCAGGCCAGAAAGACGATGTACGGCAGCGGCGGTTCCGACAGCGACGCCCTGCTCGACCCGGTCACGTTGCAGGACGTCGAGGAGTACCCGCTCTACTCGAGCGGCTCGCCCGCCCGGTTGCGGTTCGACATCCCCGACAAGGCCGTGGCCCTCGCGGTGAACTGGCCGACCAGCCGCGGCTTCTCGACGGTCATCGTCGACAACGGCGGCGGCGGGTTCACCGCCGGCAATACCGTGGTGTTCAACCAGCAGGCGGCCAAGGACGCCAAACGGCGGCTCGACGGGGCGCTGGCCGCACGGCCCGACTACGTCCGTTCGACGGCGTTCACCAGCGCCCTCGCCGACGCCGTCACCAACCTGAACGCGGCCGACGCCGCGACGACCGACGCCGATCGCGGCAGGTACGGCCAGCGCGCGCTGAACGCGGTCAACACGGCCAACGACCTGCTGCTCAGCGAGTACGGCCCGGCCTACGCCAAGGCCCACGCCACCCAGCCGTGGATCGGCCTCACGGTCGACGACCTCTCGACGTACCAGAGCTGGCCCTCGCTGGCCAAGACGCTCACGCAGCCGCACGGCTGGGTCAGGATCGTGTTCGACCCGAGCGCGGACAAGGGCGACGTCGAGCACTACCGCAGTGCCGTGAAGGCGGCGCGCGCCGCCGGCCTGCGCGTGCTCGGCCAGCCGCTCGACTCGACGTTCGCCAACGGCTACACGCGGGCGCAGTATCTGGCCAGGGTCAAGTCCTACGTCGACGCCTACCCCGACATCGAGGCATGGGAGGTGGGCAACGAGGTCAACGGCTGCTGGGTCGACGGCTACACCGACGGCGAGGGCGACTGCGACGGCAGGCTCGTCCCGGCCAATGACCGGATAAAGAACAAGATCGCCGACGCGGCCGCCTATGTGCGTTCCAAGGGTGCCCAGGTGGTCGTCACGCTCTACTGGCAGCTCGGCACCGACGCGGCCCAGTGGTCCACCTTCAACTGGGCACGCGCCAACCTGCCCGCCTCGACCAGGCAGAACATCGACGTGGTCACGCTGTCCACGTACGTGGAGGACGCGCCCATGGGCCTCGCCTTCGACCAGGTCATGCAGGCGCTGCAGACGGAGTTCCCGAGCCAGAAGGTCGCCATCGGCGAGCTGGACTACTGGAGCGATGACACCACCAAGGCGTACTGGGCCTTCGACCAGAGCGACGCGGACGTCGGACGACGCGCCGTCGCCGCCCACTACTACGCGGCCTCCCTCGGCTATCCACGCAGCCTCGGCGGCGCTTTCTGGTGGTACTTCGTGCAGGAGGTCCCCCATGACTCCGGCCTGCAGAAGGCGATCCGCTCAGTGGTGGACCAGCTCACCTGAGGTCGAGTTCGGCCCGTGAGCCACCGGCTCCGCGTTCCTCAGCCCACGCACGTCTCGACGTCACTTGATGGCCTGCAGGTAGGTGAGCACCGCCATCACCCGCCGGTTGTGATCGTCGGACGGCGGCAGGCCGAGCTTGGCGAAGATGTTGTTGGTGTGCTTGGCGACCCCTTTGTCCGTGACCCGGAAACGGGCGGCGATCGCGCCGTTGGACAGGCCCTCCGCCATCAACGCCAGCACCTCGCGCTCTCTCGGGGTCAGCTCGGCCAAGGGTTCGTCTCGGCCGCGGCGGGTCAGCAACTGCGAGATCACCTCGGGGTCCATCACGGTGCCGCCCGCGGCGACCTGGCGGACCGCGTCGACGAACCTGTCGACGTCGCCGACCCTGTCCTTGAGCAGGTAGCCCACCCCGCCGGACCGGCTGGAGAGCAGCTCGCGGGCGTAGAGCTGCTCCACGTACTGGGACAGGATCAGCACCGGCAGGCCGGGCACCTGGCGGCGGGCCTCCAGCGCGGCGCGGAGCCCCTCGTCGGTGTAGCCGGGCGGCAGGCGCACGTCGACCACGGCCACGTCGGGGCGGCAGCGGGTGAGCGCGTTCAGCAGCATCGGGCCGTTGTCGACGGCCTCGGCCACCTCGAAGCCGTTCGCCGACAGCAGGCGGATCAGGCCGTCGCGGAGGAGGGCGAGGTCTTCGGCTATGACAACGCGCACGGGAGCTCCATGATGAGTTGGGTCGGGCCTCCGGCGGGGCTGTTGAGGATGAGGCGTCCGTCGAAGGCCGACAGGCGTCTGTCGATGCCCCGCAGGCCGGTGCCGGCGGCTATGTCAGCGCCGCCGCGGCCGTCGTCGCGGACCGCCACGCGAAGCAGGCCGGCCGCATGGGAGACGCGCAGCCACACGCGGGACGCGCCACTGTGCTTGGCCACGTTGGTCAGCGCCTCCGCGGCGGCGAAGTAGACCGCGGACTCGACCGGGGCCTCCAGGCGGCCCGGCAGGTCGATCTGGACCTCGACGGGCACCGGGCACAGCAGTGCGGCGGCCTGGACCGCGCCGGCCAGGCCGCGGTCGGCCAGAACCGGAGGGTGGATGCCGCGTACCAGGTCGCGCAGGTCGGTCAGGGCCTCGCCGGCGACCTCGTGGGCCTCGTCGATCATCATCTGGACCTGGGCGGGGTCGCGGATGTTGCGGGCCAGGCCCAGGTTCATCCGGATCGCGACCAGTTTGGCCTGCGCGCCGTCGTGCAGGTCGCGTTCGATCCTGCGCAGCTCCGCCGCCTGCGCGTCGACCACCTCGGCCCGTGACTTGGTGAGCTGCCTGATGCGCGCGGCCGGGCTCGTGGCGGGGCGGAGCAACAGCGCGGACAGCCGCGCCTGCCCCGTTCTGAGCAGGGGCAGGGCCGCCAGGGTGACCGTCGCGATGGCGGCGACGGAGACGCTCAGGGCGAACGCGGTCACCCTGGTCGGCTGGACCACGCTCACCCGGGTGAAGATGTAATCGAAGGCGACCAGCAGCCCCCAGATGACGAGCGGGGGGAAGGGCCAGGTGCAGGCGTGCACGGCAAGCCAGGCCAGATCCCGCTTGTCGGAGCCGGCGGCCCGCCATGGGCTGTCGGAATCGAGCGCCACGCTCACCCAGGCCCGCTGGATCCGGGCCAGTGACCGGACGAGCATGCGCAGGCGGTCCAGCAGCGGCAGGCCGATGCCCGCCACCGGGATCAGCGCGAGGCTCACGAGCAGCATGGCGACCAGCGCGAGCGCGGCCATGCCTGTGGCGAGGTTCAGCAGCAGCCCGCTGATCACGTCGGACGCTCTGCGTGTCCAGGTCACGTCAGCAGTTTGCCGGACGGGCGGCGCGCGGACGGTAGTCCTAGCCCCACCAACGATGGTGGGAAAGTGCGTCCTGCATGGTAGGCGCACCACCATCGAGATCAGCGCGCCCGGCCGCGAGGCTGGCGACCGTGATCGAAGTGCAAGAGCTGACGATGAGATACGGCGGCAAGATCGCCGTCGACGACCTGTCGTTCACCGTGAAACCCGGGCTGGTGACCGGCTTCCTCGGTCCGAACGGCGCGGGCAAGTCCACCACCATGCGTGCCGTCCTCGGCCTGGAGGTGCCGAACGCGGGCAAGGCGCTGGTGAACGGCCGCCCGTACGCGTCCATCCTGAAGCCGATGCGGTCGATGGGGGCGCTGCTCGACGCCGGGGCGGTGCACGGGGGCCGCAGCGCGCATGCGCACCTGGCCTGTCTGGCCCGCAGCAACCGCATCGGCCGCGCCCGCGTGGCCGACGTCCTCGACCAGGTCGGCCTGAGCGACGTCGCCGGCAAGCGGATCGGCGGCTTCTCCCTCGGCATGCGGCAGCGGCTGGGCATCGGCGTGGCGCTCCTCGGCGACCCGGGGGTGCTGATGCTGGACGAGCCGCTGAACGGGCTCGACCCCGAGGGCATCCGCTGGCTGCGCGACCTGCTGCGGTCGCTGGCCGCCGAGGGCCGCACCGTGCTGCTGTCCAGCCACCTGATGAACGAGCTCGCGCTCACCGCCGACCACGTCATCGTCATCGGGCGGGGGCGGCTGATCGCCGACACCGCCATGGAGGAACTGGCCGGAAACTTCCAGCGCGACGTGCTGGTGCGCACGCCCGACCCGGAGCGCCTGGCCGGCATGCTGCGCGCGCATGGGGCGACGGTGGTCTGCGAGGACGACGGCGCCCTGTCGGTGCGGGGCTTCGACGCGGCCGAGATCGGGGTGGTGGCGCTCGACGGGCGGATCGCGCTCGCGGAACTGGCTCCGCGGGCCGCGTCCCTGGAGGAGGCGTTCATGCGGCTCACCGAGGACAGCACCGAGTACCGATCTTCCCTCCAGGAGGCCGGCCGATGATCGACGTGATCGCCTCCGAGTGGATGAAGCTCCGCTCGCTGCGCTCGAACCTCTACCTGCTGGCCTGCTCGGTGGCGGCCGTTCTGGCCTGTGCCGGGATCGCGTTCATGATCGGCCGCGGGTTCGACAGCCAGACGCTCGACCAGCGGATGAGCTTTCCGAGTAATGGGGACGGCCTGGGCAACGGGATCGCGGTCGCCTACTTCGTGTTCGCCCTGCTGGGAGCCCTGGCGATCACCTCCGAGCACGGCACGGGGATGATCCAGACGAGCCTGGTGGCCGTGCCGCGAAGGCGGGTGCTGCTGCTGGCCAAGGTGCCGGGGCTGACCGCGGTCGCGCTGGTGGCGGGCCAGGTTCTGGCGTTCTGCATGCACGCCGCCTCCATGGTGATGCTCGGCGACCGGGCCGATCAGTTGCTGCGCGACGGGCAGACGATGGGCACGTCGCTGTCGGAGCCGGGCGTGCTGGCCTCCGTGGTCGTGGCCGGGTTGTCGATGGCCGCGGTCGCGCTGATCGGGCTCGGCGTCGGGGCCGCCGTCCGCTCCACCCCCGGCGCCCTCGTCGTGCTGACCGTGATCATCGTGGTGCTGCCCGTGGTGGCCAAGACGTTGCCGATGCCGCTGCGCGCGCAGGTCGGCTCCTTCATGATCGAGAATCTTCCGCTCCAGATCGCGGGGGTCAGTGGCGGGATCCTGCCGCCTGCCGTGGCGGCCGGGCTGCTGGTCGCCTACGTGGTCGCCGCGTTGACGGCGGGCGCGACGGTGATCGCGCTGAGGGGGCGCAGGGTCAAAGCGCTGGCCGTGGGGGTGGCCGTCGCCGTGCTGGTGCCGTCGGTGCCCGCCGCCGCTTCTCCGGCTCCCAGCCCGTCGACGCTGGCTTGGGCGGACTGCGCGGACAAGAACCTCATCAAGGAGATGCGCTGCGCCTCGATCAAGGTGCCCGTTGACTGGGCCAAGCCGTCCGGCCGGAAGATCGACCTGACTGTCGGCATGCTCCCGGCCACCGGTGCCCAACGCCGGATGGGCACGGTGTTCTACATCCCCGGCGGGCCGGGCGCCTCCGGCGTGGCGGCTCTGAGCGAGAACGCGGGCAGCTTCGCCGAGTTGCGCAATCGTTTCGATGTGGTCAGCGTCGAGCCCCGCAACACCATCGACAAGGGTGTGCTGCCGTACGACTGCCTGATCTCCGGCCCGTGGATCACCTTGCCCGACACCCGCGACGAGTACGCCGAGCTGGGCAGGCGCAACCGGGCGGCGGCGGAGAAATGCCGCGCCGCCGACCCCGAGTTCTTCGACCACATGGATTCGGCCTCCGTGGCGCGCGACATGGAGGCGATCCGCGTCGCGCTGGGGGAGGAGAAGCTGAGCTTCATCGCCAACTCCTACGGTGGCGAGCCCGGGTTCGCCTACTCCCGGCTGTTCCCCGGCCGGGTGCGCGCGATGGTGTTCGACGGTGCGGCCAACCCGTACCAGGACCGCGCGCAAATCTGGCTCCTCCATGAGAAGTCCTTCACCCGCTTCGCCGCCTGGTGCGCGGCGACCACCACCTGCGCGCTGCACGGCCAGAACGTCGGCGAGGTCTGGCAGGCGCTGATAGCGCGGGCCGACCGCGTTCCGGTGCCGGTCAAGGGCGAATCGCCGGAGGCCGCCTACAGTGGGTTCGACATCAAGGAGGCAGCCGCTCCCAGCGTCATCTCACCGGGGCCTGAACCCGAGTTCCCCCGGTGGACGCAGCTCGCCGAGGCGATCAAGCGGGCCGCCGACGGTGACGCCTCAGGGTTCGCCGGCTACGTCCGGCAGGCCAAGAAAAGCCCGAAAGTCCCCTCGTTCGTCAGCATGAACATGACCCATTGCCTCGACGGCCTGGGATTCCGCGACTACGAGGAGTACCGGAAGAAGCGCAGCGAGGGCGAGCGGCTACTGCCGAACCTCGCCTGGACAGAGCTCTGGCACCCGCTCGCCTGCGTCGGCTGGCCGGCCCCCGCCACCAATCCGCCCGCGCCGCTGCCTGCCAAGGAGTTGCCGCCCTACCTGAGCGTCGGCTCCTGGACGGAAGACCCCGAGGCCATCGCACGGCTGGTGCCCGGTTCGGTCGCGGTCCAGTACCAGTGGAACGGCCACGCCCTTTACAACAGCGGCGTCCCCTGCATCATCGCCCACGTCAACCGCTACCTGATCAGCCTGCGCCTGCCCGCGCCGGGCACCGTGTGCCCCAGGGCCGTCACCTGACGATCAGCCGGTCTTGACGTTGGAGCAGTTGCGCGAGCATGGCGAGGTCGTAGGTGCACACCGTCTGATGGAGCCCTCTGTGGATGTCCGCCTCGCGCAGCCGGACGCCGCGCCTGGTCGCGTAGAACACGCCCTCGTCGCTGCAGAAGATCGACCAGCCGGGATACGTGGTCCGGAGCGCTTCAACGTCGTCACCGAGTGTCGTCATACGACTACTCTAACGAGTGGCCTATGACATACTCACGCCGTGCCCTCCCACATCCCCCGCGAACATGCCCGCCACCTCCACGGCGCCATCGCCACCCTGGTGCTCTACTCGGCCGAGCCGATCGTCCAGCTCCCCCGGTTCCGCCTTTTCGGCAGCCGGCCGGCGACGTGCGTCGGGTGGGAGTTCGTCTCCGGGCTGACCGCCTCGATGATCAACGGACCGGGCAGGTTCGAGCTCCTGGTCGAGGGGGTCAGCCACCCGGACGAGCTCGACGCGGCCCTCGCCTGGAACGCGTCCGTCGAGCGGGCCGGAGGGGCGGCCGTGCTCGTCGTGGACGCGAGGTGCATGACGTTCGACTGGGCGATAGCGGCCGATGGCGGACGGGCACGGGGCGGGTTCGTACGTACTTCGAAGCGCGCCGGGAAAGCACCCGCAAACGTTTGTCTAACTGCTAACTGCATGCATTAGCCTAACCACCGTGGGTAGCGCATTCGTCACTCGCGCTCTGCGCCGTGTGGGCCGGCGTGGTGCCTCGCTGGCGTTCGTGGGCCTGTTGAGCCTGGTGATCGCCGCTTCCCTGGCGTTCGCGCCGGCCACCCAGCGCGCCGCGCCCTCGTACGCCATCCTGGCCCGCGTCGCCCCCCTGGATGTCTGGGCCCTGGCCTGGCTGACTCTCGGCCTGTTGTGCCTGGTGCAGACGTTCATGCGCTCCGACCGCATCGCCTTCGCCGCCGCCACCGCGCTGCTCATCCTGTACGGCCTGATCTACCTCGTCTCCAGCATCACCGGCGACAACCCGCGCGGCTGGGTCGGCGGGGCCGTCTGGCTGGCGTTCGGCGGCTGGATCGCGGTGATCGCCACCTGGCCGGAGGCCATCGTCCTCGACAGGCTGCCGAAGAAGGGCGTCGCGGCCGTCATCGTCGCCGACGCCTCTGGGACCATCCAGTCCTGGAACCCGCAGGCCGCCAACCTGTTCGGCTGGAGCACCGACGAGGCGGTCGGACGACCGCTGACGTTCCTGATGCCGGACCGCTTCCGCGCCGAGCACAACGCCGGGCTCCGCCGGGTGCGAGAGAGCGGTCGATCCGAGTTGTCCGGGCGCCTCATGCCGCTGGTCGGCCTGCGGCGCGACGGCAGCGAGTTCGCCATCGCGCTGACCGTCAACGCCTGGCACAGCGACGAGGGCGTCACCTACACCGGCGTGATCCGGGCGATCGGAGGTCGTCGTGTCGGCGCCGAATGAGGTCCTCCTCCAGGTCGCGATCGGTGCGGTCCCGCTCGGCGTGGCATACCTCGCCTTCCGCTCCGCCACCGACGCCAACAAGAAGACCCAGCAGACCGCACTGCTCCAGGCCGAACGCCAGGCCGAACTGGACCGCTCCAAAGTCGACGCCGAGGCGTTCGTCCGCGCCAAGACGATCTACGAGGACGCCCTGAGCCAGATGGAGAAGCAGCTCGCCCGGGTGCAGAGCCAGGCCACCCAGGTGGGCATCGACCTGGCCAGCGAGCAGAGCACCGCGAGCGCGATGCGCGACCAGATCCGCCGGCTCCAGGCGCAGATCCGGGCGCTGGAACGCACGGTCACCAGGCTGCGCGACCAGCTCGTCACGGCGGGCCTGGCACCCGTGCCGGCCTCCGACATGACGGGCCCCTACATGATCCAGCCCTGGCAATCGGAGTAGATCCCACCGACGCCAGTGAGTGTCCTCGTGCGGCGGCCGGCCTCTTAGGACGGGGTGAGGCCGTGGGCGTGGGCCAGGAGTTCGGCCGAGCGCATCCATGCCTTCCTGTCCGGGGCGGAGAACACCGCGATCAGCTCGTCGGCCTGGGCGTGCTCGCCGAACCGCGCCACGTACTCGGCGACCTCGCCCGGGTCGCCGACGGCGGAGTATTGGGCCATGCCGACGATCTGCTGCCCGGCGGGCGATTCGAGGATCATGTCGGCTTCCTCCGGCGTGAACGTGCGTCCCCGCCCGAGGAACCGGCTCACCCGGTACCGCTTCGACTCCAGGAACTGCTCCTGGGCCTCCTCGCTGGTGTCGGCCGCGATCACGTTGAGCGCCGCCATGACGTACGGCCGGTCGAGCTGCTCGGACGGCTTGAACTCGCTGCGGTAGATCGCCACGGCCTCCTCCAGCGCGGCGGGCGCGAAGTGGGAGGCGAACGCGTACGGGAGCCCGAGCGCGGCGGCGAGCTGGGCCCCGAACAGGGAGGAGCCGAGGATGTAGAGCGGCACGTCGGTGCCCTTGCCCGGTGTCGCGTTGACGCCGGGGATCCGCGACTCGCCCCGCAGGTAGCCCTGGAGTTCCAGAACGTCCTGCGGGAACGCGTCGGCGGAGGCCGGGCTGCGGCGCAGCGCGCGCATGGTCTGCTGGTCGCTGCCGGGCGCCCGGCCGAGACCGAGGTCGATGCGCCCTGGGTGCAGCGTCTCCAGCGTGCCGAACTGCTCGGCGATGGTCAGTGGGGCGTGGTTCGGGAGCATGACGCCGCCCGCCCCGAGGCGGATCGTCTGGGTGTGTGCGGCGATGTGGGCGATGAGAACGCTGGTCGCCGATGAGGCGATGCTGTCCATGTTGTGGTGCTCGGCGTACCAGATGCGCCGGTATCCGAGCTCTTCGGCCCGCTGGGCGAGGGCCACGCTGGCGGTGAAGCTGTCGCTCGCCGTCTCGCCCTCGCCTATGTGCGCCAGATCAAGGATGGACAGCGGCAGAGCCATGAGTTCGCGCCTTTCGCAGAGCGGTTCGACCTGGCTCTTGCCAACAGCGGAAGGCGTCCAGATATTTCAGGACGCGGTGCAGGACACCGTGGGCGGAGTGCCGTTCTGGCCGGTGTGGTTGGCGAGGAAGCCGAACGTGGTGGTCGCGCCGGCCGCCAGGGCGCCGTTCCAGTTGAGGTTCGTGACGGTGACGGTTCCGCTGCCTGACAGGGTGCCGTTCCAGAGTTGCGAGATCGTCTGGCCGTTCGGGAACGTCCAGCCGACCCGCCAGCCGGCGATCGGCGAGGTGCCGGTGTTCTTCACCGACACCTCGGCCTGGAAGCCGCCCTGCCACTGGCTCGTGACGTTGTAGGTCGCGGTGCAACCAGAAGGACCACTCGTCGGTGTGACGGTGGGAGTCGGGGTGGAGGTGGGTTGCGGGGCGGCGATGGCCAGGTCGTATGCCCGTTGCGGCACGAACTGTCCCGCCCCGGCGATGCACCCGTCCGCCTCGCCTGGAGGTTTGACCCACAGGTAGGCGTCGATCGCGGCGTCGCCCGTGTTCGTGGTGCTCCAGGTGCCGGTCGCGCGGCCCGCCGGGTCGCACCACTCGCTGCCGGACGGGCCGTTGCCGTTGCGGCTGGTGTCGATGACGGTCTTGAGCCTGGACACGCCGGTCGCCGCGATGACGCTCTTGGCGTACGACACCAGCCCGGACGTGGCCCGGTAGTTGGAGGTGTTGACCGCGATGCCGTCGGCGCTGTTGGCCACGTCGGCCCCCGTCAGCCTGGAGGCGGCCTCAGAGGCCCCCAGCCAGGCGTCGTGCCCGATGTCGAAGTACACCTTGACCTGCGACGACGTTGCTCTGAACCGTTTGCCCGCGTACGCCATGGACGCCTTCACCTCGGCCTGCTGTGACGCGTTCATGCAGTTGGTCATGATCGCCAGCGCGTCCGGTTCCAGGACGATCGTGGCGGGCCGCCCGCCGAGCCCGGCCGCGATCTGGTCGATCCAGGCGCGGTAGGCGGTGTGGTCGGGAGCTCCGCCGGAGCTGGCGCCGCCGCAGTCGCGGTTCGGCATGGCGTAGACGACCGCGATCGGGATCTTGCCCGCCGTCGCGGCCGCGCCGACGTAGGCGTCGACCTGGCTGCGCACGGTCGACGGGTTGTACGTGGCGAACCACCGGCCCTGGGGCACGGCGGCGATCCTGTCCCTGATCACGGGGGTACGGCTGTCGCCCGGGTTGGCGGCGACCCATTTGGCGGCGTTCGTTCCGGGATCCACGTAGAAAGCGGAGTCGGCGGCCTGTGCGGTGGGCGTGACCAGGATGACCGCGCCGGCCGTGGCCGCGGCGGCCGAGGCGACGAGCACCGCCAGCATGGGCCTTCTGCGAGACATGACATCTACTCCGTCCGTTGCTTGGGAGCGCTCCCACTTGCACCCGGATCGTAGGGAGGTCACACCCGTCCATCAAAGACCTCCGATCGCCCGCGGCGACGTTCCCGCAGGTCAACCCCGCCTGACAGGTGAAACTTTCAGCCGGCCAGGCAGGCTTCGAACACCTTGGTCAGGCGGTCGACGTCGGCGGGCGTGGGCGACTCGGGACCGAGGCGCCGGCGCATGGCCCCGACGCCGAGGAAGACCGCCGTGGCCATGCGCGCCCTGGCGTGCACGTCGGCGCCCGCGCCGAGCTGGGCCTCCAGCGGCTGGAGCACGGCCGTGAGCAGGCGCTCGCGGGCTATCTCCGCCACCTCGGGGTCGGCGGCGGAACGTTCGAGCGTACGCAGGATCGGGCTCTCCGGCGGATGCTGCATGCGCTCGGCCGCGTACTCGGCCAGCCGCCGAGCCAGCCCCGCTCTGTCGCCCTCGAACAGCGCGGCGATGGTCGGCTCGCCTTCCAGGACCGCGCCGAACAGGCCGGCCTTCGACCCGAAATAGCGCCCGACCAGCGCGATGTTCGAGTCGGCCGCGGCGGCGATCATGCGGACGGTCACCCGCTCGTAGCCCTGCTCACCGAAGAGGCTCCGGGCCGCCTGCAGGATGCGCTCGCGCGTGGCCTCACGGTCGCGCGGCTTCGCCCCCGTCACCTGGACAGTCATGCCCGCACTCTACTCAATGGACACCCCCTTGCCGGGCGGCTAGTAAACGGGCGTATACTCAATTCGGATAAATTTGCAAAGAAGGGGATGTGGTGTCTTGGTAGCCCAAGCACAGGCCGCATCCCCCGCGAAGCGGCACTACTCCCACCGCGAAATCCTCGAGGTCATGTCCGGGCTCATGCTCGCGATGCTCACGTCGATGATCTCGACCTCGGTGGTGGGCACGGCACTGCCGACGATCGTGGGGGAACTCGGCGGTCAGGACGAGTACTCATGGGTCGCCTCGGCCACGATGCTGACAATGACGGTGTCCACGCCGTTGTGGGGCAAGCTCTCCGACGTCTTCGGACGCAAGTTGCTCTTCCAGACCGCTCTGGGGCTGTTCGTCGCGGCCTCGCTGGTGGCCGGGCTGTCGCAGAACATGGGACAGCTCATCGCGGCGCGAGCCGTACAGGGCCTGGGCGTGGGTGGTCTGTCGGCGCTGGCGCAGGTGATCCTGGGCGACATCGTCTCGCCACGGGAACGCGGCCGGTACTCCGGCTACATGGGGGCCGTCTTCGGGATCTCGACGGTCGCGGGGCCGCTGCTCGGCGGGTTCATCGTCGACACCGACTGGCTCGGCTGGCGCTGGTGCTTCTACGTCGTCGTCCCGTTCGCCCTGGTCGCCTTCCTGGTGATCCAGAAGGTGCTGAAGCTGCCGAAGGTCAAGCGCAGCACCTCGATCGACATCTGGGGCGCGACCACGATCACGGCGAGCGCGAGCTCCCTCATGCTGCTGCTGACCTTCGGGGGCAACCAGTTCGCGTGGAACTCGGGCTGGACCTACTTCCTGGTCGCGACGAGCCTGCTCATGCTGGCGCTGGCGGTGCTGGCCGAGCGGCTCGCGCGCAACCCGATCCTGCCGCCGCGGCTGTTCCGCAACCGTACGTTCGTGCTCACCAGCCTGACCTCGCTGTTCGTCGGCATGGCGATGTTCGGCGCGATGATCTACCTGCCGCAGTACCTGCAGATCGTCAAGGGGCTCAGCCCCACGGCCTCGGGCCTGATGACGCTGCCCATGGTGGTGGCGCTGTTCCTGGGCGGCGTGATCTCCGGAAAGATCGTCACCCAGACGGGACGGTGGAAGATCTTCCCGGTGGCGGGCCTGCTGATCGTGGCCGTGGGGCTGTTCCTGCTGTCCAGGCTGCACGTGGACTCCGGCGAGTGGCTCATCGGGTTCGACGTGGCGGTGCTCGGCACCGGCCTGGGCCTGTCCATGCAGATTCTCATCCTGGCCGCCCAGAACGGCTCCGATCCGCGCGACATGGCCTCCACGACCTCGGGTGTGTCGTTCTTCCGCTCCCTGGGTGGCGCCGTCGGCGTGGCCGCGTTCGGTGCGATCCTGACGAACCGGATCAAGACCGAGATGGCCGGGCTCGCCGCGGCCGCCGGCATCAGGCTGCCCGGTGGGAGCGGCGACTTCAAGCTCGGCAGCCCCGGCGAGATCCAGCGGCTCCCCGAGCCGATCAAGCACATCGTGCTGGAGTCGTTCACCCGAGGTCTTGAGACCGTGTTCCTGGTGGGCGTGCCGATCGCGCTGCTCGGCTTCGTGGCCGCGATCTTCCTGAAGGAGCTGCCGCTGCGCGGCGCCTCGACGCCGGCCCCCGTGCCCGCCGCGCCGAGCAAGGACGACCTGGTCCTGGCCGGGCTGCTGCTCGAACTCGTCGCCCAGCGCATCGAGCGCGCGAACGGCGAGCCCTCCGCGCTGCTGACCGCCGTCGCCGCAATGGCCCCGCCCGACGAGCGCTCCGAACGTGAGCGCGCCGGATCGGTCGCCAAGGACGTGCTGCGCCCCACGTCCCGCGCCCTGATCGCACAGGCCAGGCCACCACAGAAAGACCTCGTGACAGGAGGAGTCTCGCAATGATTCGCAAGTTCGCCGGCACCGTCGCGGCGGCCCTGGCCGTCCTGGCCGGGCTGTGGATGATGATCGCGCCCTTCGCTCTCGGCAGCCAGCCGGACAACGCCGACTGGACCGGCACCACCCAGTCCGAGTTCTTCACCGGCCTCGGAGTGGCCGTCGTGGGGCTCGTGGGGGCGGTCTCGTTCGCGCTGGCCATCCGCGAGGAACTGGTGACGCGGGGCCTGGTGGTCGTACGGCCGCGCCGGGTCGAACCGGAGCCCGAGCCCGTGCCGGTCGCGCCGCAGGGGTCGTCCGCGGAGCTGGCGGCGCTGCTGGCCCCGCTCGTCGAGGCGCTGCGCGAGGACCTGAACAGGACCGCTGGAGATCGCCGCCAGAACGGCAAGCCGCTGGTGGGAGTGGAGGAGAACCGATGAAGGCCAAGCTGGGCGTTTCCGCCCTGGTCCTGCTGTTCCTCGGCGGTCTGTGGCTGGTCGCCGCGCCGTTCGCGGTCGGCTACCAGCCCCTGGGCGGGGCCTACGTGGACGCGACGGTGAACGACCTGTGGCTCGGCGGCGCCCTGGCCGCGCTCTCGTTTTCCGCCCTCGTGTTCTACGCGGCCGACGCCCTGCGCGAACTGACCGCCCGCGACGGGCTGATTGCCGAGCACCACTCGGCTCCAGCACGGCACGCCGACAGCTGACGCGAGACATGCCGTGTTCGGCGAAACGGATCCGGGCTGGGAGCCGCTTGCGGGCAGGCTACCCGAAGGGCAGTTCGAGATCGGCAAGGACGGCGTCGGCCTGCTCGTCGTGGGCTTCGACGGGTCGGGCCCGAGCCGCAACGCGCTCGCGTACGCGGCCGGGCTCGCCCGCAGGGACGACGCCGCGCTGCTCATCGCCTTCGTGGAGTCGCTGAACAGCGCCTCTCTGTGGTTCTTCGCCGGGTCGCCGATCATTCCCGACGCGGCGGCCGACCTCACCGAGGACCTGCGGGACGAGCTGCGGGGGGCTGGAGTGCCCTGGCAGTTCGTCAGCGTTCGAGGGGATACGGCGCGAGAGCTGGAGACGCTCGCCAGTGCCTACATGGCGGATGCCATCGTGGTGGGGCGGTCGCGGTCCACGTGGCACGGGTCGGTGGCGGCCAAGCTGGCCAAACGGGCCCGCCGTACGGTGCTGATCGTCCCCTAGAGGTGTGCGGTGAAAGGGCTTTGACCTGGCCAGATGTCGCATATGGTGGCTAGATGAAACGTGTTGCCGCCATGGCGGTCGTGGCGCTCGCGTCCGTTGCGTGCGGCGCGGGAGAGTCGGCCGCGTCGCCAGCGCCCGCCGCATCCGCCCCCGTTCAGGAAACGCCTCAGTCACGGGCTCCCGTGGCCGCCACCCCGACGCCGAGCAAGACGGCGCCGCCCACGTTCGACGCCAAGGTCACCAAGGTGTCGCGCGACCGGCTGCCGCACTCGTGGCGCCCCGGGTGCCCGGTCCACTACCGGGACCTGCGGCTGATCACGCTGACGTACTGGGGCTTCGACAACAAACCGCACACCGGCGAGCTGGTCGTGCGCAACACGGTCACCGACGACATCGTGACCGTGTTCAGGAAGCTGTACGACTGGCGGTGGCCGATCAAGCAGATGAAGCTGGTGGACGCGTACAAGGCCGACGACTTCGCCTCGATCGACGTCGACAACACCTCCGCCTTCAACTGCCGCAAGGCCACCGGGTCCAGCAACTGGTCCAATCACGCGTACGGGGCAGCAATTGACATCAACCCCCGCGAGAACCCATACATCACTGCAAGCGGCAGCACCGCCCACCAAAACGCCAAAAAATTCACCGAACGCCCCATGAAGGGTAAAGGCGTGGTTAATCCCGGCGACAAGGTTGTCAAGGCCTTCGCCGCGGTCGGCTGGGAATGGGGCGGCTACTGGTCCGGCGCCAAGGACTATCAGCATTTCTCCAAGGGCGGCGGCTGAGGCAGACCGCCTCGCATTATTCACGCAGGTGGACGCGGATATTCTGGAGAGTGCCCCGAGGGTCCGGAGAGCGGCCCTCCTTGGTCAAGGTCGTGCCTGACGCTGGGGCGGCCCGCGGGGAAGCTGGGAGAATCAGGCCATGGTGGCAATGGACGGCGATGGCTGGACCGAGTGCTCCCAAGGCCACAGGCACTGGGGGCTGCATGGCGCTTCCGGGCTCCTCGTCGTTCATCATGACGACCGCGGCACACCGTACGTCCTGATGCAGAAACGCTCCTGGTGGAGCCACCACGGCGGCACCTGGGGGCTGCCCGGCGGCGCGCGCGACAGCCACGAGGACGCCGTCACCAGCGCGTTGCGCGAGGCCCGCGAAGAGGCGGCGCTCGGCGACGAGGGGCTACGGGTGCAGGGCGTCTACCGCGACGATCACGGCGGGTGGGTGTTCGAGACGGTCATCGCCGCGTCGGACGAGCGGCTGCCCGCCTCCCCCGCCAACGGCGAGAGCACCGAACTGCGCTGGCTGGCGCTGCCCGAGATCGGCGACAGGAGGCTGCATCCGGGGTTCGCGGCGACGTGGAGCGAGATCCAGGGGACGATCCGGCCTGAGACGATCGTGCTCGACGTGGCCAACATCGTCGGCGCGCGGGCCGAACACGGCTGGTGGCGTGACCGGCTCGGGGCGGCCACCCGGCTGCTCGACGCCGTCTCCGGGCTGCGGTTGACGCATCCGGTGCTGGCGCAGTGGTTCCCGAGGGTGGTGGCGGTCGTGGAGGGCGCCGCCAGGAGCGCGCCCGCCGTACCCGGGATCCAGGTCGTGGCGGCGACAGGAAGCGGCGACGACGCGATCGTCGACGTGGTGGATCAGGCCAAGCCCTGGGAACACGTGGTCGTCGTCACGGCGGACCGGGGGCTGCGCGAGCGGGTCGAAAAGCTCGGGGCCGAAACCATCGGCCCGAAGTGGCTGCTGTCGCAGCTCGGCGGCTGATCGACTCGATCGTACGGGCCACTTCAGAGCTTGGCCGGGCGGACATTGTCGAACGCCGCCTTGAGTCCCGTCACATCGAGCACACGCTGCAACACTCCGTGCACCCCCACCAGACTTAACGCCCCAGCGTGCGCGGTCACCCTGCGCTGGTGCTCCACCAGCACCCACAGGCCACTCGAGTCGCAGAACTCCAGCTTGGTCGTGTCGATGACGATCTGCACGCGCCCCTCGGTGAAGAGCCGTACCAGGGACTCCTTGAGCAGCGGCGCGGTGAG
The DNA here is from genome assembly GCF_042650645.1 of Nonomuraea purpurea. Lineage (NCBI taxonomy): Bacteria > Bacillati > Actinomycetota > Actinomycetes > Streptosporangiales > Streptosporangiaceae > Nonomuraea > Nonomuraea purpurea. Next base: position 26,234 of record NZ_JBHSBI010000034.1, read on the forward strand.
TTTGTCGAGGTCGCCCTCCAGGCGCACGAGCGCGCTCTCCTGCCCGCGCTCCACCTCGACATTGAGATCCGCCACCACCTGAACGTACACCCCTGTCACCGCAGCCGCTATCGTGGTTTCCGCACGGGAGGGTTCGCATAGTGGACGAGTGCAGCCGCCTTGAAAGCGGCCAGGTCAGCGATGGCCTCGTGGGTTCGAATCCCACACCCTCCGCCACGCTCCAGAGCTCCTGAAGCGCCCTCATGGCCTCTTTCCCTCTCCGAACAGCTGACCGACGGCCCGCCGGACGTGCCTGCGGATGGCCCATTCGACGACGGCGAGGTTGACGCCCCAGCCCAGGCCGAGGAGCAGCGCCCTGGGAAACGGGCCGGGCGGGCCGCCGGTGGCCGCGTTCCAGACGGCCAGGAGCACCGCCTGCGTGCCCGCGCCCATGCCGAGCGCGTACGCGCGGGCCATCCACGCGCGGTGCCTGGCGACGTCGTGCCGCAGGATCGCGGCCAGGCCGAGGGCGAGGGAGAGGGCCATGGCCGAGCCGGCGGCGAGGCGGAAGACGGTCAGCAGGCCGGCGTCGGGGGCAGGAAGGTCGGAGAACAGGGTCAGCCACACGCCGCTGAGCGCCGCGACCAGGCCGAACGGCACCAGCACCCGCCCGGCCGCCCGGTGCCAGGCGGGTCTGCGGCGGCGCAGGCCGGGCGCGAACTGGAAGGCGCCCAGGAGGCTGTAGACGGTGACGCCGGCGATGTGCAGCGTCACGGGTACGGGTGCGGCGAAGAAACGGGCGTTGTCCGGGGTCACGCCGGCACCGCCGGTCAGCTCGGCCACGCGGACGGCGCCCGCGAGCACGGGGACGACGCTGAGGGCGAGCAGTCCGGCGGGGACGAGCCGGACCGCCTTCGTGGGGGTCATGGCTCGATGGTGGCAACCGGGATGGCGGCGGTTCATCGGCGGAAGGGTTCGCGTTCGCTCCGCCTTTCGACCGCAGGCGAAGTCGTACTTCCGGCCGATGCGGATTCAGGAATTCGCCGGACGGGACGCCGGGTCAGCCGTCGACCAGGCGACGCCCTGCCACCCCCGCGCCCCCCGGGAGGAGATCACTCACTCCCTGATGCCCGTGAAACCGTCGCCCACGGAGGCGGCCAGGTGCAGATAAGCCTCCCTGGTCGGCTCCTGGAGCCGGTCGAGATCGATCTCCGCGCCCTCCTCCAGGTGCGGGTCGTACGGGACGCGGATCACCGCACGGCACCTGGCCGCGAAATGGGCCTCCAGCTTCTTGATGTCGACCGCCGACTTCGAGCGCGGCCGGACGCTGCACAGCACCACGGTCGCGTTCTTGACCAGGTCGCCGTAGTGGTGGGCTTCCAGCCAGTCGAGCGTGGCCGAGGCCGCCCTTGCGCCGTCGACCGAAGGGGAGCTGACCAGCACGATCTGGTCGGCGAGCCCGAGTACGCCGCCCATGGCGGAGTGGAGCAGGCCGGTGCCGCAGTCGGTGATGCAGATGGAGTAGAAGTTCTCCAGCACCTGGGAGACGGCCTGGTAGTCGGAGCCGCTGAACGCCTCGGAGACCGAGGGGTCGCGGTCGGAGGCCAGCACTTCGAGCCGTGAGGGCGCCTGTGAGGTGAACGCCCTGATGTCGACGTAGCGGGTGACCTGGTCGCGCTCGTTGAGCAGGTCGCGCACGGTCGCCGAGGTCTCCAGGACGAGCTTGTCGGACAGGGTGCCCCTGTCGGGGTTGGCGTCCACGGCGATCACGCGGTCGCCGCGCATCTGGGCCAGGGTGGCGCCGAGGCCGACCGTGGTCGTGGTCTTGCCCACGCCGCCCTTCAGGCTGAGCACGGCCACGCGGTGGTGTCCGGTGGTCACCGGGGTGCGGGCCCTGGTCATCAGCTCGCGGCGGCGGCGCACCTCTGGGGGTTCGCCCGGCTTGATCCAGCCTCCCGACGCCTTGTAGACCAGGCGCCGCCAGCCCTTGGAGGGGGCGTTACGCCTTCCGCGTAGCAGGGACTCCGGGTTGAGGCTCTCGGCGGTGGGCCTGCCGGTGGCCGGGGGCCGGGGCGGGGAGGTGAACACGGGGACGGGGGCCGGACGGCGGCGGCGCTCCGGCGGCGGCGGGATCTCACGCTCGGCGGGACGCCACTCCTGCTGCTCGGTCCACTGCTGAGGGGGTTCCTGGACTGGTTCGGCCCATTGAGGATGTTCTTGGGGCTCCGCAGGCCGGGGCTCCGGCTCGCTCCACTGGGGCAGCTCGTTCCTGGGGAGGGTGTCCGACGCGTCCGCCCACTGCAGGGGTTCGCTCTTCTTCGCGGAGGTCTCCGAGTCGGTCTCGCCCCACTGCGGCGGCTCGATCTTGGAGATCGGGTCGGACGGCTCCTCCGGTTTCGGACGTTCATCGCCCGGGAGAGAGACTGTCCATTTCGGCAGCTCGTTTCTCGGCTGGGTGTCCGCCCACGGGCTCCCCTCGTCCTTGCCTGACGGCTTCTCCTCCGCCGCGCTCGCGGGCTCGGGCTCGTCGGCGGGCCGCTTGTCCTCCTCCTGCTGCCGCTCGGATGGGGGCGCGGTGAACGACAGCATGTGGGGATCGGTGTCGTCGGGGCGCGGCAGCGGCTTCAGCGGGGCCAGGAACGGGTCGTCGGCGGGGGCCTCGTCGTTCGCGACGGCCTTGGAGTCGGGGACGGCACCGGAGTCCGGGACGGCACCGGAACTGCCGGCCTTCGGGACGGCACCGGAGCTGGCGGTGCCGAGCCAGTCGGCGGCCTCGCTCTCCTCCTCGGGGAGCTCCTCGGCCGCCGCAGGGCCGTACACGGAGTCGACGGCCGCGCGGAACAGCGGCGGCGTCGGCGTGTCTGGCTGGTTGGTGACCTGCAGCCACGGGTCCTTGGGGTACGGCGAGGCGACCGGCTCCTCGACGGAAGCAGTGGAGGCGCTGACTGGGACGGGGGTGTCCTCCGTCTCCTTGATGGCATCGAGCCAGGCCAACTGTTCCTCGAGAGATTCCTCTCGATCGTGTCTTGCCACCGTGTTCCCCCTCGGGTGGGTCTAAAGGGGCAGCAAATACATTGCAGATTAACGTGTAGCGCTCAGGCACAGCCCGGCAACCCACAACTTCTTTGCCCCGCTACCGTGGTTCGCATGCGAGCGATTGAGATCGCCGAACCAGGCGGGCCAGAGGTGCTGGAGTGGCGCGAGGTGCCGGAACCACGTGTCGAGCGGGGCGATGTGCTCATCGAGGTGACCGCGTCGGCGGTGAACCGTGCCGACCTCCTGCAACGGCAAGGATTCTATGACCCTCCGCCGGGGTCGTCACCCTATCCGGGGCTGGAGGTCTCGGGTGTGGTGGCCGAGGTCGGCGCGGACGTCGAGCAGTTCAAGGCGGGCGACGAGGTGTGCGCGCTGCTGGCCGGCGGCGGTTACGCCGAACGCGTAGCCGCGCCCTGGCAGCAGGTGATGCCGGCGCCCGAGGGCGTGCCCCTGCGGGAGGCCGCGGCGCTGCCCGAGGTGGCGTGCACGGTCTGGTCCAACGTGTTCATGCTCGGACGGCTGCGCAGGGGCGAGACGCTGCTGGTGCACGGCGGGGCCAGCGGCATCGGGACGTTCGCGGTGCAGCTCGCCAAGGCGCTCGGATCGACCGTGGTCGCGACCGTCGGCTCGGCGGCCAAGGGCGAGCGGGTCAAGGAGCTCGGCGCGGACGAGGTCATCAACTACCGCGAGGAGGACTTCGCCGACAAGGTTCGCGCCGACGTCATTCTCGACATCATGGGAGCGAAGTACCTCCCGGGCAACGTCAAGGCGCTCCGCACCGGCGGCCGACTGGTGATCATCGGGCTGCAGGGCGGCCGCAAGGGGGAACTCGATCTGGGCGCCCTGCTCGCCAAGCGCGGCTCCGTCCACGCGACCACGCTGCGCTCGCGTCCCGTGGACGAGAAGGGCACGATCGTCAGGAGCGTTGTGGACAACGTGTGGCCGCTGGTCGGCGCGGGTGCGGTGCGACCGGTGGTGTACGCGGAGGTGCCCATGTCGGACGCAGCCGAAGCGCACCGAATGTTGGATTCCGGGGAGCACGTCGGCAAGATCCTGCTAGTACGGTGAGTGTTATGAATGCTGAGGACAACAACACCCCCCACATCGTGGTGGTGGGTCCTGACTTCCAAGGTCAGGCCGATAACGGCGAAGACGACCGCTCGGTCACCAACCTGGTCGAGCAGCCCGCCAAGGTGATGCGGATCGGCAGCATGATCAGGCAGCTTCTCGAGGAGGTCCGCGCGGCCCCTCTCGACGAGGCCAGCCGCAAGCGGTTGAAAGAGATCCACGAGTCCTCCATCAAGGAGCTCGAGGACGGCCTGGCGCCGGAGCTGGTGGACGAGCTCGAACGGCTGTCGCTCCCGTTCACCGAGGAGAACGGCGCGCCGCCGAGCGACGCCGAGCTGCGCATCGCGCACGCCCAGCTGGTCGGCTGGCTTGAGGGGTTGTTCCACGGCATCCAGACCACGCTGTTCGCGCAGCAGATGGCTGCCCGTGCCCAGCTTGAGCAGATGCGCAGGGCGCTTCCCGGCGTGCCGGGCGACGAGCAGGGGCATCGGCCCCACGGCGGTTCCGGCCCCTACCTGTAGATCCGTTCGATCACCTGCGCGACACCGTCGTCGTCGTTGGACGCGGTCACGTGATCGACGGCCGCCAGCACGTCGGGGTGCGCGTTGGCGACCGCGTACGACGTACCTGCCCAGCTCAGCATGGGCAGGTCGTTCGGCATGTCACCGAACGCGATCACCTGCGAGGGCTTGATCTCCAGCCGCCCGGCGAACTCCGCCAGGGCTGTCGCCTTCGTCACACCTTGGGCGCTCATCTCGATCAGCCCTCTGCGGCTGGAGTGCGTCGCCGTCACCAGATGTCCGACTAGTTCGTGAACGGTGACGTGCAAGTCGTCCGCGCTCATACCTGGATGTAGTGCCAGTAGCTTGGCGCATGGGCGTGCGGTGACCGAATCCACACGTACGGTTCCCGCATCCCGATCCAGGCCACCGAGGAGGAAATCTGACTCATGCGCAAAACCAGATTCATACTCGACCGAAAATACGAGATCGGACACGTTCGCTCTTAGCTGAGCGACGACTTCCTCGAGAACATCGACCGTGATCAGGTGAGATTCCACTATCTGTTCGGTATGGAGATCGTAGATCAGCGCTCCGTTCGCACAGATGGCGACGCCACGATGACGGACGGCTGCCGCCACCCCGCCAACCCAGCGGGGCGGACGCCCTGTCACGAACACCAGCGCGGCCCCTGATTCCTCGACTTTGCCGAAGGCCATGACAGTGCGGGGAGACACGGTTCCGTCGGTGCGCAAGGCAGTACCGTCGAGGTCGGTGGCCACAAGACGTGGCTCGGGAAGGCTCTGCATAACAGGTTCCAGTTTGCCCGGTGATGCCGCCTGACAGAAATCTTCGTTGGGACGGGAACACCAACGCTCCAGAATGGTGTTAGATGTGATGGCGTTGTATTAGCTGATCCCGTAGTGAAAACCAGCATGACTTTGTCTGAGCCACCCCGGGTGCTTGCTGTACGACACACCGGGACCCACGAGGTGTGGGTCCCATAGATTCACATCCTGAGGGAGAGCTTTTATGGCTCAGGGAACCGTCAAGTGGTTCAACGCCGAGAAGGGCTTCGGCTTCATCGCCCCGGACGGCGGTGCGCCGGACGTGTTCGTGCACTTCTCCGAGATCGTCGGCAGTGGCTACCGTAGCCTCGAAGACGGCCAGCGGGTCGAATTCGAGATCACGCAGGGCCAGAAGGGGCCGCAGGCCTCTCAGGTCCGTGCCGTCTGACCTGTAGTCAGCCGGCAAGACCGGGGTTCGCTCCCAGCGGGCCTCGGTCTTTTGCTTTGTGTCGGGTTGGTCACGGATGTGATGGCCCCTGAACCGTTCGGCCTCCTCAGCCATCGAGCTGTATATGAGGTACGCGTGGTTATGCCACCCCGTGACCGTTGCCGGGGTGCTCGTGCTCTTGATCAACGACCACCTGCTCAAGCAGTCCTGGCCCGGCCTCATCACGGGCAAGCTCAGCGACGTCGCCGGGCTCGTCGTGGCCCCCGCGCTGCTGGCGCTGCTGTTCTGGCGGCGGGCCGACCTGGCGGCCACCGTGCTGACCGGAGCGCTCTTCACGCTCGTGAAGAGCACGGAGACGGGCGCGGAGGTCGCCTCCCACCTCTGGACCCTCGTGGCGGGCCCTTCGCGCGTCCTGGCCGATCCCACGGACCTGCTCGCCCTGCCCGCGCTCGCCCTGGCCTGGTGGGTACGCCGGCGCACCCTCCACGGCGGCTCAGAACGCCGGCGGATCATCGTCGTCATGCCGCTGGCCGTGCTCGCGGTCACCGCCACGTCGGCGGCCCAACTGCCCACCGCCCATGCCGTCGAGGTGGACGGGGACCGGATCGTCGTCCGCGTCTGGTCCGCCCCGGGACAGAGCTCATCGGACGGCGGGGTCACATGGTCGCAGACCCATGAGGACGGCACCGCCCCCGTCGAGGCGCCCCAGAGCGCCGGCTGCGTGCCGGGGCAGGCCACACGCTGCTACCGGGTGGTCGAGGGCCGGATGGCCGTCGAGCAGTCCGACGACGGCGGCAAGACGTGGGGGCCGTCGTGGGAGATGAACGGGGATGACTTCGCCCGGTTGAACAGGCGTAATTCTGGATTGAACGGGCGCTACTCCATGGGTCTGGGCGTGCAGGCCAGACCCGGAGGGCACGTGGTCGTCGTCGCGAACGGCCTGGACGGCATCCTGGTCCGCGACGTGTCCGGTACGTGGCGGCGGGTCGGCTGGCCAGGAGCCGAGGTCCCCGCGCTCGACCTGACCCCCGAACGGAACGTGGCGCTCCTCCTCGCCGCCTGCATGCTCTTCGGCGGGATCGGAGCGCGGTTGCGGCAGTATCCGCGGGTTTACATCGGGTTCGCCGCGGCCACCTGCCTGGGGCTGTACGCCGCCTTCAGCGGGGACCTCAGCCCGTTCTCCGGCTCCGAGTTCTGGGAGGTGGGGCTGACCTGGGCGGGCCTGCTGGCGGCCATCGTGGGCGGCATGGTGTGCCTGGTGCTGGCGTTCGCGGGCCGGGCGCAGCCGGTGAACGCGGCGGTCGGCGTGATCGGGGCGCCACTGGTGTTCGCGACCGTCTACCTGCCCTTCGTGGGCTGGTCGGCGGGTACGCCCGGAGCGTACTGGGCCGCCGTCACGTGCGCCGTGCTGCTGACGGGGCTCGTGGTGCTGGGGAGCGCCCTCCTGATCAGGAAGGCCGCTCCCCTCACGTGACGACGAGCCCCTCTACTTGGCGGGCTCCAGGACGTCGAGGCCCACGAACGGGCGCAGCGCCTGGGGAACCACCACGGAGCCGTCGGCCTGCTGGTGGTTCTCCAGGATCGCGACGATCCAGCGGGTGGTGGCCAGCGTGCCGTTGAGCGTGGCGACGTGCTGCGGCTTGCCGTCCTTGTCGCGATAGCGGACCGCGAGCCTGCGGGCCTGGAACTCCGTGCAGTTGGAGGTCGAGGTCAGCTCGCGGTAGCGGCCCTGGGTGGGGATCCACGCCTCGCAGTCGAACTTGCGGGCGGCCGACATGCCGAGGTCGCCCGCGGCGGTGTCGATGATCCGGTAGGGGACCTCGATCTTGGCGAGCATCTCCTTCTCCCAGGCGAGCAGCCGCAGGTGCTCGTCGTGGGCGTCCTGCGGGCGTACGTAGGAGAACATCTCGACCTTGTCGAACTGGTGGACCCGGATGATGCCCCTGGTGTCCTTGCCGTACGAGCCCGCCTCGCGACGGAAGCACGACGACCAGCCCGCGTACCGCAGCGGCAGCTCGTCACCGCCGAGGATCTCCTGGGCGTGGTAGCCGGCCAGCGCCACCTCGCTCGTGCCGACCAGGTAGAGGTCGTCCTCCGGGAGCCGGTAGATCTCCTTGTCGTGGGCCACGTGGAAACCCGTGCCCTGCATGGTCTCCGGCTTGACCAGCACCGGCGTGATCATCGGCATGAACCCGGCCTCGATGGCCTGCTGCATGGCCATGTTGAGCAGGCCGAGCTGCAGGCGCGCGCCGGCGCCCTTGAGGAAGAAGAACCGCGAGCCGGACACCTTGGCGCCCCGCTCCATGTCGATCGCGCCGAGCGCCTCGCCCAGCTCCAGGTGGTCTTTGGGCTCGAAGTCGAACGTACGCGGCTCGCCATGGGTCTCAAGGACCACGTAGTCGTCCTCGCCGCCCTCCGGCGCGCCCTCCTCGACGATGTTGGGCACCGTCTGCAGCAGCTCGTCGAGCTCGCCGCCCAGCTTCTCCGCATCGGACTCGGCGGCCTTGACCTGGCTCGCGAGCTCCTTGGCCCGCTGCAGCAGCGCGGCCTTCTCCTCGCCCTGCGCCTTGGAGACCGACTTGCCCATGCTCTTTTGCTCGGCGCGCAGAGACTCGAACGAGGTCAGCGCGGATCGGCGGCGCTCATCGAGGTCGAGCAGCGTGTCGACGACGGAGTCGTCCTCACCGCGGGCACGCTGCGACGCCCGTAGCCGGTCGGGATCCTCACGAAGGGTACGCAGGTCAATCACAAGGAAAGGCTACCGGCGCGCGGCGGCGGCCCGCCCCTGGATTACCGGTCTGCCCTCATCAACCCAGCCCAGCTCCGTCTCAGACCCGCCCTATCGGACGCCTCCGCCCTTGGATCGCCTGGCCCTGCGACCCTCAGAAGCGGCCGGGGCTCAGAGCTCGCCGGCGCGGATGCGGGCCAGCCACTCGCCCGCCTCGGCGAACTCCGCGTCGCCCGTACCCCGCTTGATCTTCGGCGCGACCCCGTCGGCTCGCGGATAGCTGCCCAGGAAGCGCACCTCGCCGCAGATGCGGTGCAGCCCCGCGAGGGCCTCCCCGACCCGGGCGTCCGCGACGTGCCCCTCGAAGTCGAAGTGGAAGAAGTAGCGCCCGATGCCGTTCCGGGTCGGCCGCGACTCGATGCGCGTCAGGTTGACCCCGCGTACGGAGAACTCCGTCAGCATCTCCAGCAGCGCGCCCGGGTGGTCGTCGGCGAGGAACACCACGAGCGTGGTGCGATCGGAACCGGTCGGCTCCGGCAGCGGCCCCGATCGGCTCACCTTGACGAAGCGGGTCACGGTGTCGGACCGGTCGCCGATGCCGCCGGCCACCTCGACCAGCCCGTAGTGCTCGCCGGCGATGCGGGCGGCGATGGCGGCGTCGTACGGCGAGCCCGGCAGCGAGACCTCCTGGGCCGCCGCCGCCGTCGAGGGCGCGGCCACCACGACCGCGTCGGGCAGCTCGCGCGAGATGAAGGCGCGGCACTGGGTGATGGCCGCCGGATGCGTGTAGACCCGCTTGATGTGCGGGATCTCGGTGCCGGGTCTGGCCAGCAGCGAGAACTGCACGGGCAGCAGCAGCTCGGCCGTGATCAGCAACGGCTCGCCCCAGGCGAACTCGTCGAGCGTCGTGGTGATCGCGCCCTCGATGGAGTTCTCCAGCGGAACGACGGCGCCGTCGGCGTCACCCGTGCGGGCGGCGTTGAGCGCGGCGCTCACCGTGGCGCAGGGCAGGCGCTCGGCGGTGGGGTCGAGGAGCCGCAGGGCCTCTTCGGTGAAGGTCCCCTCCGGCCCGAGATAGGCGAGTCTGGGCATGCATCAAGAGTATCCGCAGGTTGAGGCACCTGTGGCGGTTTTCGGCCAGGCGGCGTCAGGCTTTACAGCAGCCCAGACGCCTTGGACGTGATCAGGGGCCCGATCCCGAGCCTGGCCGCCCGTACGGCCTCTTCCTCCTCGGGAGACAGCGGCGTCTGCCCCTTTCCCCCGACTACGGGGCGGATGTAGGTGCGCGTCTCGGTCTGTCCGTTGATCGAGGTCAGGACGATGCCATCGCCCAGCCCGTTGATCATCGCCACGGAGAACGACAACCGCCCGGACATCTCCGACAGGGCGTCATACCGGCAGACGGCCACGTCCCTGATGGCCCTGAGATCGCCCATGCCCTCGCTCGACTGCCTGGCGAGCAACCGCTGGCAGTCTTCCACTGCGGCTCTGGCCTGTCTCAGCGCCAGATGCCCGATGAGCACGCCACTGACCCCGGCGACGACGCCCACGATGACCCATGTCGTAATGAGCACGACACAGAGGGTAATGGTTGAGTCAGGCGATCTCCCGCCGTTTCGGCACCCAGGACGCCAACAACCACACCAGCACCAACGCCCCGAGCCCGAACCCGTTCTGCACGATCTTCCCGAACACCACGCTGACCACGGGGATGTCCGCCGCCTTCAGCGAAACCCCCCACCAGGGAACCGGCACCACGTAGTAGAGCCACACCCCCGCCGCCACCTTCAGCCGCATCGGATCGCGTCCGTCGCCCACGATCGCCCCGAGCACCAGAACCACCCAGGCCAGGTGGTGGATCCAGGCGACGGGCGACAACAGCACCGCCATCAGACCGACGAGCGCGACGGCGGTGATCGAATCGTTCGCCTTGTACGCGTCGCGCGCGGCCCGGAACCCGTACCACCCGACCGCGGCCACGATCGCGGCCCAGATCACGAAGGTCAGCGTTTCGTCCATGTACAGCCGGATCAGCATGCCGCGGATCGACTGGTTGGTCGTGGCCGCGTTCGCGCCCAGCCGTTCCGGATCAAGCAGCGCCGAGAACCAGTAGTCGGCCGCGTCCCGCGGAATCACCCCGAACGGCAGCAGTGTGAGAACCGCCGCCGTGAACGTCGCCATGAAGAACGTCCGCCACTGCTTGGTGATCAACAGGTAGATCAGGAACACACCCGGGGTCAGCTTCACCGCCGTCGCCAGCCCGATCAGGAACCCCCGGGGCCACCACGGCCGCTTCGCCGCCACGTCCGCCAGGCACAGGGCGACCAGCAGGATGTCCACCTGCCCGAACCGCACCTGGTCCCTGATCGGCATCAGGTACGTGCAGGCCACCATGAGCAGCGCGACCAGCCACGGCGCGTACTTGCGCAACTCCGGCCGGAACACCTGCCTGAACGCGAACCACACGGTCACGCCCAACGCCGCGAAGATCCCGGCCGTCCACACCCATTGGGCCGTCTCCCAGGACATCTTGGCCAGCGCCACGGCCAGCATGGCCGCGATGGGCGGATACGTGAACGGCAGCAGTTGAGGTGCCGGCGTGAAATAGTCGTACACTGGCCGACCGTCGAGCAGCATCTGCCCGCCGGTACGGTAAACATCCAGGTCGACCAGTCGCTGATCGTCCGGGTTGGTGAGCCACATGTGAACCAACGGCGCCGCGGCCACCGCGACCACGAGCACCGCGACGGCCCACGCCCACCACTGCCGCTGTGTCACCTGTACCTCGCCACTTGTCACGATGTGGCACGTTACCGTGGCTGTTGTCGTTCGAGGGGAAGACTCTGGGGGTCCATACATGCCGAACGCCACACCGTACCCGCCTCAAGGCCGGTACGGGGAGCGCCATGAGCACCCCCACGACAGGCCACACTCGTCACAACACCCACACCACCCTCGGACGGAACACCCCCGGACGCAGCCTGCGTCCGCCCCACACACATCACCTCAGCACGCATCAGCGCAACCTGCGTCACCGCAACACCCATCAGCGCTGCTCACATCGACGCCACGCGAACCATCGCAGCGCGCATCGGTGTGGCGTGCCATGGAACAGGCGCCCCACGGTCGCCGAGCAATCACCCGCCTCCTTCCCGTCCTTCTGCTCGTCACCCTGGCGGCCCTCGTAGCGCCCAGCGCGCCGGCGATGGCCGCGACCGCCAATGGACCCGCGGCGCAAGGAACGATCGCCCTTGGGCTGCCCCAGCAAGTATCTGGGGCGCAGGGGCGGGCCGGCCAAGGGCTGCCCGTGGGGCAGGAGCCCGCCGGGCAAGGAACTGCCGGGCAGAGGCAGGTCGTGGGCGGGCGGGTTGCGCTCGTTGGGGTGCCTGGCTTGGAATGGAGCGATCTGGACCAGGCACGCACGCCCAACATGTGGCGTCTCGTCGGCGAAGGGGCCTCGGCGTCGCTTTCGACCCGGGCCGTCCCGCCCCCGGACCGTGGGACCACCTGCCCCGTGGCCGGATGGTTGACCGTTTCGGCGGGGCAACGGGCCGGTACGGAGGGCAGGGGCTGCTCGCCGATCCCCACACCCCAGTCGACGGGCGGCCAGGGAGCCGCCATCCCGAACTGGTCGGCGTTGACCGCATTCCAGGCCGAAACTGGGTACAACGCTCAGCTTGGCACCCTCGGTGGACTGGTGACGGGCGGCGGTGGCAAAGTGGCGGCCGTTGGGCCGGGGGCCGCGCTGGCGGGGGCGGACAAGTCGGGAAATATTGCCAACTATGCTCCGACGCTAGGTGCCCTCGGCGACCTCAGCCCCTACAACCTGATCGTCTTTGAAGCCGCCGACCTCGCCAACGCCTGGATGCGGCAGCCGCCGGACGAGCACGGCGTCCCGATCCCGCTGCCCGCAGCCCTCCGCCAAGCCGCTGTCGCGCAGGCGGACCAGCAGATCGGCGCCCTGATCGGCAAGCTGCCGCCCAACACGACCATCCTGCTGGCCGGCGTCTCCGACGTGACACCGAACGCCCACCTCCACGTGGCGGTCGCCGCCGGGCCCTCCGCGAGCGGGCAGCCGTTCCAGCACGGCTCTCTCACCGCCACCTCCACCCGCCAGGACGCCCTGGTCACGATCACCGACCTCACGGCCACCGCCATCCAGGTGCTCGGCCTTCCCTCCACGCGTGAGGTTGTCGGTCGCCCATGGCAGTCCGTCGGGGCCGCTCCCGCCTCCCCGGCCGACACCGTGACCGACCTCGCGGACGCGGACCTGGCCAGCCAGGTCCTCCGAGAGGTTCGGGGGCCGTTCTTCACGGTGCTCGTGACGTTGCAGCTCCTCTTCTACGCTTGGGCGGCCCTCGCCCTCCGCCGTCGTTCCCGCAACCGCTTCCGCGCGAGTGAGGCCACGGCCACCGCCGGTCAGAACCACGCGTCTTCCGTCACCCCCTCCGCAAGCGCAGAGAACAACCTCAACCATCGCGACCAGCCGCCCTCAAGCGCAGGAGAGGCCGACCCTCACCGACGCCCCCCATCCTCCGCGAGTGAGAAGGACGTTGACCATCAGGAACGGGCGTCTGTGGGTGTGGATGCTGGTCAGGAGCGCCAGGGCCTCCAGCCGTCCTCGGTTGTCGCTTTGGCCAGTGCCTCCAAACTTCTGAAATCCGTTCAGATCGTGGCGGTGGTCAGTGGGGCCATTCCCGTCGCCACGTTCCTGGCGCAGTTGGTGCCGTGGTGGACGTTGCCGGTGCCGATGGTGTCGGTGATCGTGACGATCGTCGGGATCGCCGGGCTGATCACCGCCGCGGCCTTCGCCGGGCCCTGGCGCGCTCACGTACTGGGCCCCCTGACCGTGGTCGCCGCCGTCACCTCGCTCGCTCTCATCATCGACGTCATGACCGGCTCCAAACTCCAGGTGAACGCGGTGACCGGGTACGAGCCCGTGACCGGAGGGCGGTTCTACGGGTTCAGCAACATCGCCTTCGCCGTCTACGCCACCGGCACCATCCTCGGGCTGGCCGGGGTGGGGCAGTGGCTGCTCGGCCGTGGGGTGTCCAGGGTCGTCGTCGTGGTGCTGTGTGCGGTGTACGGGGCGTTCGCGGTCTTCGCGGATGGGTGGCCTTCGTGGGGTGCCGACTTCGGCGGGGTTCCGGCGTTCGTGGTCGGCTTGGCCGTCTTTCTCATACTGCTTTCCGGCAAGCGTGTGTCGATACTCAGCCTCTTGCTCGTCAGCCTGGTGGGGACCGCGCTGGTGGGCGCCCTCTCGGTCTCCGACTGGCTGCGTCCAGAGGCCGAGCGCACCCATCTGGGCAACTTCGTGCAGCAGATCATCGACGGTCAGGCGTGGACGGTCATCGGACGCAAGTTCGGCGCCATGATCGGGGTAACCGTCGGCAACTGGTCATTGACCCTCCTCTCGCTGGTCGCGCTGGCCTTCCTGTACCTGGTGCTCGCCCGCCCGTCGCGCTGGGGCGCCTCCGCGCTCGGCCAGGCCTACGACCTGGCCCCGATGCTCAGGGCGGGGCTGTTCGGCGCTCTCACGTGTGCCTTCATCGGCTTCCTCATGAACGACTCAGGCATCGCCATCCCGGCTATGGCGCTGACGGTAGCCGTGCCGCTGACGCTTGCCGCCTGCGTTCGCGCGCTGCAGCTCGCCACGCCCAAAGAACCAGCGCCACGGTCAGAGCCAGCAGGACCCACGCGAGCTGAGGTCTGACGACGGTTCTGAGCCAATCGAGGTCCGCGGGCGGCCCCTCGATTCTGGCGGGCAGATACGCCAGCGACAGGACCGCCAGGTGGGCGACCATGAAGCGGTCCACCGCAGACGCCGTCACCAGCGCCAGCAGCCCCAGGGCGAGGCCCTCGTACCAGGGGAGGATGTACGGGGTGGCGAAGATGTAGGCCACCGCCAGGGCAGCGGCCACTACTGGCGCCTCCAACCCGGGCCCTGAGTCGCTTGTCGATGGGCGGCGGGAGGCGGCCAGGCGGAGGAGTGACCAGGCGATGAGTGCGAGGAGCAGGAGAGAGCCGATCTGGATTTCCGTTCGGTAGGCGCTGCCTGTGCCCACGATGGATTGGAACCAGCCCTGGACGAGTTTCCAGAACGAGGCATGTGAGATCGACTTGCTGGCCCGGGTGACTGGTGCCAGTGCTTCGGAGCCGGCGATCGCGTACCCGGTGATCACCACTGCCAGGGCGCAGGCTGCCATGAGGGCGAGGCGTGCGGGGCGGCGGCGGAGTTCCCAGGCGGGGCCGAGGGCCACGAGGCCGGCGTTGGCCTTGATTGCCACGCCCAGCCCGAGCAGGGCGCCCGCGCCCACGGGACGGCTTCTGGCCAGGAGTGCGGCGACCATGCAGGCGATGGCGAGGGTGTCGACGTGCATGCCCGCTACCAGGTGGTAGAGCAGGAGCGGGTTGGCCGTCCACAGCAGCGCCGCCCGCAGCCGTCTGGCCGGGTCGTCTCTGGTGAAGCGGTCTATCAGCAGGCCTGTGGCGATGAAAGCGGCGGCGTTGAAGAGGGCCAGCACGAATATCGTCAACCTGAGCGAATCGCCGCCGATCCAGCTCGCCACCGCCTGTACGACCGTGGCCACCGGGCCGTAGACGCTCGGCTCCTCCCGCCAAGGCTCTTCGACGGCATCGGCGATGACGTCGCCTGGTAGGTCGATTGCGCCATGGGTGTACGGATTGAGGCCCAGGGTCACCATGCGGCCGTAGACGGCGTAGTTGAGGTGGTCGCCCGAGCCTGAGGGGGGCAGGAACGTCAGAACCGTGGCGGCTGCGCAGCCTATAAGCACCAGCAGTCGTGCGGTCTCCGCGGTGCTGCGGCCGAGGTGGGGCGTGACTGAGCGGCTCAGTACGGTCAGGGCGGCCAGGAGGCCGAGGCCACCCAGGACGAGTGTGATCGCTGCCAGGGCGATCACCAGGTATGGGTTGGGGTTGACGTGGAGTGAGTACGGCGGTTGCCAGGCTGGGCCGCTCAGGGCGGGAACCATTGCCGAAGGGCCGAGCAGGCCTATGACGATCGTCAGCAGGATCGAGGCGCCGATCGCCGCCGTGGCCAGCCCGGTGAGCCGGCCTCGTGCCTGTTGGTGCCGCGTCTGCGAAGTCACCGGGAAATTCCAGCACACTCCCGAAGTGGGTTCTGCCAGGTGGTGGCGGGCTGTGGATAAGGGGCCACCGAAGAGATACGACCGTCAGCGGCGAGAAGCCCCCGGCCGGCGGCCCGAAAATGTGTTGCCCAGGCTGAGAAGCAGCTACTACCGTCGCCCCAGCGCGAGGAACGCGTGATCACGGGATGAGGAGGTTGATGAATATGGCCGCCGTCGGGCCTCATCAGCATGTCCTCATCCGGCCCGCGCTATAGCAGAGCGCGGCCCGGGTCGTTCCAACGACCAGGAGAGACACGTGTCTTCCTCTTCTTCACCCGCCCACGCCGACATGATCACTGAGCGCCTGATCCTGCGTCCCTGGACCACGAGCGAGGCCACCGCGGTCCTCGACGACACCCGGTCCACGCACTGGGCAGACGACTTCCCCGCCGAAGGCGATCGCGTGGTCGCGGGCCTCTTCGGCCGGCATCCCGCCTGGCTCGGGGCATACGGCCACCGTCTGATCATCGAGCGCGCGAGCGGCTTGGTGGTGGGCTCGGCCGGCCTGTTCTGGCCGCCCAGCGAGGGCGCCCTCGAGATCGGATACGGCATCGTGGCCTCCCGCCGCGGCAGGGGCTACGCCCCAGAAGCCACCCAGGCCCTGGCAGAGTTCGCCCTCACCACGCCTGAGGTCCACACCGTGTTCGCCAATGTGGAACCGTCCAACCCGTCCTCGGTCCGCGTGCTGGAGAAAGCCGGCTTCCACCGGTGGGCCACCGAAGACGACGAGGAGAACCTGGCCCACTTCAGGGTCACGAGTCCGGACCACTCACGGTGATGATCCCCCACCACGACACCCCCAACGCCACCGAGAACAGGACCGCCATGCCCACCTGGACCACCCGCCCGCAGACCACCGCGGACATCCCCGCCATCCGCGACATCCTGCTCGCCGCCTTCCCCACGGCTCTGGAAGCCGACCTCGTCGACGCCCTGCGCGCCGACCCCAAGGCATGGATCGACGGACTGTCCATGGTCGCCACCGCACCCGACGGCACCCCGGCCGGGTACGCACTGCTCACCCGCTGCCACGTCGACGGCCGGCCCGCCCTCGCACTGGGCCCGTGCGCCGTCCCGCCCCAGGTCCAGCGCACCGGCGCCGGCTCCGCCGCCATCCGCGCCGCCCTGGACGCCGCCCGCGCCATAGGAGAGAACCTGATCCTCGTCCTGGGCCACGCCGGCTACTACCCGAGGTTCGGCTTCACCCCCGCCTCCCGCTTCGGCATCCAAGCGCCCTTCGAGGCACCCGATGAGGCCATGATGGCCATGGCCCTCGACGGCACCCGCCCGGTCCCGACCGGCATCATCCAGTACCCCGCCGCCTTTGGCGTCTGACACGCCCGCGGCACCACAGCCCTTCCCAGACCACCCGCCCAACGGGCGGCCTGGGAAGGGCGCAATTCCTCTTGAGAAAGCGGATTGATCAGGCCCCAGCGCCGGTCGGCCGCCAGGTGGCGCGCCTTCGATCACACCGGCGGCGCGCGAACGGTCCTTCATTCCGGACGCCGCACCCTACACGTCGCGTCGAACCAGTACGACGGCTCACCA
The DNA here is from genome assembly GCF_042650645.1 of Nonomuraea purpurea. NCBI lineage: Bacteria > Bacillati > Actinomycetota > Actinomycetes > Streptosporangiales > Streptosporangiaceae > Nonomuraea > Nonomuraea purpurea. The sequence continues at coordinate 43,477 of NZ_JBHSBI010000034.1, forward strand.
TGCCGGACGGTCGGAACCACCACCGGATACCGGGTGCCACCATCGTGAAGCTGGACAGTCAGGTCGGCATCGCAGTCGCAGCACATGCCGACCATGTCCCAACGCAGGCCATGGCTGTATCCGACCGAAATTCCCTCAGCACTACCGAAACCCCAGGTACGGCCCGGAAGACAGGACCAGGACGGACGCGGCCCAGAGAACAGCGCCAAGACGAGTGCGCGGCCCAGAGAACCGGGCCGTGAGGGGTGGGGGTGTTAGCGGGTGAGGCGGAGTTTGTCGAGGTTTTGGGTGACGAGGGGGTCGCGGGTGGCCAGCGCGCGTGCTACGTCCCGCAATTGTTTTGCGCGGTGAAGTTGCGCCCGCCAGTCGGTCCCCGTGGCCCGGTGGGACATGTCCACTTCGACCTCGGCGATCCGGTACCCCTTGCGCAGCAGGTCGATGGTCAGCGCGGTCTCCACGCCGAACCCGTGCGCCAGCGGTCTGGCCGCCTCGAATGCGGCCCTGGTGAGGCAGCGCTGGCCGTTCAGCGGCTGGCGGGGCTCGAAGCCGGTGGCTCGGCGGATGCCCTCTTTCGACAGACGTACGACTAAGCCGTGGCCCCCGAGCTTGATCCTGGTCGTGAACACCGCGATGGTCATGTCGGCCTCGCCCGCGCGTACGGGCTCGATGAGGGGGGCGGCGGCGCTGGCCGTCTCGCCCAGGTCGGCGTCGAGGAAGAGCAGGTGGCGAGGGGTGACGTCCGCCTCGTCAAAGAGTCGGACGGCCTCCGCTCCCGTCTCCATCGCTGCCGCCTTGCCCCGGTTGCGGCTGTGACGAACTATCCGGGCGCCGGCCGCACGTGCCACCCTGCCCGTTTGGTCCGCCGAGCCGTCGTCCACGACCATGACGAGGTCGACGCCGGGGAGGGCGGCGGCCGTCCTGACGGTGGTCGCGATCCGATCGACCTCGTTGACGGCCGGGATGATGACCGCGGTCTCGCCGCTGCTCACTGAGCGTCACCTCCGTTTGGGAAGCCGACAGGCTTACCTCGCCGCGAACAGTCCGCGACCGCACGATCGGCTGCCTGACGGTCGGTCCTCACGCACCGCGACGGGTCCACGATCGTACGACGACGGCGGCAGCCACCCGGAACACGTTGCGAAACGTCCGTGGCGACGTGCCGGCCGGACGTAACGCGCCGCGCGAGAGTCACGGCCCCAGGGCACCGTGAAAGGGTCACGGTGTCGCGACGCCCTACGAGGCCCGCGATCCCGCGACGGTCGCCGCCCTGGCGATCGAGTGTGAGACGTGTCATGATCCCTCGGTGATGAGGAACTCCCGCGGCACCTCATCATGCACGGTGAACACCGAGTCGAGCCCCGTGACCTGCAGAATCTTACGTACGGCAGGACGCGGCGCGGCGACTTCGAGCGCTCCTCCCTGCTCCTTCATCCGTTTGAGTGCTGACAACAGTACGTTCATCCCCGTGGAGTCGCAGAAATCCACGGCGGACATGTCGATGACCACTCGGCTGGGCCCGTCCTGCAGCAGCCGAGTGAACTCGGACTGCAGTTGGGGCGCCGTGTACAGGTCGATTTCTCCGGTGATGGCAACGAGTGCGCACCCGGCATGTGATCGAGTCGAGACCTTGAGCTCCACATGGGCAGGCTAGCGGCGCGAAGGCTTCCGGTCACGTTGTCACGCCGATAGGGCAACCACTGGTTTTTGTCCTCCGTTTGGGCTCCATGAAAACGGAGAGTACGCGAAGCTTGACAGCGTGACACTGCGACCGGCACCGGTTCATGGAGAAGGAAGGGCTGGGGCACGACCGGCGAGCCCCGCATCGATGAAGGCAGACAAACCTGAAGATCCCCAGCGCCAAGGGCTCCGAGAACACCTGGAGACCATCCTCGTCCGCACAGAAAAGGCCACCTCATGGCATGACGAAGCAGGACACCTCCGCGGCCTGGTGAACCACGAAGGCTACGTCCCCATCCGCACCCGCCTCGCGGTCGAGGACCTCGAGTTCCTCGCCGGCGCGCGTGCCGAGCTGCTCAGGTTCGCCGAGCTCGGGCTCAGGTTGCTCGATCTCCATCAGCCGCGGGACGCGGGGGGCATCACCAGCGACACCGCCCACCCGATATTGCGGTGCCGGAGCTGCATGTGGCGCTGGCCCTGCCCGACATTTCGGGCGATGTCGGAGTCGTTCGGCGCCCCGAGGGACCAGCCCGAGACAACCGCACTCCCTGAGACAACCGTGCGCCCCGAGCCCGTGCGCCGCGAGACGGAGCTCCCCGAAAGCGCCTGAAGCGGGGGTGCCCAATGTCCAGGAGTCCTTGAGGGCAGCGAGCCCCTCAAGGTGAGGGAGGCTCGAAACGAGGGGTCCCGAAAAGGCCGAGGGCCGGAGAGGCCGAGGGGGTCCGCAACCGATACGGCTCCAGTGGGGCCGGGTGAGAAGCGTCAGCCGACCAGGGGAAGCCGGATCTCGAACCGGCACCCCGGCCCGTCGTTGACCACCCCGATCACCCCGTCGTGCGCCTCCACGATCCCTTGGGCGATGGCCAGCCCGAGCCCCGCCCCACCCCCGGCGGTAGGAGTACGAGCCGCCTCCCCCCGGAAAGCCACCTCGAACACCCGAGGCAGGTCTGCCTCGGGAATCCCCCCACAACAGTCAGAAACCGACAGACAAGCCATCCCTCCGTCATCCACCCCGGCCCGCAGCGCCACGGTCCGGTCGGACGGCGTGTGCCGGATGGCGTTGATCACGAGGTTCCCCAGGGCCCGCCCCAACGCCCCAGCGTCGGCTTCCACGGGCACGCTCGCCGCCGCCTCGGCCGTGAGCCGCACGCCCTTGGCCCGGGCGAGCGGCTCGGCCCCCGCCACAGTGTCGGCGACGAGGTCGGCCAGCCCGATGCGGGCCCGCGAGAGCCGCAGCGCCCCCGCGTGGATGCGTGACAGCTCGAACAGGTCGTCCACCATGGCCGACAGCCGCTCCACTTCCAGCTTGATCTGGGCGTGGTAGCGCGCGACCGTCTCGGGGTCGGATACGACGCCGTCCTCCAGCGCCTCGGCCATGGCCCGCATCCCGGCCAGAGGCGTGCGCAGGTCGTGGCTCACCCAGGCGACGAGTTCGCGCCGCGCCCCCTCAAGGGCGCGTTCCCGCGCGTACGCCTCCTCCAGCGTGTTCGCGATCGTCTGCAGCTCGGCAGGCAGCCCTCGGGGCGCGGCGAACGGTACCCGGCCCACTGCGGCGACCAGCCGCCTGCTCTCCCCCACCACCCGCCTGGCCAGCACGAACGCCACCCCGAGCCCCACCAGCCCGCCGACGGCGACCACGCTGAGCACGGTGTCCTTGACCGGCCCCTCGATGATCATCTGCATGATGATCGCCACCACTCCGACCAGCGTCGCCGTCACGGCCACCACCACGACGACGGCCAGCATCACGCCGATGGACCGGGTACGCAGCCACCACATGATCCCGACGCCCGCGAGCGCGACGAGCAGCCCGAGCCCCGCGACGACGGCCACCACCATGGGCAGGTCCACCATGACCGTGGTCAAAAAGATCACGGAATGTCCATGGGCTCGTACCGGTATCCGACGCCCCACACCGTGACAATCCTCCGCGGCGCGGTCGGATCGGGCTCGATCTTCTCCCGAAGCCGCCGCACGTGCACGGTGACGGTGGAGGAGTCGCCGAACGACCAGCCCCACACCTGGTCGAGCAGCGCCGCCCGGCTGAACGCCTGCCGGGGATTGCGCATCAGGTACGCCAGCAGGTCGAACTCCCTGGCCGTCAGCATCACCTCCCGCCCCCGCAGGAGTGCCTCATGGGCCCCCACGTCCACCACCAGGTCCCCGTCGCGCAGGACGCCGGTGCCGCCCGTGACGGAGGCCCCGCGCGCCCGCCGAAGCACGGACTGAACCCGCAGTGCCAGCTCGCGCGGGCTGAAGGGCTTGGTCACGTAGTCGTCGGCCCCGGTCTCCAGCCCGGCCACCCGGTCGATCTCCTCGCCGAGCGCGGTCAGCATGATCACCGGGACCGGCCAGCGCTCCCTGAGCTTCCTGCACACCTGCAGCCCGTCGATCTTCGGGAGCATCAGGTCGAGCACCATGAGGTCAGGCGGATGGGCCAGCGCCCTGCGCAGCGCCTCGACGCCGTCGCCCACGCACTCGACCTCGTGCCCGTCGCGTTCCAGATAGCGCGCCACGACCTCGGAGACGGTGGGATCGTCGTCGACCACCAGGATGCGCGTGTTCACGCTTTCACGGTACGACCGGGGCGTCCGGGGGCGAGAGGTATGTCATCGGTTCGTAAGGCTCGCGGATCATGCCGGGAGGACGTACGGTTACCCCATGGGTAAAGTCGTCATGCTCGTGTTGGGCACCTTGCTGGGCCTCTTCGTGGTGTTCAACTTTCTCGTGCCGATGCTGGTCGGTCTCGTGAAGCTCGCTCTGATCGTCGGAGTGGTCGCTCTGCTGGTCTTCGTCGCGGTCACCGTGGTGGGCAAGTCTTCTCGTTCGTGACGATCTTCTTTGACCCGTGGCTGGTCGGGATCACCATGGTGGCGATCCTGCTGCTGGCCACGTGGGCGGCCACGTTGCTGCCCGTCCTCAGCGGGGAGTCGCCGAGCTTTCCGCTGTCCTACGCGCGCCGTACGGCGTTCCAGCGCCAGCGCGACCCGGACGCGGCCGGACGTCCGCGTCCACGAGCCCCGTGAGCATGCCCCGCTTTCTGTCAGGCGGGGCTCCTCAACGGGTGTGAGCCCCATTACCGAGAAGCAGGGCTCATGATCGATTCTCTTGTCACGTTCGTCATCAGCATGTCCGGCGGCAGCGCCGCGCTCGGGATCGTGCTGTTCACTGCGGCCGTACGCCTTCTGCTGCTGCCGCTCAACGTCCGCCAGGCCAGGACGACGAAGATCCGCGAGCGGCTGGCGCCCAAGGTCGCCCAGCTGCGCAAACGCTTCGAGCGCAACCCCGAGCGGCTGCTGAGGGAGACCTCGGCCCTCTACGCCAAGGAGGGCAGTTCGCCGTTCGCGGGGTTCATGCCGGCGTTGGCGCAGTTGCCGTTCATGTGGCTGATGTTCAGGGTGGCCACGCATCCGACCGCGTTGATCGGGCACGATCTGCTGGGGGCGCCGCTGGGTCAGCAGGTGGCCGGGGTGGTCGCCCATTACGGTCTGGCCAGTGCACCATTTTTGGTCTTTGTCGCGCTCATCGCTCTGGTCATCGCCGTGGCCTGGTTGTCGGCCCGTCAGATCAAGATCACGGAGGACCAGCCGGCGTACCTCAGGAAGCTCCTGCCGATCATGCCGTACGGCTCCGTGCTGGCCGTGCTGGTGCTCCCCCTGGCGGCCGGACTGTACCTGCTGGTCTCCACGGCCTGGGCCGTCGGCGAGCGCGCCGTCCTCGCCCGCCTGCCCCTCGCGACGGCCTAACCGGCCTCGCGCAGCGCCGCGACCTGCCCGTTCATGGATTTTTTCGGAGCGGGCAGGATCGCCCACACCGTCGTGGTGTCGGCGTCGTGCCGGACCCCCCAGCTCTCCGCCACGTACTCGACGATGCCGAGCCCCCGGCCCCCGAGCGAGGACAGGGTCGGGCGGCCCGCCCGCGGCTCGGTGGCCGCGCCCCCGTCGCTCACCGCCACCTCGATGTGATCTTCGCTACGCAGCCAGGCCACCCTCACCATGCCCGACGGCAGCGGATGCGCGTGCCGGAGCGCGTTGCTCAGCAACTCGCTCACCACGAGCACGGCATCGTCGATAGCGGTGGAAAAGACCCCGCTTTCCTGCAGGTCAGTGCTCAGACGCTGGCGGGCGACGGCGACACTGGACGGCGCGTACGGCAGCAGCACCACGCTTGACACACCCACCTCCCCGTTACCTGTGCCCCCGCGGGAACACTCCCCGGTACGACCGAAATGCCCCGTTACTCGATCCCAGAAACCGCATCTCGATCACAGCTTGTACACATTGGACGATAGATCAGCGCAACCGTGACCACCTCGTTACCGCATCGGTGTGTCGGATCGGATAGTGGAAGCGGTTCGGAGAACGAGCCGCATTCTCGTGCCGCCTCCAGGTCTTGGATGAGCGCTCACGTCCCCCCTTTGGGCTTTGGCGAGGCTGCGGACGATGTAGAGGCCGAGCCCCACTCCACCAAACCGTCTCCGGTCGCCGCTGTCCACCTGGACGAATCTCTCAAAGATCCGCTCTCGGTCAGGCGGGGATATACCAACTCCCTCGTCGTCGACGACCACGACGACACCGTCATCCTCCGGCCAGGCCTCGACGCTGATGAGCCCTCCCTTCGGCGAGTACTTGAACGCGTTCTCCAGTAACTGCCCCAGAATGATGTCGGTAGCCAGCGGGTCCCCCAGCACCCGCGGCAGCCCGTCCGGGATGTGCACCTCGACGCGGTGTTTGTCCGACAGCGCGGGCAGTCCGAGCGTGGCCGCGTCGATCCGCTCGGCCAGGTCGAACTCCTCGATCCGCACCTTGAGCTCCTCCGCCCCCGCCCTGGCGCCGAGCAGCAGATGATCCATGAGCTGGCCGAGCGATCTGGCCCGCTCGGCGATCGTGTGCACGGCCGCGCGGCGTTCGAGATCGCCCATGTGGTCCCAGCGGGCGTCCAGCGTGCTGGCGAACCCGCGCACGATCGTGATCGGCGTACGCAGCTCGTGGCTGGTCGTGGCCAGGAACAGGTCCTTGGCCTCTTCGAGTTCCTTGGCCGTGGTGACGTCGCGGAAGTCGATGACCACCTCGCCCGTCTCCTCGATCCGCGCGCTCACCACATCCAGCCAGCGCCCGCTCCCCATCTGGAACGTGAGCTTCTTCCCTGGCTTGGGCAGCGGGAACGGCGGGGGCCCGCCGATCACGTCCTTGGCCTCGAACGCGGTCAGCTCGGCGGCGGCCGGGTTCCAGCGCACCACGCGTCCTTCGCCGTCGAGCACGGCGATGCCGTCGGCGCTGGCGTCGAAGACCGCCTGCTCGTGCGCCCGCTGCCGCACCGCCTCCTGGTAGGCCATGGCGTTGCTCACGGCGATGCCCGCGTGCCCGGCCAGCAGCTCCAGCAGTTCCAGCTCCAGGTGCCCCGGCGTGCGCCGGGCGAACAGCGCGTAGAGCGCGCCGTAAGGCCGCCCGCCGACGGCGGCCAGTCCCAGCGCGATCGTGTGCAATCCGCTCAGCTGAGCCCACACCAGGTCGTCCAGCCCCTCCGACTGCAGCAGGACGGTCTTGCCGGTGCGTAAAAGTTTGTCAACGAGACTCGTGCGCAGGTCGGTGGTCGTCCCCCTGAGCGATTCCGGCAACTGGTACGTGCTGACCAGCCGCAGCCGTTCCCTCTCGATCAGCACGAACCCGCCCGCGTCGGCCCCGGTGAGCTCCGTGAGGTTGGCCGAGATCCGGTCCAGTACGGCCGGCAGCTCCAGCTCGGAGTTGATGTCGCCGACCACGTCGGTCAGCTGCCGCACCAGCCTGTCGCGGCGCGCCATGCGATGCTTGGCGGCCTGGTCGACGCCCGCCAGGTGGTACACGCAGACGTATCCGGCCACGGCGCTGCCCAGGCGTAACGCGCTGATGTCGACCCGCACGTCGAGCACGCTGTCGTCCTTGCGCAGGCGCTTGGTGCGCAGCGAGACCTGGCCTCCGGTGCGCACGCGTTCGAGCACGGCGTTGTGCTCGGCGGTCAGCTCCTCCGGCACGATCGGCGCCCGGCGCCCGCGCACCTCCTCCGCCGTCCATCCGAAGAGCCGCTCGGCGGCGTCGTTCCAGATCAGGACGCTCTGGTCCCTGTCGAGCGCCACGACGGCGTTGGGTGAGCTGGCGAGCACCGCACGAGCGATCTCATCGTCACTACCGGCCCATTCGTCCCCCACTACTCCATAGTGCACGTGGCACGGTGAGTGCGTCGGGCGATCCGTCCGATACGCTGCGGTCACGGTGATTCCCGGCGGCTGAGAGGGGGAGGGGTATGTCGAGCGGCGATCTCGATGCCCTGTTGCGCGCGACCTCCAGCACGTATCGGAGTGAGGCGCCACCGGAGGTGGCGTTCGGCACCTACGACGGGGCCGTGGGCCAGCTGGTGCTGGCCGTGACGGGCAAGGGCATCGCAGCCTGCAGCTTCGAGCCGGAAAACACCGTGTACGAGCTGGTCAGCAGGCATGTGGGCACGTTCATCGGGCCCGACGCGCGCCGCCTCGACCCGGTCCGCAGAGAGCTGGACGCCTACTTCTCCGGCCGCCTGCGGGCGTTCGCGACGCGGGTGGACCTGACGCTGGCCACGTCGTTCGCGCGTACGGTGCTGCAGAAGACGATGGCGGTCCCCTACGGCACGACCACGACGTTCGAGCGCATCGGCGAGAGCATCGGCAGGCCGCGCGCGCTGCGGGCGATCGGCAACGCGCTGGCCTCCAACCCCGTCTGCGTGATCGTGCCCTGCCACCGGGTGGTGCGCGAGGACGGCGCGCTCGGCGACTACGCCGGCGGCGCGGCGGCCAAGCAGCACCTGCTCAACGTCGAGAGCCGCGCCTCGGCCACGCGATGAGCAGCGTGACCAGCGCGGCCACCAGCGCCCCGCCGAGCGCGCCGTTCATCCACATCTGCCGGGTGAACCCGATGGCCGCACGCGCCGAGGCCCACAAGCCGTCCCAGGCCGCGACCGTGGGGGTCGAGGTCGTCAGCCAGTACGCGACGAAGCCGAACGCCCACGGCACCAGCATCGACCAGCGCGAAGGGGCGTTCTCCTCGGTGTTCCAGCGGCGGGAGCCGCCGAGCACGAAGTAGTCGACGGCCAGCACGGCGAACATCGGCACGAACACCGCCCCGATCACGCCGAGGAAGGCGCCGTAGGAGGTGACGTCCACGACCAGGGCGATCGCGATGGTGAGCACGCCGATGGCGACGGAGAAGAGCCGCCGGTCCACGCGCGGCATCAGGTTCTGCAGCGAGACCGTGGTCGAGTAGACGTTCGCGAACGACTGGTCGGTCTCGCGCAGCACCAGGATGCCGAAGAACAGCGCGCCCACCGGCGCGGCCACGAACGGGGTGAACACCGCCATGGAGTCGGCCCCCACCGTGGCGGCCCCGGCGATCGCCACCGCGTACACGCCGAGCCCCAGGCAGGCCACCTGCGCCAGCGTGTAACCGCCGACCACACCGGTGAACGCGGCCCTGCTCGACCTGGAGTGCCGGGCGAAGTCGGCGGCCATCGGCACCCACGACACCGACAGCGCGATCACGTAATCGACGGCCGGGGCGAACGCCGTCCACGAACCGCCGTCGTACGCGGGGGCCTCGGACAGGAAGAACCAGGTGAACCAGAGCATCGACACGATCACGCCGACGGTCACGTAGCGCCGCAGCAGCCGTACGGAACCGAGGGGCCAGATCGTCAGGACGGTCGTCAGCACCCCCGCCGCGATCACCCACACCTGGTACGGCACCTCGCCGAAGATCGCGGAGGCGGCCTTGGCGATCACCCACAGCTCGAACGCGCCCCAGCCGAGCATCTGCACGATGTTCAGCACGGTCGGCACATAGGAGATCCTGGCCCCGAACAGCCCGCGCAGCAGCACCATCGCCGGCTTGCCCGTCCGCGTGCCCGGAATGGCCGACAGGCCCACCATGGCGGTGCCGACCAGGCTGCCGACCACGGCCGCCACGAGCGCGGCGGCCAGGCTGAGCGGGGCGTTTCCGAGCGGGTCGAGCAGGAACAGCGCTCCCGAGAAACCCAGGAGGCTGACGCCGAGGTTCGCCCAGAGAGCGCCCTGGTCCAGCACGCCCAGCGTCTTCGGCGGCCTGCCTTCGAGAGTCAGCGGAACTTCGTCGACGACATGCGCCATCGCACACTCCCTACGCCGGCATTACCCGGACAGGTTCAGGCGGTCGGCGACGGCTCTCGGTCGCCCTCTCAGCCCGGTGGCCCCGAGCTCCCGCGTTTGACAGATTATGGCAAAGCCGGGATCTACCCAGCTCGCGCCCCCATGATGCCTTAAAGGCCCGCCCGATTGCCAGAGAGGGTCCGCATGCGCTTCTCCTTCCGCCTACGCGGGATCGACGGGACGGTCGCCGTGGACGTCGTCCCCAACGACGCCCCCGAAGCTCTCCGCTGCCGCTTCCCCGAAGCTGCCCGGGGCCTTCCCGCCTGCACGGCCGTCATCGACCACCCGGGTCGGGGATACACGGCGGCCATGGGGTGGGTGCAACTGGTGCGCAGCTCCGATGGTTCGGACGGCTTCGACCCCGACCCGCTCGGCTTCTACGGCGATCTGAACGTGCCCTACGCCTTCTTCGGCATCCGGCCGACGCTCTTCGACGCCCCCTCACGCGACTCGCGGGCCGACATGACCTGGCTGGCCCACAGCTTCCTGTGCTTCTCCCCGACCATGGTGACCCGGGAGGTTCGCGCGGTGCTCGGCTTCTCCTGGGGGTTCGACATCCGGTCGGGGGAGGTCGTCCTCCGGCCCGTGCTGCGGCTGCCAGCCGAGAGCTGGGACGCCCATGGGCCCCGGCTGGCCGCCGCCTACCCCGGGTGGAGTTTCCGCGAGGATTAGGCGACGAAGGGCGGTTGGCCGGTTTCGCTGACCATCGGGCGGCTCGCGGCCTCCCAGGAGTGCATGCCGCCCCCCACGTTGACGGCGTCGCGTCCGAGCTGGTTGAGCCAGGCCGCCACCTGCAGCGAACGCCCGCCCACCCGGCAGACGACGTAGACGGTCGTGTCGCCCGGCACCTCCTCGACCCGCCCCTGGATCTGCGTCATCGGGATGTGGACGGCCTCAGGGGCGTGGCCGGCGCGCCATTCGTCCTGCTCCCTCACGTCGAGCAGGTAGGCGTCTGCGGGAACGGCGCCGGCGTCGATCTCAGGAACAGTCATGAACCCTCCTTCGTCGGGCCCATGTTTCCTTGCTTATTGATGTCCTCGGCAAGCTCGGTCATGCCTCCATCATCTCGCGTCGCTGGTCGTAGGCGGCACGCGCCGTGGCGATCTCCTCCTGGTGCTGTTCGGTCCAGGTGACCAGGGTCTTGATGGTTTGGTGCAGCGTACGGCCGAGCGGCGTCAGCGCGTAGTCGACCCTGGGCGGCACCACAGGGTAGACGGTACGGCTGACCAGGCCGTCCCGTTCGAGGTGGCGCAGGGTCACGCTCAGCATGCGCTGGCTGACGCCGTCGATCTCGCGGCGCAGCTCGGTGAAGCGCAGGCTCTGGCAGTCGAGCAGGGCGATGACGAGGAGCGACCATTTGTCCGCGATGCGGTCGAGGATCTGGCGGACCTCGCAGTCCTCGCGGGTGTCCCACTGTCGTACGTCGTAATCGTCGTCGTCTTCCACGGTGCCTTCGCAGTAACCGAGTGACCTAAAAGTGCCGTCTTCCATGACATTTCATGCTGGCCCATGATTTGGACGGTTACAAGAGAGAACCGAGATGCCGAGAAGTAACCGGGGGTTTGTCATGTCTGTTGTGCCCGCCCGCTCATGGGGCGTGCTGGCGGTCCTGTGCGGGGCCATCTTCCTGGAGGGCATCGACGTGGCCATGCTGAACGTCGCCCTCCCCTCGATCCGGGCCGACCTGGGCCTGTCGACGGGAATGCTGAGCGGGGTCGTCAGCGCGTACGTGCTGGGCTACGGCGGCTTCATGCTGCTCGGCGGCCGGGTCGCCGACCTGCTGGGCCGGCGACGGGTGTTCCTGTTCTTCCTGGGGGTGTTCCTGCTCTTCTCGGGGCTCGGCGGCTTCGCGGAAGAGGGCTGGGTGCTGCTGGTGGCCAGGTTCGTGACGGGGGTGGCCGCCGCGTTCATGACGCCCGCGGGCCTGTCCCTGATCACCACGACGTTCCCCGAGGGCAGGCAGCGCAACCAGGCGCTGCTCATCTACGCGGGGACGGCCGCGGGCGGATTCGCGCTGGGGCTGGTGATCGGCGGGCTGCTGACGGCGTTCGGCTGGCGCTGGGTCTTCTTCGCCCCCGTCCTGTTCTCGGCGGCGCTCCTGATCGCCGCGATCCCCCTGCTCAAGGAGACCGGACGGCCGTCCTCGGCGCGCGGGTTCGACCTGGCGGGCGCGCTGAGCGTCACGGGCGCGATGATGCTGCTCGTCTATGGGGTCGTACGCCTGGAGCACCCGGAGAACGGCTGGCCGCTGACCGTCGCGGTCTTCGCGGGCGGGTTCGCCCTGCTGGCGGCCTTCGTCGCGATCGAGCGCCGCTCGGCCAGCCCGCTGGTCCGCCTGGGCATCCTGCGATCGGGCCCGCTCGTCCGGGCGAACATCATGGCCGCCCTGCTCACGGCCTCGTTCTTCGGCTTCCAGTTCCTGGTCACCCTGTACCTGCAGGAGCTGCGCGGCTGGTCCACCATCCAGACGGGCCTGGCCCTGCTGGCCGCCGCCGCCGACGTGATCCTCGCCCCCATACTGACGCCGTGGCTGGTCAACCGGTTCGGCAACGCCAAGGTCGTCCTCGCAGGGCTGCTCTCGGGCCTGCTGGCCTACGCCCTGTTCATCGGGGTGGGCCTGGACTGGACGTACGCGGCCATGCTGCCGTCGATGCTGCTGATCGGCGTGATGTTCGCCCTGGTGTACGGCCCGGTCACGATCGTGGCCACGGACGGCATCGCCGAGCACGAGCAGGGCCTGGCGGGCGGCCTGATCAACACCTCGTTCCAGTTCGGCGCGGCCCTTGGCCTGTCGGTCGTCACGGCGGTCAACGTGGCCGCGCTGGGGGCGGCGACAGGGCAGGAGGCAGGGCTGGCCGCGCTGCGTACGGCCCTGATCGTCCCGCTGACGGCCACGCTGCTCGGGGCGATCGTCGCCGCCGTCGGCCTGCTCGCCCGCACGCGGACCGCGGACCGCGTTCCCGTCAACGCGGCTACTTGAGCAGCCGGGAGAGCCTGCGGTCGGCGAGGGGCTTGCCGCCGGTCTGACAGGTGGGGCAGTACTGCAACGACGAGTCGGCGAACGACACCTCGCGGATGGTGTCGCCGCACACGTCGCAGGGCTGCCCCGCCCTGTTGTGGACCCGCAGCCCGGACTTCTTCTCCGCCTTGAGGTCCTTGGCCGCCAGCCCCTGGGCCCGCTCCACGGCGTCGGCCAGCGTGGTGACGATGGCCTCGTGCAGGTCGGCGATCTGCTCGTCCGTCAGGGTCGCGGCGATCTTGAACGGGGACATCCTGGCCGCGTGCAGCACCTCGTCGGAGTAGGCGTTGCCGATGCCGGCGATGATCTTCTGGTCGCGCAGCAGGCCCTTGATCTGGGTACGGTTGCCGCCGACGATGCGCTTGAGCGCCTCGACGGTGAAGGATTCGTCGAGGGGGTCGGGGCCGAGGGCGGCGACGCCGGGGACATCGTCCGGATTTTTCGTGACATAGACGGCGAGGCGCTTCTGCGTCCCCGCCTCGGTCAGCTCGAACCCCGGCGCCAGGCCCTCGTCGTCGGGCGCCATCCTGACCCGCACCGCGAGCGGGCCCTTGCCGGGACGGACGGGCTTGGCATTCGAGAGGTCCTCACGCCAGCGCAGCCACCCCGCCCTGGCCAGGTGGATGACCAGGTGGAGACCGTCACAGTCGAGATCGAGGAACTTGCCGTGCCTCGAAACACCGGTGACGGTCAGCCCGCCGAGCGCCGTGACCGGCGGATCGAAGGTCTTGAGCGCCTGGATGGCGACCACGTCGACCCCCAGGATCGTGCGCCCCACCGCCCGCTCACGCAGAAAGTGGGTGAGAGACTCCACCTCGGGAAGTTCCGGCATCTCACCAGGGTACGCGGCGCTACGGCACGTCCCAGAACGCCAGCTCGTGGGCCATCCCCTCGGTGAACAGCGCCTGCGCCCGTTCGGGATCGGGGTCGGCCTCGTCGATCATCTGCCCGATCCGCGCGGTGAGCGCCGCGAAGCCCGGGTCCGCGTAGGTGTCCACCCAGGCGCGGTAGCGCGGCTCAACAGGCGGATTCTCCGCCAATATCCGCCCAAGGGTCGAATATCCCCACATGCACGGATACAGCGCCGCCAGCCCCTCCCCGTACGACGCCGCCGACTCCAGCAGGAACGCCGTGTACGCTGCACACGCCGGCCCCTTCACCGCCCCCTCCAGATCGGCGCCGAACTCCGCCGGCATCGTCCTGTGCAGACTCAGCTCGTCGTGGAACGTCGTGTGCGCCAGGTCCACCAGATCTCCCAGATGCGCGTCGGGCGCCTGCCAGGCCAGCCGCGCGAACACCCGCACGTAGTCCAGCAGGAACAGGTAGTCCTGCTCAAGCCACGACCTGAACACCGGCTCCGCCAGGTCACCCCGGCCGATCCCGGCCACGGTGGGATGGTCGAGCTGCGCCCGCAGCAGCGGACGGCCGACGGCGTGCAACCTCTCCGACACAGTCATGCTTGGGAGGTTAGTGTCACGGTATGACCGTGACGATCGCCGAGGAACTTCTCCTGCTCGCCTACAGCGAGGACGAAGGCAGGCAGCTCATCAGCACGATGCAGCTCGACCCCGCCCTCGCCGGGGCGATCCTGGCCGAGCTGGTCATCGCCGGGCGGGTGGAGCTGTCGGGCAAGAAAGTGACGATCAAGGACCCGGCCCCGCTCGGGGACGACGAACTCGACGCCACGCTGGCCCGCATCGCCGAGTTCGGCAAGGACCGCGATGCGTCCTGGTGGGTGCAGCGGCTGCAGTCGGGCAAACTGCGCGGGCGCCTGCTCTCCAGGCTGGCGCGGGCCGGGGTGCTGAACGAGGAGCACGGGAAGGTGCTGGGGATCTTCCCGACCACCCGCTGGCCCGAAGCGCACCCGGGAGTGGAGGCGGACGTCAGGGAGCGCGTCTCCGCCGTGCTGGCGGGCGCCGAGCCCGACGCCCGCACGGGGGTCCTGATCGCGATCACGCACGCGGCCAAGCTGGACAGGAAGGTCTTCCCCGCCGAGAGCAGGGCCCGCGTCAAGGAGATCGCGAAGGGCGACTGGGCGGCCAATGCGGTCGCCCAGACCATCAAGGCCATGACGGCTGCCGGGGCCATCGCAGCCGCCGGAGCCGCCGGAGCCATCAGCACAGGCGGCGGCTCCTGACGCCCCCGGCAAGCAGGACGGGCCGGCCGGCGGGGCTCAGACGGCGCGGCCGACGCAGACGAGCGACTCAGGCGGCGTCGATGATGTTCTTCGGCACCGGCTTGTCCTCCTTCAGCGCCTCGAACAGGGCCAGGGCCTTGGCCCGGTCCCACTTGATCGCCTCGCCACCGCCCGCGATGGCCTCGGTGCCGCCGAACGGCACCACCGTCGTCACGGGGCTGTCGCCCATGGCGAGCCCCAGCGACAACATGTCGAACGCGCCGGTGCCCGTGTCGACCTCGACCGCGTCCGTGGCGCTCATCGCCAGCGGGATCGAGGTGAACGGGTTGATCAGCACGCCGGGGCTGGCCGCCTTCTTCACGACCGCGCCCAGGAACTGCCGCTGCCGCTTGGTCCGCTCGAAGTCGGGCAGCGCGCCGCCCTTGCGGGTGCGGACGTAGCCGAGGGCCTGCGAGCCGTTGAGCTCCTGGACGCCCTTCTTCAGCTTGAGCCCCGCCTTGGGGTCGTCCACGTCGGCGCGTACGTTGATCTCGACCCCGCCGACGGCGTCCACGATGTCCACGAAACCGCCGAAGCCGATCTCCATGTAGTTGTCGACGCGCACGCCGGTGACGGTCTCGACGGTGCGGGCCAGCAGTTTCCCGCCGCCGAACGCGTACGCCGAGTTGAGCTTGTCACGCCCCTTGCCCGGGATGGTGACCGCCGAGTCGCGCGGCAGGCTGACCAGGGTCGGCGGGTCGCCGCTGTCGGAGATGTGCAGCAGCATCATGGAGTCGGTGCGCTGGCCGACGGCCTTGCCGGTGGCGAGCTTCTTGCGCTGGGCCGCCGACAGGCCCTTGCGGCTGTCGGAGCCGACCAGCAGCCAGTTGGTGCCGGGGGTGTCGGCGGGACGGCCCGGGTATTCCTCGAGCACGCCCTCGATGCCGGCCAGGCGGGAGTCGATCCAGAAGAACATGCCCACGGCCGCCACCAGGAGCGCCACCAGCACCCCTGCGACGATCTTCAGGATGGTCCTGCCGGAAAACCGCCTGCGCGGCTGTCTCGGCGGCGCGTCGGAAGGTTCGCCCTTGGAGCGCAGCGGCCTCATGGGGCTCCTGCCGGCACGTTCCTTGCCGTAGACACGCCCGCCGCCGCCTCTGGGCGGCTCGGAGGGCGGCGGCGCCTCGGAGTACTGGGAGGCGGCCGGAAGCTTGTGTGTGGGGGCCCCGCCGGACGGGACCTGATGAGCGGGCGCACCCCCCGAGCGCAGGCCGTCGCCGCGCCTTGGCGGCAGCGGCCTGGCGTCGCCTGGCGAGCGCATGGCCCTCGTCCGGTCGTCCTCAGACACTTCGGGTTCTTCCTTTCGGCTTGTCATAGACGCTACGTCCAACCCCCAGCCAGTGCAGAGGTCCGGCCAAGTTTCGTCTAGGGAAAAGTACCCGTAACCAGGGCAACGCAATGGTCAAGCCTAGCGACGCAACGTATTCGTCCCGTCCTGGACAATATTCGTCCGGCTCTGGATCCCGGATGAACGTGTGATGCCGGGTCACTGCGGAAACATAGACGCCACCTGTGTCGTTAGCGTTATGGACGACGTCTAGCTGAAGGGAAGATCGTGTCCGCTGCGGACCCGTGGAGTCTTTGCCCGTGCGTGAGCACGGGTTCCTCTGAGAGCTCACTCTGGTGAGCGCTTATCTGGGCTTGCTGGCCCTCTTCGTTCTCACCGCGGCGACAGGCTACTTCGTCGCCCAGGAGTTCGCCTTCGTCGCCGCCGACAGGGGGGTGCTCCGCGAGCAGGCCGCGGCCGGCGACGCGTCCGCCGAGAAGGCGCTCAAGGTGACCTCCCGACTGTCATTCATGCTCTCCGGCGCGCAGCTCGGCATCACGGTGACGGCACTGCTGGTCGGCTTCCTGGCGGAGCCGGCGATCTCGGTGCTCGTCCGGCCGTGGCTGGTCGACTGGGGCCTGCCCGACACCATGATCTCCTGGATCTCGGTGGCCTCGGGCGTGTTCGTGGCGACCGTGGTGCAGATGGTGCTGGGCGAGCTGGCGCCCAAGAACCTCGGCATCGCCCGCCCCGAGCCGGTGGCCAAGTTCCTGGCCGGTTCGACGCTGGCCTATCTGGCGATCGTGGGGCCGGTGATCAAGCTGTTCGACTCGGCCGCCACGGGGCTGCTCAGGCGCCTCGGCATCGAGCCGGTCGAGGAGGTGGAGCACGGCGCGACGCCGGAAGAGCTCTCCCGCATCATCGCGGAGTCGACCCAGGCGGGTGAGCTGCCGCCGAAGCTGTCGGACCTGCTCGAACGCGCCCTGGAGTTCGGCGACCGCAACGCCGAGGAGATCATGGTGCCGCGCCCCCGCGTGGTGGCGCTGCGCGACTCGCAGCCCATCTCCGACCTGCTCGAGGTCATGCGCGAGTGCGGCCACTCCCGCTACCCGGTGCTCGGCGCCGAGGGCGACGTCGTGGGTGTGTCGGGCGTACGCGAGCTGCTCTCCTCCGGCCTGGACGAGGGCAAGATCGCCGCCATCACCCGTCCCGCGCTGCTGGTGCCCGACTCGCTCCCGCTTCCCGTGGTCCTGGACAGGATGCGGGTGGCCAAGGACGACATCGCCTGCGTCATCGACGAGTACGGCGGCCTGGCCGGCGTCATCACGGTCGAGGACCTGGCCGAGGAGCTGGTCGGCGAGCTGATGGACGAGAACGACCCGGAGCCCGCGGGCCCGGTGGAGCACCCGGACGGCACCTGGGAGGTCCCTGGCCGTCTCAGGCTGGACGAGGTGGAACGGGCGACGGGAGTGGCCCTCCCCGAGAGCGACGACTACGACACCCTCGCGGGCCTCATCCTGGCCAGGCTCGGCCGGATGCCGAACGCCGGAGACACGGTGACGGTCCCCATCAAACCGGACACCGACCCGTTCACCGACGCCCCTGAGGAACACGAGGCGGAGCTGACGGTCATGAGCCTCAACCGCCGTGTCCCCGAATGGGTGCGCGTGGCCCCCTTCAAGCACGCGGGGGCGACCCGATGACCATGATCATCGTAAGCGTCGCGCTGCTCTTCTTCAACGCGCTGTTCGTGGCCGCCGAGTTCGCGTTCGTCTCGGCCCGCCGCCACCGCCTGGAGGAGGTGGCCGCCGGCGGCAACCGCCTGGTCAGACTGGCGGCGAAATCGGCCGTAGGCGGCGGCAGACAGCTCTCGCTGATGCTGGCCGGCGCCCAACTCGGCATCACGCTGTGCACACTCGGCCTGGGCCAGGTAACGGAGCCGGCGATCGAGCACGCCCTGGAGCCGGTATTCGCAGCAGCCGGAGTACCGGAACCGCTGCGGCTGCCCATCGCCCTGACGATCGCACTGGCCCTGATCACCTTCCTCCACATGGTGGTAGGCGAAATGGCCCCGAAGTCCTGGGCACTGACCCACCCAGAGCGCTCGGTCCTGCTCCTGACGTTCCCGTTCCGCGCCTTCACCTCACTGATGAGCCCCCTGCTCTCGACACTGAACGGCCTGACCAACGTCATCCTGCGCCTATTCGGCGTGGAACCCCGCAACGAACTGGCGACAACCAGAACCCCCCGGCAGCTGGCCATGCTGGTAGGCGAATCAGGCAGGATGGGCCTACTGGACAGAGAAGAACACGACCTGCTAACGAGAGCCCTCCGCCTGGACGGCCAAGGCATAGAACGCCTGATGGTCCCCATGGCAAAAGCGGTGATGGTCCCCCCGGAAGCAACAGCAGACCAGATCAAGGCGGCAGCCGCAGCCAGCAACCACCTGAGACTCCTGGTAGGCACCCACGACCGCGTGGAAGGCGTCCTCCACGCAAGAGACGCCCTCCTGAGCCCGTCGAGCAAGGCATCAGACCTCTCCAGACCCCTCCCGAGACTGGCCTGCACAACACAGGTCCCCGAAGCGGTCACAGCCCTCCAGGAGGCCAGGGCCCATCTCGCTCTGGTCACAGATCAGGCAGATTCCGTCATCGGAATGGTGAGCCAGACAGACCTCTTGGGCGAACTCCTGGACACCAACAGTGTGACCTAAACCACAAGCAAGCCCCCCGAAAGCCCCCTGCAACCGTGGGGCCGTACCGTCAAAAGACGGCCCCACAACAAATCAGGGCCTTGCGATCCGCCCGCCACTTCGCCAATGTGGGTCTGCACTCCCACAAAAGACGAAGGAGAACACCCCTTGAAAGGAAGAAAAACCTTGAAAGGGGCACAGGGCCCTGCAGGGCCAGGAAACACCAGCCACACCCCGGTTGTGACGGGGGGCTCCGGGGGCAAGCCCCCGGAACGCTTTTCCTGCTGGGGGTCCGGGGGTTATCCCCCGGGGGACATGACGAGGGGACCCGAGGGAGCAAGTCCGCCAAGACTTGCGACCAGGGGCCCCCAGTCACCGAGTGGGCGAGGAGGGATTTGAACCCTCACGTCCTTTCGGACACACGGACCTGAACCGTGCGCGTCTGCCGTTCCGCCACCCGCCCTTGTGGGTGCGGAAAGAACATTAGCACGGAACAGCCACTGGTACTGAACCCGGATACGATCGCATAAGACACGTGAGCGGAGGAGCTGGGCGCGACGGCCGACGAGCGCCGGCACCCCCCGCGACGTGGGACGAGCGGGAACCGGGCGCCGGAAGCGTCTGGGGGCCGCGATCATATGCACGGAGGAAGGGAGGTACCCGGTGGGAGTCCTTCAGCGCTTCGAGCGAAGGCTCGAAGGCTTGGTTGAGGGGGCCTTTGCGCGGGCGTTCAAATCTGACCTTCAGCCGGTCGAGGTCGCCAGCGCGGTTCAGCGGGAGATGGATGAGCGTGCGGCGATCGTCGCGCAGGGTCGCACGCTCGTGCCCAACGACTTCGTGGTTGAGCTGTCCACGACCGACAGCGAACGGCTTGAGGTCTACGCCGACAGCATCAGCCACGAGCTGGCCAACCTCGCCAGGGAGTACGCCAAGGAACAGGGCTACTCTTTTGTGGGACCGGTCCGGGTCCGCTTCGAGACGGCCGGCGACCTGGCTGTGGGGCTGTTCCGCATCAGGTCCGGCGTCATCCGCGGCGCGACGGTCGAGCAGGACGAGATCCGCCAGCCGGCGAGCGACCTGCCTCCGTCGCGGCCGAACGCGTTCAACGGGCGGCCCAGGCTGCTCGTGTCCACTCAGGACGACCCGCAGGGCGACCGTTCCTACGAGCTCACCACTCCGGTGACCTTGCTCGGCAGGGGCACCGACTGCGATCTTCGTCTGGTCGATCCCGGAGTTTCGCGGCATCATGCGGAGCTGCGCGTCGAGGGCCACACTGTGGCTCTCGTCGACTTGGGGTCGACCAACGGCACTTTTGTCAATGGCCAGCCGGTACGCAGGATCGAGCTCCAGAACGGCACGCGAGTGACCCTGGGGCGTACGACTCTGGTGTTCCGGCGCGATTAGGGGTAGACAAGCGGTCCATGTCCGAGCTCACGCTGCTGCTGATCCGGCTCGCCTTCCTGGCGGTGCTGTGGTTCTTCGTCATTGCCGCAGTCGGCGTGATCCGGACTGACTTGTTCGGGTCACGCACGGCTCCCGCGGGTCCACGCAAAGGCGCGAAACCCGCCAAACCCGTGGCCAAGCCCAAGAGCAAAAAGGGCGAGCCACGACAGCTCATCGTTACAGGTGGCCCGCTGCAAGGCACCACCATTAACCTCACGGAGACGCCCATCACCATTGGCCGGGCTAATGACGCCACGCTGGTAGTCAGCGACGACTACGCTTCCAGCCGGCATGCCCGGCTCTTCCCTCAGGACGGTCAGTGGATCGTGGAAGATCTCGGTTCGACCAACGGCACGTATCTCGACCGCTCGAAAGTCACCCGCCCGACCCCGGTGCCGCTCGGTGTTCCGATCCGCGTCGGCAAAACAGTCATTGAATTGCGCAAATGACCATCGCACTCCGCTACGCCGCCCGCTCGGACGTCGGCCTCCTCCGCGAAGGGAACGAGGACTCGGCGTACGCCAGCGGCCGCCTGCTTGCCGTCGCAGACGGTATGGGCGGGCACGCACACGGCGAGGTGGCGAGCTCAGTCGCCATCGCCGCCATGGCCTCTCTGGAAGAGGCCCAACAGGGGGGTGACCTGCTCAACGCCATCGAGGCAGCGGTACGCGACGCCAACCGCAAGCTGCACGAGATGGTGGGGCGGGATCCCAGCCTCAAAGGCATGGGCACGACTCTTACGGCCATGCTCTGGAACGGCACCCAGGTCGCCCTGGTGCACGTCGGCGACTCGCGCGCCTACCTGCTCAGGCGCGGGGAGCTCTACCAGATCACGCATGACCACACGCTGGTGCAGCAACTCGTCGACGACGGGCGCATCACGCCGGAAGAGGCGGCCACGCATCCGCAGCGCTCGATCCTGCTGCGCGCACTCGACGGCAGCGGCGAGGTCGATCCCGATCTCACGCTGCGCGAGGCGCAGGTGGGCGACCGCTACCTGCTGTGTTCCGACGGCCTGTCGGGCGTGGTGAGTGCGGAGACGCTGCACGCCACGCTCACCAACATCGACGACCCGGAAGAGGTCGTGCGCCAGCTCATCGATCTGGCGAACCGGGGTGGCGGGCCCGACAACATCACGTGCGTGCTGGCCGACGTGCTGGAGATCACCGAGGGCCAGCAGGTGCCCACCGAGGCCGCCATCGTCGGTGCCGCGGGCATGACCCGGCTGCACGGCAACCCGCAGGACGCCTCTCCGGGGCAACCCGGCGCGGTGACCGCACCCCAGCCGGTGCTCAGCGACGACGACTTCGACGAGCCGGTCGCCCAGGCGTCCAGGAGCTCCGGGAGACGCCGCCGTCTGTGGCCCGTGCTGGTTACCGTGCTGGGCGTCGGCGCGATCATCGCCGGCGGCGGTTACTTTGGATACCAGTGGACCCAAGGCCAGTTCTTCGTCGGTGCCAGGGGCGACGAAGTGGTCGTGTTCCAAGGGGTCAAGAGGGAGCTGGGTCCGTTCCAGCTCTTCCACGTCTCCCAGGCCACCGGGCGGCAGCTCTCCAAGTTGTCCGAGGCCGACCAGGCACTGATCAGGAGCGGAATCCCCGTGACCACCGTCGCCGAAGGCATGACGAAGATCAACGCGCTGCAGTTCTCCTCCCAGGGAGAGCAGAAGAGCGAGACCCCCGCGGAGGCCACCGAGTCCCCCGAGCCGGCGGCCACCCCGGCCTCGACCAAGACGAAACAGCAGTAGATGAACGAAGTCGCCCCCTCCTCGGTCCCGATGCCGGCCAAGCGCCGCACAGCCCAGTTGATCATGCTGGCGCTCGCGGTGCTGATCGTCATGGGCGCCTACGCCAACGTGGGCCTGGCGCTGGACGGCCAGATCCCCGCCGGCATGCTGACCTACGGCCTGGGGCTGGGCGGCCTGATGCTGGTCGGCTACCTGGTGCTGGCGAAGTTCGCCCCGTGGGCCGACCCGCTGATCCTGCCGCTGGTCACCTTGATCAACGGTCTGGGCCTGGTGGTGATCTACCGGCTGGAGTCCGGCGGCATGCCCCTGGCGTCCGCGACCAACCAGATCATGTGGACGGCCGTGGGCGTGGTGATGTTCTCGATCACCCTGGTCGTGCTGCGCGACCATCGCGCGCTCCAGCGGCTCACCTACACCGCGGGCGCGGTCGGCATGGTCCTGCTGGCCCTGCCGGCGGTCCTGCCCGCCAGCGTCAGCGAGGTGCAGGGCGCCAAGATCTGGATCCGGTTCGGCAGCTTCGCCTCCATCCAGCCGGGCGAGTTCGCCAAGCTCGCGCTGGTGGTCTTCTTCGCCGGCTACCTGGTGGCCAAGCGCGACGTGCTGGCGCTGGCCGGACGGCGGTTGCTCTTCATCGACCTGCCCAGGGCCAGAGACCTCGGCCCCGTCCTGGTCACCTGGGTGCTCAGCCTGCTGGTGCTGGTCTTCGAGAAGGACCTGGGCACCTCGCTGCTGCTGTTCGGCACGTTCATCGCGATGCTCTACATCTCGACCCAGCGCACCTCGTGGGTGCTGATCGGCGTGCTGCTCTTCGCCGGCGGCGTCTTCATCGCCGGGCAGCTCTTCGACCACGTCGCCGCCCGCTTCGCGGCCTGGTCCGATCCGACCAACCCGGTCTTCTACGGCAATGCCCCGATTTGCCAGCTGGACCCGCCGGGCGACCCGATGTGCAGCAAGAGCTTCCAGATCATGCAGGGCCTGTACGGGATGGGCGCGGGCGGCATCCTCGGCACCGGTCTCGGCAAGGGTCACCCCGACGAGATCCCGCTGTCGTTCTCCGACTTCATCTTCGCCGCCACGGGCGAGGAACTGGGCCTCACCGGCCTGATGGCACTGCTGATGATCTACGCTCTGCTGGTCCAGCGGGGTCTGCGCACCGCCTTGGCGGCCCGCGACCCGTTCTCCAAGCTGCTGGCGGGCGGCCTGTCGTTCATCCTGGCCTGGCAGGTGTTCATCATCGTCGGCGGTGTGACGAACCTCATCCCCCTGACCGGCCTGGTCACCCCGTTCATGTCACAGGGTGGCTCGGCGCTGCTGGCTAACTGGATCCTTATCGCGCTGTTGGTACGCATGTCTGATGCGGCCCGGCGCCCCCCGCCCCAGGCGATCCAGAACGAAGGAATGACGCAGGTGTTCCAGCGATGAACGGCACTCTGAAGCGCGCGGCCGTTGCCTGCCTGGCCATGTTCGCGCTCCTGATGTTCAACGTGAACTACGTGCAGGCGGTGAAGGCCGGCGGGCTGCAGGACGACCCGCGTAACAAGCGCAACTTCTACGAGCGCTACGCCATCGAGCGCGGTCGCATCACGGCCGGCGGCAAGGTCCTCGCGCAGTCCGTCGAGACCGACAGCAAGGACTTCAGGTTCATCAGGAAGTACCCGGACGCCAAGCTGTACGCGCACGTCACCGGCTTCTTCTCGCCCGAGAGCGAGGGCGCGATCGAGAACGCGGAGAACCAGCTCCTCGACGGTTCCAGCCCCGACCTGCTGCTGCGTCGCAGCATCGACCTGTTCACGGGCGAGCCCCCCAAGGGTGCCAACGTCGATCTGACGATCAACCCCAAGGCCCAGAAGGCGGCCTACGACGCGCTGCGGCAGAGCGGCAAGCGCGGCGCCCTCGTCGCGCTCAACCCCAAGACCGGCGGCATCCTGGCGATGGTGTCGCTGCCCTCCTACGACCCCACCGAGTTGTCCGGAACCGACAAGGGCAAGGTGTTCCCCCGCTTCGACGAGCTGGCCAAGCAGAAGGACCAGCCGCTGCTCAACCGCACCATCGGGCAGACCTACCCGCCGGGCTCGACGTTCAAGGTCGTCACGATGGCGGCTTACCTTGAGGCCGACTCCTCGCGCGGCCCTCAGACGACCGTGGAGGCCCCGCAGCGGCTGCCCCTGCCCAACACGAACCTCAGCCTGCCCAACTACGGAGGCGCGGCCTGTGGCTCCGGCTCGGTGACTCTGACGTTCGCGCTGGAGAAGTCCTGCAACACGCCGTTCGGCAGCATGGGCATGGAGCTGGGCTACGAGAAGATGAAGGAGCAGACCGAGAAGTTCGGCATGGGCAAGCAGATCGGCGTGCCGATGTCGGTGGCCCAGAGCGACTTCGGGCCCGAGGAGGACAAGGCGGCTCTGGCGATGGCGTCCATCGGGCAGCGCAGCAACAGGATGACGCCGCTGCAGATGGCCATGATCGCGGCGGGCATCGCCAACGACGGCAAGGTGATGAAGCCGTACCTCGTCAACAAGATCACTGACGCCCAGGGCGACACGATCGACGAGGCCCAGCAGGCGGAGCTGTCGGAAGCGGTCAGTTCCGAGACAGCGGGCAAGTTGCGCGAGATGATGGTGAGCGTCGTCGCCAACGGCACTGCCAGCCTGGCGCAGGTGCCGGGCGTCGAAGTAGCGGGCAAGACGGGCACGGCGGAGACCTCCGAAAAGGCGCCGCCGCACGCCTGGTTCATCTCCTTCGCGCCCGCCAACGACCCGCAGGTGGCTCTGGCGGTCATCGTCGAGTCAGGCGCGGCCAACGTCGGCGCGGAGGCGACCGGCGGCCACACGGCCGCCCCGATCGCGAAAGCCGTGCTGGAGGCGGTGCTGAACAAGTGAGCGACGCTAACGTGCTGGGTCATGCGGCTCCGTAACCGCTACCTCCTGGTCTCCCGCATCGCCGCAGGCGGCATGGGGGAGGTCTGGCGTGCCCGGGACGAGTTGCTCGGGCGCGAGGTCGCGGTGAAGGTGCTGCGCAGCCACATCAGCGCCGACCCGACGTTCGTCGAACGGTTCCGCAACGAGGCGAGGATCACCGCGGCGCTGGCCGACCCCGGAGTGGCGCAGATCTTCGACTACGGCGAAGAGGGCGAACTGGCCTACCTCGTGATGGAGCTGGTGCACGGGGAGCCGCTGTCGGCCATCCTGGCGCGCAACGGGGCCCTCGGGCCCGAGGTGGCGCTCGACGTGGTCCACCAGACCGCCAAGGCGCTGCACGCGGCCCACTCCGCCGGGATCATCCACCGTGACGTCAAGCCCGGCAACCTGCTGGTCACTCCCGAGGGCGCCATCAAGGTGACGGACTTCGGCATCGCGCGGGCCATGGAGGCGGCGCCGGTGACGCAGACGGGCACCGTGATGGGCACCGCCCAGTACGTCAGCCCCGAGCAGGCGCAGGGGTTCCGGCTCACCCCGGCGACCGACCTCTACTCGCTGGGCGTGGTGGCCTACGAGTGCCTGGCGGGGCGCACGCCGTTCCTCGGCGACAACCAGGTGGCGATCGCGCTGCAGCACCTCAACGAGCAGCCGCCGCCGCTGGGTGTGGACGTTCCCGCGCGGGTGCGGGAGCTGGTCTTGGCGCTGCTGGCCAAGGAGCCCGAGATGCGGCCCGGGTCGGCGATGGAGGTGGCCGACCGGGCGTACGTGCTGCGTGAGTCGCTGGCCGGCGCCGGGCCTGGCGCCGACCTGAGCATGTTCACCGATCCCGGAGGTTTTCGGGTTCGCGAGCCCGAGGACGAGTCGGCGACCGACCGCCTCGCACCGGCCACCACGCCGCAGCAGGAGCCGCCCGCCGGGGGAAGACGCCACAGGAAGACCCTGGCCCTGGTGGCCACGGCAGGCTGCGTGGCCGCGGTGGGGCTCAGCGCCATCACCTTCGCCGACCGTCAGCCGAGCGGCCAGCCGACTCCCGAGGTGGCCGAGCCGACCAGGAGGTCGGCGACACCCAAGGCGGAGCAGGCCAGGCCGACGAAGACGAAGAAGCCCACACGCAGGCCCTCAGTGGTTCCGGTGAAGTCACCGAGGCCAACACCTTCGCGGTCGGCTACGGTAAGCAAGTCGGCTACTCCTACCAAGAAGCCGACACACAAACCTACCCCGACCACCCGAACCCCAACGCCCACGGCCACCCCGACGCCCACCACTACACCGACAACTCCGACACCCACCGCCTCGCCGGACCCGGGTGATGCAAACCCGACCAAAGAGGAGACGTGACGCGCTATGGGGTCGATGATGGACACCGGCGGCCCCCCGAGCAGGCCGGTACCCAAGATGAACGGTAAGGGACAGTGCAGGAAATGACTCAGCCTCGGCTACTCGGAGGTCGCTACGAGCTCGACGGTGTCGTCGGGCGCGGCGGCATGGCCGAGGTGTATCGTGCCCGAGACATCCGGCTGGACCGCATAGTCGCGATCAAGACCCTCCGATCCGACCTGGCGCGCGACCACACCTTTCAGGCCCGGTTCCGCCGTGAGGCGCAGTCGGCGGCCTCGCTGAACCACCCGGCCGTCGTCGCGGTCTACGACACCGGCGAGGACACCACCGAAGGCGCCCCCGTGCCGTACATCGTGATGGAGTACGTCGACGGACGGACGCTGCGCGACCTGCTGCGCCAGGATCGGCGACTGCTGCCCGAGCGCGCGACGGAGCTGGTGGACGGCATCCTGCGGGCGCTCGACTACAGCCACCGCGGCGGCATCGTGCACCGTGACATCAAGCCGGCCAACGTGATGATCACGCGGGCGGGCGACGTCAAGGTGATGGACTTCGGCATCGCGCGCGCGATGGCCGACAACCAGGCCACGATGACGCAGACCGCGCAGGTGATCGGCACCGCCCAGTACCTCTCGCCCGAGCAGGCGCGGGGCGAGCGGGTCGACGCGCGCAGCGACATCTACTCCACCGGCTGCGTGCTGTACGAGCTGCTGACCGGGCAGCCGCCGTTCACCGGCGACTCCCCCGTCGCGATCGCCTACCAGCACGTGCGCGAGGACCCGATCCCGCCGTCGCAGATCGACCCCGAGATTCCGCAGTGGTGCGACGCGATCGTGCTCAAGGCCATGGCCAAGGACCCGGCCCACCGCTACCAGAGCGCGGGCGAGATGCGGGCCGACATCCAGCGGGCGATGTCCGGGATGCCGACCGACGCCCAGACGATGGCGATGACCGGGGGCTTCAACCAGGGCACCCGCATGATGACCGCCACGCAGTCAGCCGCGGGCCAGGCCACGCAGCGCCAGAACCCCGTCCCCCCTTACGAGTACGGTGAGGGCGAGGGCGGCGGCCGCGGCGGCCGGCGCAGGGCCAACAACGGCGGCGGCAACACCGCGGTCAAGACGGCGCTGTGGATCGTCATCCCGTTGCTGATCATCGGCGGGTTCGTCTGGGTCGGCTACGTGGTGTTCGGCCAGGGAGGCAGCTCCACGGCCGACACGCAGGTCACGATCCCGGTCCTGGCGACGCAGAAGAGCGACTTCGCGCAGAAGCAACTCGAGGACCTCGAGCTCACCGTCCAGGTGGTCGAGGAGTTCAACGACGCCGACAAGGGCACGGTGTTCAAGACCGAGCCGGCGGAGAACACCAAGGTCGACAAGGGGACGCAGGTCAAGCTGTTCGTGTCCAAGGGCGCCGAGAAGATCAAGGTGCCCGACGGGCTCGTCGGCCTGCAGCAGGCGGAGGCCATGGCGAAGCTGGAGGAGGCGGGGCTTCGCGGCAGCGTCAAGACCAGAAACTCCACCAGACCGCAGGGCACGGTCGTCGCCACCGAGCCCAAGGCCGGCACGTCGATCGAGAAGGACGGCACCGTCACGCTCTTCGTGCCCAAGGACCTCAGCGAGGTGCCCGAAGTTACGGGGCTCACCGTTCAGGACGCGCAGGCGCAGCTCAAGTCCGCCGGCTTGAAGAGCAGGATCTCCCCGCAGTCGAGCGACCAGCCCTCGGGCACGGTCATCCAGACGAACCCGGGCCCCGGTACCAAGCTGCCGGCGAACACGACGGTCACCCTGGTGGTGTCCACCGGCCCCGAGGAGACGACGCCGCCGCCCAGCGACGATTTCCCGTCGGAGTCGCCCACGGACGACCAGCAGCCCGACCTTCCGACCGACGAGCCGACCGAGGAGGAGAGCAACCCGATCGGCGACGACGGCCTCGGAAACTGAGCGGCATGGAGAAGGGCCGCCCATCCCCCGCGCGGGATGGGCGGCCCTTCGGCTTGTGGCTCTCGGGAAGTCCTGGGGAAAGAGAACGCCCCCGCCGCTCGGGGGCAACGGCGGGGACGCTCACTTGTACCTCGCTCCACGCGAGACGTTCGTTACACGATTGCGCGCAACCAATTGCGGAGCAATCGGTGGCCGTGTTCGGACAACACGGACTCGGGGTGGAACTGGATGCCCTCGATGGGGGCCGTACGGTGGCGCAGGCCCATGATGATGCCGTCCTCGGTGCGCGCGGTCACCTCGAGCACCTCGGGGACCGTCTCGGGCAGCACGGCCAGCGAGTGGTAGCGGGTCATCCGCACGGGTGAGGGCAGGCCCTCGAACACGCCCTGGCCGTCGTGGGAGACCTCACTGGTCATGCCGTGGACGAGCTCGGGCGCGCGGGCCACAGTGGCGCCGTAGGCGACGGCGATGGCCTGGTGGCCCAGACAGACGCCGAGCAGCGGCCGGTGGTGCTCGGCCGCGTAGCGGACCAGGGGGACGCTCACACCGGCCGCCTCAGGGGCGCCTGGGCCCGGGCTGATGACGATGCCGTCGAAGCCCTCGGCGTCGTTCACGCCCACCTCGTCGCGGGGTCGCACGTCGCAGTCGGCGCCCAGCTCGCGCAGATACTGGACGATGGTGTGGACGAAGCTGTCGTGGTTGTCCACGACCAGCACGCGGCTCATTTCCTCACCGTCACCTCGTCCAGCGTCACCATGGGCTCCATGAGCGGGAACACGGCATACCAGAGTACGGCCACGACGGCGGCGACCAGCACCGCGGCCGTCAGGACCCGCGTGCGGGTGTTGCCGGGCAGCTTGCGCCAGAGCCAGGCGTACATGTCAGTCCTCCCTCGGCTCGCTCTGTTTGAGCACGCCGTAGACGATGAGGCGTTCGGCCGCCGAATATTCCGGGTGGCAGGTGGTGAGCGTGATGAAGGCGCGGATGGGGCGGATGTCGGGCTTTCCCGGCACGGCCGCGATGACGTCCACTTCGTCGGGCTGTACGACGTCCTGGGATGTCACGCGGTAAATGTGGCGGGTCTCCCCGGTCTCCACGATGATCTCGTCGTCGCGTTCGAGCTCGTCGATCTCGTTGAACGGCGCCGCGTACGTGGTGCGGTGGCCCGACAACACGAAGTTGCCGACCTCGCCCGGCATGGCGCTGCCCGGGTAGTGTCCCGGGCCCATCTTCAGGTGCTGGGCGTCCACGCCCTCGATCACGGCGTACTGGTAGTCGCGGCCGAGCTTGGGAATGCGCAGCAGGGCGACGGCCGCGCCCGGCTCGATCTTCTTCTTCGCCGTCTTCTTGGCCGCCAACTCGCGCTGGAGCAGCAGTTGCTGGCTCTGCGTGTAGGCGCCGGTGCCCCAGAGCAGGTACGCGCAGAACAGCATGAGGATCAGGCCCGCGGTGATGCTCGTCTCCCCCACGGCCCGGAGCATGGCCCGCATACGATCAGCGTATTCGGGACAGTTGCGGCGGGCTGGGATCGCCATATTGTGCGCGTGGCGACTATCCTGGGCATCGCTAAGACTACCCTTAACGAAGAGCCTGTGGACGATCCGGAAGCCCAGGCCCTCAGCAGGAGTTATCCAGTGCCCAAGTCCAAGGCTCGCAACAAGAAGGCGGTCTACACCCCGCCGCAGAGATCCCAGCAGGTCAAGGTCAGCCCGCGCTGGCTGGCACCCACGATGGTCGTCGCCTGGATCATCGGCATCCTGTGGATCTCGATCTACTACGTCGCCCCGCGGGCGCCCTTCTTCAGCGACCTCCAGAACTGGAACCTGCTGATCGGGTTTGTTTTCATCATCTTCGGTGTGGTGCTTTCCACCCGCTGGCGTTAGTTCTTTCCACAGTCTTTTCCACAGCCTGGGGAAGTCGGCGTCGGCCTGGGGAAGCTCAGCCGGCGCCGCTGATGATCGCCGAGGTTCGTACCATCACGAGCACGGCCAGCAGGGCCAGCGCTCCCGCGATCGCCAGGACCTGCCACAGGGTCCTGTTGTTCTTGGGGGCGTAGGCCAGCGCGCCCGACAGCAGCGTGCCGGTGATGAGGCCGCCGATGTGGCCGGTCCAGCTGATGCCCGAGGCCAGGAACGTGATCGCCAGGTTGATGACGAGGAGCACGGCGATGCCGCGCACGTCCAGGTTGAGTCGGCGTCCCATCACGAACATCGCGCCGAACAACCCGAAGATGGCGCCGGACGCGCCGACGGTGGGCTGGTCGAGCCCGTCGAGCCAGAGGCCGAGCACCGAGCCGCCGAGCGCGCTGATCACGTAGAGCGCCAGGTAGCGCACGTGGCCGAAGGCACGCTCCAACTGGGGGCCGATGGCGTACAGCGCCCAGCAGTTGAACAGGATGTGGAGAACTCCGCCGTGGACGAACGCGGCGCTGATCAGCCGGTAGTACTCGTCCAACAGAGCCACGCCTCTGGGCCACATGGCCAGTTCCAGCGTGATGGCGCTGCCGCTCAGGTATTGGGCGCCGAAGACCAGGACGTTGACGACCAGGAGGGTCCACGTCACATAGGTGGTGCGGACGACGCCGCCGCCGAAGGTGGACTTGGCCTGGCGGATGCCCCGGTTGCCGTCCGCCACGCACTCCGGGCACTGGAACCCGACCGCGGCGTCTCTCATGCAGTCGGGGCAGATGGGGCGTTCGCAGCGTTGGCAGCGAACCCAGGTCTCCTTGTCGGGGTGCCGGTAGCACGTGGGGACGGCCTCAGCGGGCTGCTCTGGCTGCGGGGGCGGGCTGGGCGGCTGGCTGGTCATGCCCGAAAGCCTATGGTGTGTACGAGGGTGCCGCGTGGCCCCCAACGCCGCCCCTGGCCTCGGCACGGTGCCCTTCGATGCCGCGGAGCCCTTCGGTGCCGGAGCGGGCGTCGCAGCCCTGCTGAAACCCCGGCGCGGGCCCCGCAGCCCCGTCCGGGAGCCCCCCTGGCTCCGGAGCGGGGGTTGCGGGGCGCGTCGGGTCAGGCCGGGATGCGGTCGATGGTGACCGACTCCAGGATGACGTCCTCCGCCGGACGGTCGCGCCCGTCAGTGCGGGTCTTGGCGATGGAGTCCACCACCTCCTGGCCCTCCACCACCTCGCCGAAGATGGTGTGCTTGCCGTTGAGGTGCGGCGTCGGCCCGACGGTGATGAAGAACTGCGAGCCGTTGGTGCCCTTGCCGAAGCGGATGCCCGCGTTGGCCATGGCCAGCAGGTAGGGACGGTTGAACCAGAGCTCAGGGTGGATCTCGTCGTCGAACTCGTAGCCGGGCCCGCCGACGCCCTGGCCGAGCGGGTCGCCGCCCTGGATCATGAAGCCGGAGATGACCCGGTGGAAGATCGTGCCGTCGTAGTAGCGGTTGGTGCTCTTCTCGCCGGTGCCCGGGTGCGTCCATTCGCGCGTGCCCTCGGCGAGTTCGACGAAGTTGCGCACCGTTTTCGGGGCTTTGGTCGGGAAGAGTTCGACCTTGATGGTGCCGTGGTTGGTCTTCAGGTTTGCGATCAGCTTCTCAGCCACGAGATAGCTGCCCCCCATCTATGTACAGGGTTAGTTTGTGATGTTTGAGGATTATGGCCGTTAGGCCTCCTCGGGCCATCCTCCCATGGCCGGCCATGATTGAGCCGCCTTGTCCAGGGAAGGTCAGCGTCGGGGCCCCAACGACAGGGGAGGTTGTCGTGTCCCTGACACTGAGAAGACGCCGCGTGGTGATAGCTGTACCCACCACGTGGATGGGCCGAATGAAGGCCCAGGCCGCAAATGCCGGCCAGCGTATGGCGCCGATGGCGGATCAGGCCAAGGTGGTCGCCGCCCAGCGCTTCGTGAACGCCCGTTACTGGGCGGCGCCGCGGCTGGAGTCCGCGGCGCAAGGGTTCGAGGATCAGGTCGCCCCCAAGGTCAGCTCGATGCTGTCCGCGGCGGCCAGGAAGATCGACCCGACGCCGTCGCGCTCGCGGCGGTGGCCGATGTTCGTTCTGCTGACCGGAGCCGCGGTGGGTTCGATCGGCTACATG
The DNA here is from genome assembly GCF_042650645.1 of Nonomuraea purpurea. Lineage (NCBI taxonomy): Bacteria > Bacillati > Actinomycetota > Actinomycetes > Streptosporangiales > Streptosporangiaceae > Nonomuraea > Nonomuraea purpurea. Next base: position 75,924 of record NZ_JBHSBI010000034.1, read on the forward strand.
CTTTACCGCCGCAACGCGCAGCAGTGGACCGAGCACATGAAGGACTCCGCGTCTGATGCCTCACAATGGGCCGGCGAGAAGGCGGAGCGGACCGCGCAATCCGCGGACCGGATGGCGGCCAAGGTGTCGAACAAGGCGGACGAGGCATCTCGCAAGATGTCGTGATCACGTCGGGAAGCGCGCCTCCGTTGGATACGGGGGCGCGCTTCCGTCGTGTACGGCCTCTTGACGACATACCAAGCGCTTGTTAGAACCCGGGCATGGCGCTGTCTCCCCTCGATGACTACCCCGTGCACCAGGCCGCCCAGGTCATGCGGCACGTGACCACCTCTGACCGCAACTTCTACGACCGCTACTACTTCAACTGCCACGCGGGCTCCGGCGAGCTGATGCTGATCGTGGGCCTCGGCCAGTACCCCAACCTGGGCGTCACCGACGCCTTCGCCTGCCTCCGCCACCGCGACCTGCACCGCGTCGTACGAGCCTCCCGCGAGCTCGGCCCCGACCGGATGAACACCGAGATCGGCCCGTTCCGCGTCGAGGTGCTCGAAGGGCTCAAGCGGCTGCGGGTGGTGCTGGAGCCGAACGAGCATGGCCTGTCCTTCGACCTCCTCTGGGAGGGCACGATCCCCGCCACGCTGGAGCCGAGACACTTCCTGCGGTCACAGGAACGGGTGATCTTCGACTCCGTGCGCCTGGCGCAGACAGGGGTCTGGTCGGGAAACATCCGGATCGGCGAGGACGACATACCGGTCACACCCGACCGCTGGCAGGGCGCCAGAGACCGCTCCTGGGGCGTCAGGCCGGTCGGCGAACCCGAGCCGCCCGGCATCCAGGCCAAGAACTCCGGCACGTTCTACTGGCTGTACGCGCCGATGAAGTTCGACGACCACGCCATCCTCTGCATCGTCCAAGAGGACGAACGGGGCCGGCGGCTGCTGGAGGAGGCCGTGCGCGTCTGGTCGGACGGGCGGGACGAGGAATACCTCGGCAGGCCGGACTACCGCCCGGTCTACGCCCCCGGCACCCGCGACGTCGTCGAGGCCACGATCTCCTTCTCCCCGCCCGGCGGCAAGCCGTTCGACGTACGCTGCACTCCCCTCCTGCCGGTACACCTCATGGCCGGGACCGGCTACGGGCTGGAGCCGGACTGGAAACACGGGATGTACCAGGGCGTCGGCCCGGTCGTACGGGGCCTCACCTATCGCCTGCCCGACGACGCCGCCAAGATGTGGGGCATGGTCGACGCCGTCGGGCGCTTCGAGTACGACGGCCTGGTGGGCCACGGCCTCTACGAGTACTGGGCCCTGGGGCCGCACCCGTCGTTCACGGACTGAGTCAGTCGGACTTCTCGCAGGTGATCTTGACGGTCTTCTGGGGCGTCCCGGTGACGCCCTCCGCGGGCTTGGCGGGGCCGGCCCGGAACTCCTGCGGCAGCTCGGAGCCCTCGACCGGCTTGGCCTTGGCCCACTCGCCGGCCTCGCCGCGCTCGAGTTTCCTGACCTCCACGCCTTCGCCGCCCTCGATCTTCCTGATCTGGATGCCCTCGCCCTTCACGAAGTCCTTGACTTTCACCGCCTTGCCGTCCGCGAGCTTCTTGACCGCCCCGGCCTCCCCGGCCTTCTTCAGCTCCTCGATCTCGGCCGGGTCGAGCTGCCGCACCTTGCCGTCCTTGGTGACGGCTGCCGCCCGCGCGGACGCGAGCTCGACGATCTTGCCGTCCGCGGTCTTGCAGATCATCTTCGCGCCGGCGGTGGAGGGCGTGGGGGTCTGGTCGGCCAGGGCCGAGCCCGCCAGGCCGGAGATGGCCAGCACGGCGACCGCGCCGAGCGTCGCGAGACGTCGCTTGAACATGGATGCTCCTCACTGAAGTCGATCGAACGCTTCAGAGCTTGGCCGCACGTACCTGAAGTGATCCTGAAGAGGACCGAAACGATCTTCAGGTTCTCTTTAGGTGACCTGAGGCACGCTGGTGGGCGTGCGAGTGCTGCTGGTGGAGGACGAGGAGCGGCTGGCCGACCTGATCAAGGGCGGGCTGGCGGGTGAGGGCTTCGCCGTGGACGTGGCCCACGACGGGCGCGACGGGCTGTGGCTGGCCACCGAGAACAGCTACGACGTCATCGTCCTGGACGTGATGCTGCCCCGGATGAACGGGTACGCGCTCTGCGCCAAGCTGCGCGAGGCCGGCGACTGGACGCCGATCATGATGCTCACGGCCAAGGACGGCATCTACGACGAGGCCGAGGCGCTCGACAACGGGGCCGACGACTACCTGGCCAAGCCGTTCTCGTACGTGGTGCTGCTGGCCAGGCTGCGCGCCCTGGTGCGCAGGGGCGGACGGGAGCGGCCCGTGTCGATCACCGTGGGCGACCTGGTGATCGACCCGGCCGGGCTGCGCTGCCGCAGGGGCGAGGCGGAGATCGGGCTGACGCCCAAGGAGTTCGCCGTGCTGCACGCGCTGGCGCGCCGGCCCGGCGAGGTCGTCTCCAAGAGCGACCTGCTCGACCAGGCCTGGGACTTCTCCTACGACGGTGATCCGAACATCGTCGAGGTCTACATCAGCGCGCTGCGCCGCAAGATCGACGCACCGTTCGGCAAGACCACGCTCATGACGGTCCGCAGGGCCGGCTACCGGTTGGAGGCGATGTGAGGCGGCTGTTCGCTCGGGACTGGGGGCTGTCTTCTGTACGGGTGCGCGCGACGGCGGCGGCCACGCTCGTGGTGGCGCTGGCCCTCGGGCTGGTGGCCTTGGCGCTGGTGGTGACGTTGCGCGGCACGCTGGAGAGCAACGCGGACATGGAGGCGGCCAAGAAGGCCGAGGCGGCGATGCCGTACGCGAAGACGCTGCCGGTCACCTCGCCTGGCGGGATGGTGATGAAGGACGCCAAGCCCACCACAAACCTGGGCGAAATGCCTTCGGCAATAGCGGTGACGAAGGACGTGGTCAAGGGGAGCGAGGTGCGCCTGAGCAACGGCAAGGCGGTCGCGGCCGGCGACCCTGACCTGCTGCTGACCAAGGAGCACAGCGCGGCGACCACCGAGTGGGCGCAGCCTGGCCGGTATGCCGTCGCGCAGCTCTCGGTGGCCACCGAGAGCGGCCCCGCCGTGCTGCTGTCGCGGGTCTCCCTGGCCGGCGCCGAACAGGCGCTGGAGACGCTGAACAGCGCGCTGCTGCCCGGCCTGCCCGCCGTGCTGCTCGTGGTGGCCGGGATGACCTGGTTCTCGGTGGGCCGCACGCTGGCGCCGGTCGCCGCGATCAGGGCCAAGGTCGCCGACATCACGGCCAGCGACCTGCACCAGCGTGTTCCCGTACCGGACTCCAAGGACGAGATCGCCGCGCTGGCCACCACCGTGAACGGCACGCTCGACCGGTTGGAGACGGCGGTGGGCACGCACAAGAGGTTCGTGGCCGACGCGGCGCACGAGCTGCGCAGCCCCATCGCGACCCTGCGCGCCCGCCTGGAGCTGGCCGAGCCCAGCGAGCTCACCAGGGAGGCCCTGGCCGACGTCGAACGCCTGCAGTCGCTGGCCGCCGACCTGCTCATCCTGGCCAAGCTGGACGCGGGCGAACCGCTGCGCACGAGTGAACTGGACCTCGGCCAGGTGGCGGCCGAGGAGTCGCTGCGTGTGCGGCGGCGACCCGAGGTCCGCGTGGAGCTGGACGTCGAGCCGGACGTGGTGATGGAGGGCTCCCGCGCGCACCTCGACCGCCTGGTGACGAACCTGGCCGACAACGCGGTCCGGCACGCCGCATCGACCGTCCGGGTACGCGTGCACACGGCGGACGACGAAGCCGTGCTGGAGGTGACCGACGACGGTCCCGGCATCCCGCCCGAGCACCGTGAGGCGGTCTTCGACCGGTTCACCCGGCTGGACGAGGCACGGGCCAGGGACGCGGGCGGCGCGGGGCTGGGCCTGCCGATCGCGCGGGACATCGCCCACCTGCACGGGGGCACGCTCGTGTACGCCGGCTCGGGGTTCGTCGCGAGGTTCCCCCTCGCGACGAACCCTTGACCAGACGGTGTTCAGGTGACCCGGGTGGCGCATCCCAGCTTCGCCCCGATGTGCGTCAGCCCTTCGGCGAAGCCCTCGCGCGTGCGCCGTCCGAACCCGATGAACAGACGGTTGGCCAGCGGCACGCCCCAGCGCAGCCACTCGGCCACGTTGTAGACGCGGTGGACCACGCGGGTGCCCTCGGGGTGGGGGGCGAGCGACCATTCGCCCCGGTACCACCAGCCGCCCTGGTAGGCCAGGGCGTGCTCGCCGGTCTCGGTGCTCGGCACGTTCTCCAGCAGTACCGGCCACACGCGTTCGACCGGCGCCGCGACCACTCCGGTGACCTCGGTGATCAGCTTCTTCACGGCCGGCTCACCCTCGTGTTCTGGAAGGAGGCGAAGCGCCAGCCCTCGGACGTGCGCAGGGCGGTGAGCGTGATGACGGACTCGCGGCCGGGGTCGTGCTCGCCGTCAACGGACGAGGAACCGCCCGAGATCACCAGGGCGACGTCGTCGCTCAGCGGTCTGATCAGCGGCTGCCCGCCGCCGGAGTCGAGTTTGATCGGGAGCTTGAACAGCTCGCGATGGCTCTCCTCGATGGCCTGGCGGCCCTTCATGTGCAGGCCGAAGAACGTGATGTAGTCGGCGTCCTCGGTGAACAGCCCGGCGTAACCGGCGGCGTCGCCGGCGTTCCAGGTTTCCGCCATCCGCGTGAGCAGGCGGACGATCTCTGTGGACATGGCACAGCTCCCTGTGTGGCGGCGCCTATCCTGTGAATGCGAGTTCGGGCAGGGCAGGCGCCTTGTTCGGATTTCTGGCCGCCGGGGTGTTGGCGCACCTCGGCGGCCCTTTCACAGCTCGACCGTGCTCTCCCAGTCGAGCTGTCGCTCGTCGAGCCGGTCGAGCAGCTTCCTGATCCAGTCGAGTTCGGCGGTCTGCAGCGCGTGCTCGAACTCCACCTCCAGCATGAGGATCTCGGGCAGGCCGCTGTCGGCCATGGCTCTCATATGGGCCTGCATCCCGGTGACGGCGCCCTCGATGGTGGCCGCGCGACCGCGCAGCGCCTGCCGCGCCTCGTCCATGGGCAGGCAGCCGATGAGCGAGACGGCGGCGACGAAGGCACGCCTGTCGACGTCGGGTACTTCGAGGAGCCTGCGCAGGCGGGTGGCCAGCTCCTTGCGGCCCTCTTCGGTGATCTCGTAGACCGTGCGCTCCGGTCTGCGGCCCGCGCGGTCGGTGCCTGCGGGCACGATCAGCTCGTCCTTGGCCAGCCGCTCGACCGCGTGGTAGAGGCTGCGCGGCAGGCCGGTGATGTAGTCCTTGTGCGTGTCGACGATGAAGCGGTGGAGCTCGTAGGGGTGGGCGGCGCGCACCGTGAGCAGGGCCAGCACGGTCAGGCCGACCAGGTCGTGGCGTCGCGCCATGTTGCCTCCCTCTATATTGCAATTTGCAATATAGCTCAGGCGGGCGTCAGGCGTCGAGTTGCATGAAGGCGCGTTCGATGACCTCCCTGGAGACGTCCTCGGGGTAGGGGAAGAGCTTGATCACGTCACGCAGGCCCTCCACGTGGGCCCGTTTGGCCAGCTCGGCCACGAGGACCAGCTCGTCGTGCTGCTCCCGCGCGAACGCCAGGTCCACCACCGCCCCGTGCCCCGGCACGACCACCGGCTCGGGCATCGACTCCATCATCGCGGCCGTGGTGGCCGGCCAGTCGAGCGGATAGGAGTCGCCGAACGCCGGGGGCGCGCCCTGCTCCACCAGGTCACCAGCGAACAGCACGCCCGCGTCGGGCACGTGCACGACGACGTCGTTGCTGCTGTGCCCAAGTCCGAAATATCGTAGATGCACCATGCGCCCGCCGATGTCGAGGCCGGCCTCCGACGTGAACGTGTGGTCGGGCGGCACCAGCGTGACCTCCTCCAGTTCCTCGCGCTGCTCCGGCCGCCGCTTGATGATGCCGGCGCGGTGCTGCTCGCCGTACTGGTCGATTTCCTCGGCGCATCTGATGTGGCCCCAGATCTCGGCGGGGCGGAAAAGGGCGTTGCCGAAGTAATGGTCGAAGTGGGCGTGGGTGTTGACGACGGTCCACGGATAGGCCGTGACCGTCCTGATCGACCTGATCAGGTCCGTCGCCTCCCGGTGTGACATCCGCGTGTCGATCACCAGGCAGTGCCCGTCGCCCACGACCAGACCCACGTTCAAGTCGAACGACTCATGGCGCCGGACATAGACCCGGTCGCCGACCTCCTGCCACTGCTCGCTCATGCCAATGAACCCTACTTTTAGGAGCGACCCATGGCATATGACTTCCAAGTGCTCCGCATGAGCTGATCAGCCCCGCAGGTACGTCAGCACCGCCAGCACCCTCCTGTGCCCGTCTGCGGCGGGCGGGAGGTCGAGCTTCGCCTGCGGGTGAGCGCCTCCAGCGCGGTCCTGTCGAGCACCCTGCGACCGTATCCGGGGCCAGAACGCCTGGCAGTAGTGCTGGGCGGTTGTCAGGCCAGCAGCAAGGGCGCGGCGGCGGCGCGTAGTTCGGAGCTGAAGGGGGCGGGGCGGAAGGTGGCGGGGTCGAGGTTGACGTTCACGCGGTAGCCCTCGGCGTGGACGATCGACCGGTCCTTGGACAGGACGCGGAAACCGTAGACGCCGCTGGTACGGCCCATGCGGTCGAGCCAGAAGTCGACCAGCACCTCACCTGCCCCGGCGACCGGCGCGTTGTAGGTGATCTTGAACTCGCGTACGGCGAGGTAGATGTCCTTGAAGCGGGAGATCGCGGGGTCGAAGTTCCAGCCCTGATCGGCCCAGAAGTCGGAGATGGCGCGCTCGACGAGCAGGGCGTAACGCGAGTTGTGCAGCAGGCCCATGGCGTCGAGGTCGTCGAAGTGCACCTGGGCGGGGCGGGTTTCCGGCAATGTTCAGTCCTCCGGGAGGAGTGCGGGGTCGGTGGTCAGGGCGCGCAGCCGATCGCGGACGGCGCGGCGGGCCCGGTCGTAGACGGCGTCGCTGCCCAGCAGCCTGACCTGGGTGATCGCGCTCTCGCCGAGCGCGTCGATCTCGTACGCGAGCTGCGCGGGATCGGTGTCCTGCACCAGCTCGCCCAGGTCCACCGCCTCCTTGACCACCCGCTCGATCAGGGCGAGCCAGTCGGCCAGCGCCTTGGCGACGCGCTCGCGCACGGGCCCGGGACGGTCGTCGAACTCGACCTGCGCCGCGAAGAAGAAGCAGCCGCCCGGCAGGACCTCGGCGGCGTAGAAGCGCAGGCGGGCCTCGTGGAGGGCGATGACGCGGCCCACGCCTGGCGGCGTCTTGAACGCCGGTCTGACGATCTCGTCGACCCATTGGCGGGCGGCCCACTCGATGGCGTCGAGCTGGAGCTGCTCTTTGTCGCGCCAATGCGCAAAGAATCCGGACTTGCTGACGCCGACGGCCGTCGCCAGCCTGCCCAGCGTGAGCCCGTCGAGCCCGTGCACCGAGGCCAGCGACACCGCCTGCTCGAGTATGGCCTCCCGGCTGCGCCTCCCGCGCACCCTCCGGCCGTCTTCACTGGTGTCCGTCACATCCGGAACTATACCTGAACGACCGATCGGTCTTAAAGCTCGCCCGGAGCGCTCGAGTGCGGGAAAGGCTGTTCACACAAGGCTCCGGAGAGTTACCGTCATGCCATGGCGATGCCCATCCCATCACGGCGGAACGCCCCGGACGCCGATCCCTCCGCGGCGCAGGAGACGACGTCGTTCATCGTCAACCTGGACAAGACGACGCTCGACGCGCTCCACCAGAAGGCCCGCTCCGACGGCCGCTACATCTCCGAGATCGTCCGCACCGCGGTCGAACGCGAGGTCAGCAACATGACGCACGCGACGATCCTCATCCAGCGCTGGAACCTGCAGTGCGAAGACCTCGACCGCGCGGCCGACGCGCTCAGCGTGGACCGCATCTCGGACGAGGTGATGCACCGGCTCGGTCTGCACAGGAACCAAGAGGGTTGATCATGATCCCTGGGCGCGTCCTCGACGTGGGAGCCCTGGTCGACATCGCCGTGGCGAAGACCAACTACGCCCGCAGCATCGTGGCGCTGAGCCTGTATCGCGGCGGAGGGCTGTGCATCCCCGCGACATCCCTGGCCGTCGTCTACTCGATCATCCCGCTCGCCACGAAAGCGGAACTCCTGGAGCTGACCAGCAGCCCGGCCGTGGAGGTCGACGGCCTCACCGAGGGCAAGGTGCCCCACCTCGCCGAGATCCTCGACGGCTCCGCCGACATCACGGCCGCGCACGCCGTGCTCTGCGCCCGCGCCACCCGGTGGCCGGTCCTCACCGATCGCGCGGTCTTCCTGCGGAACCTGGACCCGGCGATCCCCATCGACGAGCTTCCCTAACAGACGGCGTGGGCCGCCCGGGGCCGCCTCCACTAAGGTGTAGGACCCGGACAAACGAGGAAGCTGAATCGTATTGGCTCATCGCGCCCTGGTCATCGCCATGCTGCCCGCGATCGGGCTGCGCCTGCTCGCCGTGCTCGGGTTCCCGCCCGCCATCCTGTTCTACGGCGACTCGTTCGCGTTCCTGGCGGAGGAGCTGACCCCCGGCACGAGCAGGCCGTCCGGCTACTCCCTGCTGCTGGCCGTACTGCGGCCCGCACACAGCCTCACGCTGGTGACCGTGTTGCAGCACCTGCTGGGGCTGGCACTCGCCGTAGCCGTGTACGCCCTGCTGCGCCGCCGCGGCCTGCCGGGCTGGGGTGCCGCGCTGCTGGTCACCCCGCTGCTGTACGACGAGTTCCTCGTGCTGCTCGAACACATGATCATGGCGGACGCGGTCTTCATCGTGCTGGTCACGGTCGCGATCGTGCTCATCGTCTGGCGGGTCACCCCGACGACGGCCGCCGTCGGCGGACTGCTGCTCGGCCTGGCCGGGATCACCAGGTCGGTCGGCCTGCCACTGCTCATCCTCACGGCCGCCTACCTGCTGATCAGGCGCTACGGCTGGCGGCCGCTGCTGGCGCTGCTGGTGGCGGGCGCGATCCCGCTGGGCGCGTACGCCACCTGGATGAAAGTCGAGAAGGACAAGTTCGGGCTGACCCAGGCCGACGGGAACTTCCTGTGGTCCAGGACCATGAGCTTCGCCGACTGCGGGGTGATCAAGCCTCCTGAACGGCTGGCCGTGCTCTGCCCGGACATGCCCGTGGAGCAGCGGCCCTATCCGCCCCACTGGCTGTGGGAGAGCTTCTCACCGCTGCCGAAGGTGCCGGGCACGGCCAACCGCAACCAACTCGCAGGGGAGTTCGCCAGGCAGGCGATCCTGGCCCAGCTGGGAGAGTACCTCGCCGCGGTCGCGACCGACCTGACGCAGTTGCTGCGCTGGGAGCGGACGGCGGTGGAGGAGAAGACGCCGTACAAGCTGCCCGTCGCCGAGCGGCCGATCAGCGAGTCGGTACGCGGGGTCGCCGAATCCTACGAGGCGGGTCCTGCCGCGACGCGGGTGGTGGAGCCGTTCGCCGGCTGGCTGCGCGCCTACCAGCGGTTCGGGTACGTGCCGTACCCGCTGCTCATGCTGGCCCTGGTCGGGGCGCTGGCGGCCGGGCTGGTGCGGCGGCGGTGGGAGGCGCTGCTGCCCGGGGTGGCGGCGCTCGCGCTGGTCGTCTCGCCGCCGTTCCTGGCCGCCTATGACGTGCGGTACGTGATCCCGGCGATCCCGCTGATCTTCCTGGCTCTGGGGCTGGCCCTGGCCGGCGGGTCGCCCGCGTCCGGGAAGCGGACCCCCGCGGACGAGCCGGAAAGCCTCCGGGTCTGACACGGGTCCGACCGTCGAGTAGGGGGCCGTCACCCTCTGAAGGCGGTGACGTAGCGGCGCTGCCAGGGGGTTTCCACGGCGTGGCGCGAGTAGTGGGCGCGCACGTAGGCGGTCGCCTCGTCGCCCGGGACCCCGTCGAGCACGGCCAGGCAGGCCAGGGCCGTGCCGGTGCGGCCCCGTCCGCCGCCGCAGGCGATCTCGACACGTTCTGTCTCCGCCCGCGACCACGCCTCGCGCAGGGCCTCGGCGGTAGCGGCGCGGTCGGAGGGCAGCCAGAAGTCGGGCCAGCGCAGCCAGCGATGCTCCCAGTCGACGGACGGGGGGCGGCGGCCGAGAAGGTAGAGGGCGAAGGCGGGGTGGGGGCCCTGCGGGAGCGGATGCCGCAGGCCCCGGCCGCGAACCAGCCTGCCCGAGGGCAGCCGCAACACTCCGGCCGAGGTGGGGTCCCAGGTCGTGCTCATGGTGGTCGAGCGTAGCTTCGGGGGGCGGCGTCCGAACGACCCCTCCGCTTTCAGCCGAACGTTGAGGCCAAAAGCGCCGCCCCCGCTCCCAGCCAGGGGCGGGGCCGAAGGCGCCGCCCTCGACGAGGATGACCAGGCCGATCCCGATCAGTACGAGCGGCCGCTCCCTGGGCGAAGAAGAGCGCCAGGATCACGATGTCGTCGATGTTGGTGACGGCGAACAGGCCGACGGCCTGCCCGATGATTCCCGCGTTCACGATGGGGTTCCCAGGGCGGTCAGCAAGAGCTCTCTGTGTGTCCTTACGAGGTCGCGGTCGGCCGTCGCCCAGGCCACGGCCGCCTCCGCGTGCCGGCGACGGACCGGTGACAGGCGCGGATCGTCCGCGTTGGCCGACTCGGCGGCGACGATCTCGCCCTGCCTGCGCACCATGGCGTCGACCAGCCGCCCGCCCTCGACCCGGCCGTACCCGTCGCGCAGCTCCCGCAGGTGGCGGGCCTGGTCGGCGATCGGCACGCGGCCCTGCGACTGGACGCACCACGTCCAGGCCAGGTAGCCCAGATCGTCGAGCCGGTCGCCGGGGCGGCAGGAGGACCAGTCGATGAAGGCCACCGGCAGCCCCTCGCGGAAGACCGTGTTGAACGGCCCAGGGCCGCCGTGCACGACGCACTCGCGGCCGCCTGCGAGGGCGTGGCCGGCGGTGAGGTCGTGCAGTTCGCGGAGCATGCGCCCGCCGGCGGCATACGCGCCGGGCGCGCGCTGGGACGGATGGTCGGTGGTCGAGCCGGGGACGTAGCTCAGCACGTCACGTCCTTGCTCGTCGATCCCGAGGTGGAGCGGCGCGTAGGGGTAGCCGGCGGACGCCAGGAAGGTGAGCACCTGGGCGGCGAAGGCCGAACCGGCGTCGCGGGGGCGGCGGACCGTGTCGCCCACGCGTACGACCTGCGGGGTGTTGTGCCCGCCTTCGAGCGGTTCCTCTGTCACCGGGTGGTCGAAAGCAGCATGGGCGTCTCCCCCGTTCCTGGCCGGACCACCACATAGTAGTGATGACAACCAGGCATCCTCTGATTACCTGGGTGGTAATCGACGGGCCTCGGGCCCGCCCGGGAGGATGACGGCATGACGAACGACACCCGTGCCATCGTGGAAGAGCTGCTGGGCAGGCTGGCCAAGGGCGAGCACGACCGTACGGCGGAACTGTTCGCCGAGCCGGTCGACTGGCGGCTCGACTGGCCGGAGGCGGGGCATCCCGCGGTGCCGTGGATCCGGCCCAGGTCGAGCCGGGCCGACGTGGCCGACCACTTCCGGTCACTGGACGCCCACCACGTGCCGGAACTGAACGCCACGTCCGTGGAGCGGATCCTGGTGGACGGGGCCGACGCCGTGGTGCTGGGGACGATCGCGCAGACGGTGAAGGAGAGCGGCGTCGCCTACACCTCGCCGTTCGCGCTCCACCTCACGGTCGATGACGGGCTCGTCACCCGCTACCACATCTACGAGGACAGCCTGACGGTCGCACGCGCGCTCGGCACCCAGAAAGCCTGACGCTCTCGAAACCGATGGAATGCGGCGTTACGATCGCCGCATGCTGGGCTTAGGCGCCACCGAGTTGGTGTTCCTCGTCGTCCCGATCGCGATCCTCGCGCTGGGTGTCGGTCTGTGGCTGGCTCGGCGCAGGGCGGCGCACACCTACCTGGATCTGGACCTCCTCACCCCCATCGAGGTGCAGGCCCGCGCGCACGACCTCATCGAGGTAGGCCGGTTCGACGACGCGGTCGAGCTGATCCGCAAGGAGTCCCGGGTGTCGTCGCACACGGCGGAGCAGGTGGCCAACGCGCTGCTGGCCGGCCACGTCCTGCCGGGCGTGCCGACGATGGAGGAGGACGACCTGCCCACCACGATCCGCAGGTTGGTCGCGGAGGGCCGCAGGAAGCAGGCCGTCTTCCTCGCACGCAGCCACGAGGACATGAGCCGTTCGGAGGCCGAGGCCTTCGTCGACTCCCTCACCTCACCCGAACAGGACCTGTGAACCATGTGCCGCCAAGTGGCGCATCATTGCAGACTTGACGTGTGAGCACTCCTGAGCTCGCCTACTCCAACGAGCTCTCTCAGCGCGATCTACGCAACCGGTCGGCGGAAATCATGGACGGCCTGGAACGTGGGGAGCGATACGCCGTTACCCGTAACGGCCATCACATCGGCGACCTGGTCCCGATCCGCCGTCGACGCCGGACGGTTTCGCGCGCCGAGTTCGCCGCCGCGTCGCGCGGCATGCCACGACTGGACGACCGGAAGTATCGCGACGACATGGACCGCCATATCAATGACGATCCGTACGACGTCACCGTGGTGCCGGTAACCCGTCCGCAATAATGCTCCGCGGCCTTGCCGGCTGGAGAGCCCGTCAAACGGGACCGGCCGCCCCGGCGCGTACGGGATCGGGCCGCATGTACGAGAGCCTCCTGCCGTATTCGTGATTCGCGGAACCTCGCGGCGGCCGGGTTCGTTTTCTGGTTGGCACGAGCCCTTGGGGGAAGGTGGTCATGGGCACGAGCAGAACCAGGCAGAAAAAGCGTCCTCGATGGGAAGTGAGCTGGTCTGAATCCGCCGTTCCTGAGAAGCGGCTGCCCTTTCGGCGCTTCAGGGTCACCGCCCACCATCGGGCGGTGTGGCGGGAATGGGCGCCGGTGACGGCGGCCACCCTCATCGTCTTCGAGTTGCTCTATTTCTTCCTGGTCGCCGACATGCTCGGGGGAACGAGCATGGCCGGTGTCGTCGTGACGGCCGCCGCCGGCTGTCTCACGGTCTGTTCCAGATTCGTGCAGGAATATGCGCGGTTCCGGCGCGCGAACGCCATAGTGATTCCGCTCCTCACCATCGTTGTCGTCTCCGTGGGCGTGATGCTGATCGCCATGGCCGCGGAGACGTTGTCACTCGCGTAAGTCCCATCTCAATGGCGAAGCGCGTCCGGGGTGTCGTCGTCGACCAGGAACCCGCCCGACTGGTGACGCCAGAGCCGGGAGTAAGGGCCTTGGGTCTGGAGCAACTCGCTGTGGGTGCCCTGCTCCACGACGCATCCGCGGTTGAGCACGACAAGGCGGTCCATGCGGACGACGGTGCTCAGCCGGTGCGCGACCACGAGCGCCGTACGGTCCTGCATCAGGTGCCACAGGGCCTCCTGGACGAGGATTTCGCTTTCGGAGTCCAGGGCGCTGGTCGCCTCGTCCAGCACCAGGATCGGGGCGTCGCGCAGGATGGCGCGCGCGAGGGCGAGGCGTTGCCGCTGGCCGCCGGAGAGTTTGACGCCACGTTCGCCGACCAGGGTGTCGAAGCCGTTCGGCAGCGCCTCGGCGAACTCCGTGACGTGTGCCGCCTGGGCGGCCCGCAGGATGTCGGCGTCGGTGGCGCCCGGCCGGGCGAAGGCGATGTTGTCGCGTATCGACCGGTGGAACATGGCCGGTTCCTGGGGGACGTAGGCGATGAGGCTGCGCAGGTCGGCCTGGCGCAGCCGGGAGATGTCCTGGCCGCCTATCAGGATCCGGCCTCCGTCGACGTCCATGAGGCGCAGCAGCAGCCGGGTGAGGGTGGTCTTGCCTCCGCCGGACCGGCCGACCAGCCCGATCTTGGTGCCGCTGGCGATGTCCAGGTCCAGGGTGTCGAACAGGGGCGGGCCTGCCGAGTGCCCGAACCTGACCCGCTCGAAGCGGACGCTCGCGTCGGCGGGACGCAGCGGTTGCGGGTCGGCCGGGTCGAGCACGGTCGGCGGTATGAGGAGGAGTTCGGCGAACTGGGCGGCTTCGGTGAGCACGCTCTCAAGGCGCCGGTATATCTGGTTGAACTCGAACATGATGCTGATCGTGTTCGTGTAGTAGGTGAACGTCACGATGATGGCCTCCACGCCCAGGCCGCCTCTGAGCGCGACGGCCAGGAGCAGGCCCACCGCACTGGTCAGGACCGTGAGCGGGGCGACGATGGTGTCGACCCGGAGGTTGCTGAAATCCCAGGAACGCAGCGACAGCCTCTGCTGCTCGGCGATTCTGGCCCGGTGTTCCGTGGCTTCGCGGTCCTCGGCGGCGAACGCGCGGACCGTCTCCATGTTGGCCAGTACGTCGGCGACATGGCCCGACACCAGCACCTTTGCGGCCTCGCGTTCGTCGACCAGCGCCTGGCGGCGGCGAATGAGCGGGGCGATGAGAAAGCCGGTGACAAGGATGACGCCCACGAGAACGAGCACCAGAAGCGGGTGGTACTGCCACAGCACCACCGAGGCGAAAACCAGCGGCACCAGCTTGGCCATGATCGAGAACGTGAGCGTGTCGACGAAGTCCTCGAACCGGGCGGAGAATCCCAGCACCCGTTTGGTCAGCGAGCCCGCGAAGTTGTCGTGGAAGAACGCGGCGTCCTTGGTCAGGAGCTCGTCCATGCCCACCACGCCGAGCCGCTCGATGCCGCGGGCGTCCGTGCGGTTGAGGAAGTGCAGTCCCACCCGCCACAACGTCTCGCCCGCCAGCAGCAGCGCGCCGAAGACGAGCACGTAGGGCAGTAGCGCGGCGACGGAGCCGTCCCCGCCGCCGGCCAGATGCCCCACCAGCCCGGCCACCGCCAGCGGCGCCAGATAGAACAGGCAGATGTTCCCCAACGCCGGCAGAATCAGCGCCGGCACCGCGACCCGCCGCTGCCGCATGAGCTCGCCACAGTAGTGGCGTAATGCCAGCAGAACCGCTGATTTTCGTACAGATGAACCGTCTCTGGGATCCCCGACTAATCCGAGCACCATCATCCGCTCCCTGAGCTCCTACACCGCCTTGGCTATGCTGCCTGCAGGGTGCGGGGAAGAGCGAACGATTTTCCGGCCACTCCTGCCACAGGAGATGCACGTTATTCCGGGTGACGGCGAATCGCCGGGCGGAACGTCTTCCCCCCCGGCGATCAGCTCGTTGCTCATCGAATGGTGACGCGGTCTCCTAACGGCGCCTTGACCGGTGAGTTCTTCACGATGTAAGACGCCAGCGCGCCTCGGTCGTCCGGCCCGCCACGATAGACGGTGGTGCTTCCCTCCCATTTCGGGTAGCCCAGATCACCGGCCACCAGAACGTAGTTGGCCGCGACCTTGATCACCTGGTCGTCGGTCACCGGAACGCCGTTCAGCGTCATTTCGGTGACGGCCCCGCCCTCCAGCGTGTAGCGAAGCGAGGCCGAGGGCGTCAGCACCCAGCCCTTGGGGTTCGGAGCCGCCAGCACCTTCTTGAGCTGCGCGACGGTCACCGCGTTCACGTCCACGGCGAGCCCGGCCGGCTGGGTGTCCCACAGTTCCTGGTAGGTGACCGGCCCCGCGTTCAGGCCCGTGAAGAACCCGTGCCTGCCGACGAGTGCGGCTTCGGCGCCGGAGGCGGCCTGGACGGAGTCGAGGTAGGCGTCGGCGACCAGTTCGGCCAGCGGGCCGCCGCTGGAGGTCAGCGCGATGTCCTCGGCGGTCGCGCCGAACGTTTCCTCCCCGCCCGGCCAACCGCACTCGAAGTAGTAGAGAGTGTTGGACACCAGGCCGTCGGGCTGCTTGAGCTCGATCTGGACCGAGGTCTTGCCCGTCTCCCGGTCCCAGTCGAGCGTCTCCAGCACGGCGGTGAACGAGCCGCCGTGGTCGGCCGGCGCCTTGATGGCCTTCCACTCCTCGGTGCCGACGAGGCGATACTGGATGAGCCGCCTGTCGGCGGGAATCCCCTCGAAGGAACCGTGGATTTTGAAGGTCAGCGGGCACTTCGTGGCGGTGGTCCGCTCGAAGAAGATGGTGGCCTTCTGCACGGAGTTCTGGGCCGAATCACGCGTAGCGGAAACGGCCTGGTTCGGGACGGCGTGCGCCGCCGCCGGGACAAAGGCACCGGACGCCAGGACGACAACGCCCATCAGCCCTCCGATTCGGCGCCCAGTCCTGCTTGATAAGTCCACGCTATTCCTCTCTGTAGATCCGCGACAGGAAACCTAGCCGGACCGACCGACAATCCCGCGGGCGGAAAACGCCGACGCTCGGGGATCTCTATTGCCGCATTGCCGGACGGGTGGTACTCCTTTTGGAGCAGGTTGATCATCAGCCGCCCGGGGAGTCGATCGTCGCCGTCCCACGCAGAGCTCCTGACCCCCGAGAAAGGTGGACCCCCCTCATGAACCACCCACTGACCCGGCGTCGTGTCCTGGGCGGAGCAGCCGGGCTGGCCATCGGAACCGTCTCGGTGGGGCTGCCGCCCGCCACCGCACAGCCCTTACCCGATCTCGCCCGCTGGCACGAGCAGGCGGCACGCGTGACGATCACGCGTGATGACTGGGGCATCCCGCACGTGGTGGGCAGGACCGACGCCGACGCGGTGTTCGGGATGATCTACGCCCAGGCCGAGGACGACTTCAACCGGATCGAGACCAACTACCTCGTCAGCCTGGGCCGCCTCGCCGAGGCCGAGGGCGAGAGCGCGATCTGGCAGGACCTGCGCCAGCGGCTGTTCGTCGATCCCGAGGGGCTGAAGCGTGATTACGCCAAGAGCCCCGCCTGGTTGCGCAAGCTGATGGTGGCCTGGGCCGATGGACTGAACTTCTATCTCGCGACGCACCCCGGCGTGCGTCCGCGCGTGATCACGCGGTTCGAGCCGTGGATGGCGCTGAGTTTCTCGGAAGGCAGCATCGGCGGCGACATCGAGCGGGTGCCGCTCACCCAGCTCGAGTCCTTCTACGGCGAACGCAGGGTGCCGATGACCGACGCGGAGCGCGAGGTGCTGTTCAGCGAGCCCAGAGGCTCCAACGGCATGGCGATCGCGCCGAACCGCACACGCGACGGCCACGCGCTGCTGCTGATCAACCCGCACACCAGCTTCTTCTTCCGCTCCGAGCAGCATGTGACGAGCAGCGAAGGGCTCAACGCCTACGGCGCCGCCACCTGGGGGCAGTTCTTCATCTACCAGGGCTTCAACGCGAACGCGGGCTGGATGCACACCTCCAGCGGCGTCGACAACGTCGACGAGTTCGCAGAAACGATCGTCACCGGGGCCGACGGCCGCCGTTCCTACCGCTACGGCAACGCGCTGCGGCCGGTGAAGACGAAGACGATCACGCTGTCCTACCGCACCGCGGACGGCCGGCAGGCGCAGCGCGGCTTCACCACCTTCGCCACGCATCACGGCCCGATCGTCCGCGAGGCGGACGGCAAGTGGATCGCGTTCGCGCTGATGAACAAGCCCGTCGAGGCGCTGCAGCAGAGCTTCCTGCGCACCAAGGCGCGCGATTACGCGGGCTACCTGGATGTGGCGGGCTTCAAGGCCAACAGCTCGAACAACACGCTGTTCGCCGACTCGAAGGGCGAGATCGCCTTCCTGATGCCGCAGTTCATGCCGGTCCGCGACGATCGTTTCGACTATCGCAGGCCCGTCGACGGCAGCGATCCTGCGACCGACTGGCGCGGGTCGCACAGCCTCAAGAGCCTGCCGCAGGCGGTGAATCCGAAGACCGGCTGGACGTTCAACACCAACAACTGGCCCTGGACCGCCGCCGGCTCGGACAGCCCCAAGGCCGCCGATCATCCACGCTATTTCGACCAGGCCGGCGAGAACCCGCGCGGCCCGCAGGCGATCCGGATGCTGACCTCGCGCGACGACTTCACCCCGCAGACGCTGATCGCGGCCGCCTTCGACCCCTACCTCACCGCCTTCGCCCGGCTCGTGCCGGGCCTCGTCACGGCGTGGGACAAGTTGCCCGAGGACGACCAGCAAAAGGCGCGGCTCGCCGGCCCGATCGGCCTGCTGCGCGACTGGGACCACCGCTGGGGCGCGGACTCGACCGCGACGTCGCTGGCCGTGTTCTGGGGCGAGGCGCTCTGGGCGGTCTGCGCCCAGAGCGCGAGGGACGCGGGCCTGTCGGTGTGGGACTACATGGCCGAGCGCGCCACCGACGCGCAGCGGCTCACGGCGCTCGGCGAAGCGGTGGACCGGCTGAGGCAGGACTTCGGCGGCTGGCAGGTGCCCTGGCGGGAGATCAACCGCTTCCAGCGCAACGACGGTGCGATCGTCCAGAAGTTCGACGACGCCAAGCCGAGCATCCCGGTGCCTTTCACCTCCGCGCAGTGGGGCTCCCTCGCCTCGTTCGGGGCGAGGCGCTACCCGGGAACCAAGCGTTATTACGGCACCAGCGGCAACAGCTTCGTGGCGGTCGTGGAGTTCGGGCCGAAGGTGCGCGCCTGGGCGGTGACGGCGGGCGGCGCGAGCGGGCATCCCGACTCTCCGCACTTCAACGACCAGGCAGAACGCTACGCCAACGGCGACCTGCGGCCCGTCTACTTCTATCCCGACGAGCTCAAGGGCCACGTCGAGCGCAGTTACCGGCCAGGCAGATGAGCATCGTGGGACTGGGCGGCCATCAGGTGGTCGATGAGCGCGAGCAGCACATCGCGTCCCGCCTGACGGTCGCGGGCGTCACAGAGCATCAACGGCACCTGCGGATCGAGATCGAGCGCCTTGCGGATCTCCTCTTCCGTCCGGTCCCTGACGCCGTGGAAGCAGTTGACGCCGACGACGAAGGGGATGCCGCGGCTCTCGAAGAAGTCGATCGAGGCGAAGCTCACGTCCAGCCTGCGGGTGTCGACCAGGACGACCGCGCCCATCGCCCCGTTGACCAGGTCGTTCCACATGAACCAGAAACGTTCCTGCCCGGGGGTGCCGAACAGGTAGAGCACCAGTTCGGCGCTGATGGTGATGCGGCCGAAGTCCAGCGCGACGGTGGTGGTGGACTTGCCGCCCACTCCGTCGAGGTCGTCGACGCCGACGCTGGCGTGGGTCAGGTACTCCTCCGTACGCAGGGGGGCGACCTCGCTCACCGCGCCGACCAGGGTCGTCTTCCCGACGCCGAAACCACCGGCGATGAGGATCTTCACTGCCAGGGGAGCGGCTTGGTCAGAGTTTGCGTAAGCCATCCCTCACCGCCTCAAGGATTGCCATGTCGGGCATGCCGCCCGCCTTCGCGAAAGCCAGCGGCGGCCGGGCCCGTACCTGGCCGGCCTCGACCAGATCGCCGATGAGGATCTTGGTCACGGACACCGGGAGGTTCAGCGCGGCGGCGACCTCGGCCACTGCCAGAGGCCGCTCGCACAGAGCGAGGACGGCACGGTGCTCCGGCTGCATCCTTCTCATGCCGCGCCCGGCCTCAGAAGAGACCTCGGAAATCGCCGTCACCAGGGTGATCAGCGTGAGGTCGTCCCGCTCGGAGGTGGTTCGTCCGCCGGTGATCGTGTAGGGACGGACAAGCGGCTCGTCGGCGTCATCGTCGTCGAAGCCGTCCGTCCAGTGTTTCATCCGTGTCTCCCCACGTCCTCGGTCTGCGGGGTACGCGAGCCGGTCCCGAGCTTCAGGCCGACCTGCTGGATCAGGGTGTGCATCGCCTCGGTCATCAGCTCGGCGTCGACCTCCTGGGAGGCGACCACGGCCAGATGCGTGCCGCGGCCCGCCGCCGTGATGAACAACCACAGCTCGGCCATCTCGATGATGACCTGGTGGACCAGTCCGCCGCTGAAGAGCTGCCCGACCCCGCGGGCCAGGCTCTGCTGGCCGGTGGCGATCGCGGCCAGACGTTCGGCATCAGCGCGTTCGATGCTCCTGGACCGGCTGATCACCAGGCCGTCGTCGGACAGCACGATGGCGTGCCGGGTGCCCGCGACCTGGTCGACCAGGCCGTCCAGGAGCCAGTCCAGGTCGGTGTTGGTGGCGGTGGTTCGCTGCGTCATCATCGATCTTCCGTGGTAGGGGAGCCGGGCTCGGGGGATGCGTCCGGCCGGGGCTGCGAGGCGTCGTCACCGGTCCTGCGTTTGCGGGACTGCCGCTGGAACGCGCCGATCACCGCACTCGATCGGCCTGGCTGGTCGCGTACGGCCCATGTCTCCCGTTCGATCTGTTCATCCCTGTCTGCCGGGACTTTGAGCTCGGTGACCAGGCTGGCCTGGCGCACCCGCTGCGGCAGCGGCCGGCGGTCGGACGACCTGGGCGTATCGTCCGAGGGCGCGCTGTTTCGCGGAGCTTTGTCCCCAGCAGATGATGTCACGGATGCCATCGCGCGTCCCCTTGACCGAGCCGGCAACTGCGCGTCCCGGGGGCCGGTGGCGACCTCCTCGGGTACGGCCTGGGGACGCTCCACCACCACCGCCTCCGGGAGCAGCACGATGACCCGGGTGCCGCCGAAGGCCGACGGCCGCAGCTCCACCTGCAGGCCCAGGCCCGCGGAGAGCCGGGCGACCACGTACAGGCCGAGCCGCACGTCGTCGGCGTGGGTCATCACGTCGAGCCGGGGCGGCGACTTCATCAGGGCGTTGGCGGCCGCGTACTGCCCGGACTCCATGCCCAGGCCGCGGTCCTCGATCTCCACGGCGACGCCCCGGCTGACCGGTGCGGCCCGCACCTCGACGGGGGTCAGCGGCTTGGAGAAGGTGGTGGCGTTCTCCATCAGCTCCGCCAGGACGTGGACCAGCGGTCCCACGGCACGTTCCGCCACCCACGGCTCGCCCTCGACGTCGATCACGATCCGCCGGTAGTCCTGCACCTCGCCCTGCGCGGCGCGCAGCACGTCGAGCAGTTTCACGGGCTTGCGCCAGCGGCGCTGCGGCTGCCCGCCGCCGAGGATCACCAGGTTCTCCTCGTAGCGGCGCAGCCGGGCGGTCAGATGGTCCAGGTCGAACAGGCCCTCCAGCACCTCGGGGTCCTCGTGCTTGCGCTCCAGCTCGTCGAGCTTCTTCAACTGCAGGCCGATGAGAATCTGCGTACGGCGGGCGATGCGCTGGAGCATGCGCTGGAAGCCGCGATGCTGTTCCGCCTGCCGCACGGCGGTGTGGACGGCGCTGCGGCTGGCCAGGTTGAGTGCCTGCCCGAGCTCGCCGAGCTCGTCGGGGGTGGGCTCGACCAGGTGCACCTCCGCGTCCACGTCGACGTCTTCGCCGCGCTCCAGCCGGGCGACCACCTTGGGCAGCCGCTCCTGGAGTTCCTGGGCCTCCTCGCGCAGGTGGAGGATGCGCCGGCGGAGAATGGAGGTGAGACGCCAGCTCGTGAAGATCACCAGGCCCAGGGCGAGCAGACCCACGCTGGTGACGCTGACGAAGATGACGAAGAGCATGTCGGCGTGGCCGTAGCCGATCTTGCTGACGTTCTCGAGCCGGAGGCGGAGCAGCTCCCGCACCTGCGCGGTGACCGTCTCCACCGAGGAGCGCCACTTGGCGCTGTCCCCGCGCAGTATCACCTGGTTGCTCCCCAAGGCGACCAACCGCTCTTCCAGCGCGTTCACACTCCGCCAGGCGTCGCTGGTCATCAGCGTCCTGTACCGGGTCTCGTCACCGGTGAGACTGGGGATCACCCGGGATCGCAGCAGGTGCTTCCTGGTGCCGATCGCGTCGATGACCAGGCCGTACTCGTCCCTCGTCAGGCGCCCCTTCATCCAGCCGCGGGCCAGGACGGCGTCCTCGCGGCCGATCAGGTCGATGACCCAGTAGAGGTCGACCAGCGTCTGCGACTTGCTGTTCACATCGCCCTCATCGGTGTTGCTGAGGACGGTCAACACGCCGAGGTTCGACTCGATGACCCCGGTGTAGAAGTCGAACGCCTTCTGCGTGCCGGACAAACCCGCGTCCACCGCGCGGCGCTGCTCGTCGAGGAGGCCGAGCCGGCGTTCGGTCTCGACGATGGCGTCGGTGAGCCCCTCCTGCCCGTCGGCGGCGTCCACGCCTGTCAGGGGACGGAAGGCGTTCACGGCCTGGTCGGTCACCGCGCGCTGCTCGGCCAGCTTGTCACGGAAGGCGGCGCTACGCGGGCTGGCCTGCCTCTCCGCGGTGAGCCGTCGCTCCTGGTCAAGGCTGAAGAACAAGTCCGCTGCCGGCCCGCCGACGGTGTCGGTGGCCAGATCCATCTGGGCCTTCTCCTCCCGCCACTGGCTGGAAAGCTGGAACATGCCAGAAGCCAGCAGCGGGGTGAAGGTCAGGCTCGGCACGAACACGACGATGAGCAGCACGGTACGCAACGGCAACCGCCGCATACCGGCCAGCCGCCGCGCCCCGTCCCGCACCGGCCCGCCGCCCACCGTCTTCGTTCGCCGACGCCCGACCAGCCTGCCCAATCCAGCCACGTGCAGGACACTCTCCTCACCAATCGGTGCATCTACCCATGTAGGCGATTGGTGCCTGATAGTAGCCATACGGCAGTTGAGCCGAAACCCCCGGCCTCACCCGCCTGACCGGGCAAAGCTTCGCGCGTGGGATCGGGCCCGCATGCGATCATCTCACCGGACGTACTGTCCTAATCGCGGGGATCCACGTTCCACGTGGCCGGCAGGTCGCTCCCGCAGAAGACGCAGACGTAGTCGTCCTCCCGCACGATGCCGGCCTCTTGACAGGTGGTGCAACGCCGGAAGACCACCTGTTGCGTGAAGCCGGACGGATGGTCCAGACCCACCTGCCCCAAAGCCTCAGCGACCGCCGGCCATGACGTGGTGTCCGGACAGTACCCGGTGGAGTGGTTGCTCACCTCACGGACCTCCCACCCACCACCCACACGGCCGAACGAGATCTCGCCCGCGCTCAGAACGAGACCGCCGCCCGCGCATGCGACATGCTCACTCCGGCGCGGAGCCAGCCGCAACACACCATCCGTGTCCACCACGAAGGTGAACGGCTCAGCCAACTCCTCCGCCGGTCGCTCGGCCATCCACCCGTCGAGGTCGGCCCTCGAACGGATCGACTGGCCCTTGCCGTCAGGCTGGACCGCCGCCTTCACCTCGGCCGGTCCGACGTATCGATAGCTGCGCACCCGATCGGTCACGCCGGCCACCATAGACGACCGTGTGCGTCGAAGGCGCTCGCCCCGGCCGGCGGGGGCCGGGCCGGGGCGAGCGTAGGGGTCAGCTGGTCAGTGGGTGGTGTCCTGGGTATTCACCTTGCAGGTGGAGGTGGTCGTCTTTCCCGGATCGCTCACCGAGGTCGCGGTGAGCCGGATCGTGGCGGAGTGGGCGCTGCCCGGTGTACGGGTCACGTGGACCGGGACGTCGACGGACTGGCCGAACGCGGCCGTGGTCAGGTTGTTGGGCAGGTTCGCCGACCAGCCCGCGCCCGTGGCCGAGGTCGACAGCCGGTAGATGTCGTTGCGCAGGTGAGCTCGTTCGTCCTGCGGGTGCAGCGCCGGATCCGTGGCCGCGTCCTTGCCGGTGTTGGTCAACCGGAACGAGCAGGTGGTGGCACGTGCGGGGGCCTTGCCTCCGGGCGTGCCCTTGCCGACCGCCACGCCGCGCTGCTGCGGTCCTGCGCCCGCCGGGTTCCGCACGCCGATGACGTAGTGCAGCAGGCCCTTGGCGTCCTTGTAGGTGTTCACGATGGAGAAGTGCAGGCCGTTGGCGGTGTCGACGTACTCGTTCTTCGAGCCCGAGTTCGTTCCCGCGTGGAAGAGCGCGTCATTGAGCTGCCGGTAGTCGCCGATCGTGCGCATCACCTCGGTGCCGTCAGGCCGCTTGTAGTCCAGCATGCCGATGTCTTCGGGATGCGCGTCCACCACCCACGTGAAACAGTTGTAGCCGCAGGTCGCGCCCTCCTTGCCGTCGCCTCCCGGCTCGTATGCCTTGTTCTTGGCGATCATCACGCCGTTGTCCGGCTGGAACGAGCCGTACCCGATCCGCTGAACCGTCTCAAGGGTGTAGTTGCTCCACCCGCCGGAGGGGCCGCCGCCGTCGCACAGCGGGTTGGCGTTGACGTCGCAGGCCGGCGAACGGTCGATCGGCGCGGATCCGTCCAGCAGCACCTGGACACCCGCCCGGGTGCCCTTCGGCAGCGGACTCGCGTTCACCGCCCTGGCGATCACGTCCACGACCGCGAGGCCGGACTTGGCGAGCCCGTCGCGGTTGAGCCGCAGCACCGAGGAGTAGGGCACGAAGCCCATCCCTATCTTGTTCCGCAGCGTCTGCTCGGCCCCCATCGAGGCGCCCTGCTGCGCCGGCACCCGCCAGCGGTTGTGCGGACCGCCCGGCCCGTTGAACGAGCCCCGATCCATCATGTCCCACGGCCCCGACCCCGCCCGGTGATACGGCTGCACGTACGGATTGTTGTTGTTGTCGCCGATGCTGAAGAAGAAGTGGCTCAGCTCGTGCGTGATCGTGCCGGAACTTTCGCCCTGCCGCACCGTCGACTGGCCCCACAGTTGCGAGCCCGCGAGCCAGGAGGTCCAGGGGACGTACCGGCTGGGCACCGAGTTGGGCAGCGCCGGGTTCGGGTTGCCCCAGACCTCCCGGGGCACGTCCTGCGGCGAGTTGAACTTCATCTCGCCGAACTCCTGCCACACCGAGGTCTCGTCGTAGCCGGCGTAGATCCGCAGGACCACGTCGTAGCCGCAGTTGCGGGTGCAGTCGGCGTCCTCGTGCCAGAGCTTGTCGGCGTCGGTCTCCAGGCGGGTTCCCGCGCAGTTGTTGATGCCGGCCTTGTCGGTGACCGTCACCGTCGCGTCGAGGGTGAGGTGGGTGTCGTCGGGGATGGCGGTGACGACCCGCTGCCCGGACGGGGAGACGCCCGCGATCGTGATGAGGTCGCCGACCTTGAGGAACGTGGTCGACTCCACCGCGATGGTGCTCACGTCGGCTTGGTTCCCGGCCACCGTGGTCTGACCGGGGCAGCCCTGCTGGCGTTCCTGGCCGATGTCGTTGAGGCCGTACTGGGAGGAGTTCTTCGGCATCCGGTACGGCCCGAAAGCCGTCACCGACGAGACGCCGAGCCTGCCGCCGCTCTGCTCCATCCAGTACCCGTTGATGGTCTGATAGTTGTTCACCGGGCTCGGCTTGTTGAAAAAGTCGGCATAGAACTGCGCGACCTTGTCCCGGGTGACGGGGTCGATCTGCGGGTTGCCGAACGGGTCCGACTGCTTCGGCTTGGTGATCACGAACGGCTGGTCGGGAAAGTCGACCGCGACGAGCGCCACCCGAAGCGCGCGATCGGTCGGAACCGCGCCGTTGGTGGCCCAGTTCACCCCGGGAATCGGCTTGTAGTCCTGCCAGGTCATGTCCTGCTGGTCCTGCACCCGCTGCGGGTCGATCGGCTGCATCGCGGGAGCGTCCCACGCCGCGGTGGTGGCCTGGCTGGTCTGCGTCATGTTCAGGGACAAGCCGAGCACGAGGACGCAGAACACGGTCAGGGTCTTGGCCGACAATCGTCGGGATGAACGGCGGCCGCGGTTCAAAAGCACAAAAACCCACCTTCCTAACGAACCTGCCGAGGCGGAAACTACGGTCCGAAGGCGTTCTCGTCACCATGCAGATGATGAGAGCCCTCTGCCGGCCGTCCCGACGTCTGTCGGGATTGGCTGATCACGCCGTTCTGGAGTCACCGGTTCTGGAAGGACAACGACCGGGTCTCCTCCTGGTTTCCGTTGGCGTCGGTGGAGCGGAAGGCGATCGTGTGCGCGCCCTTGTCGAGAACCCGGAACGGCTCGCTGTAGGTCTTCCACTTCCCGCCGTCGAGCCGGTACTGGGTCCTGGTCACGCCCGAGCCCCAGCCGTCGGCCGCCGTGAGTGTGACGACGGGGTTGACGTATCTGTCGCCCTGGTCAGGAACGCGCTGGGTCAGCTTCGCCTCGGTGGTGGGCGGGTCGACCTCGATCGCTTTCAGCGCCGCCTCGAGGTCGGGCAGGGGGCCGATGTGCTCTGCCGCGGTGACGGAGCCCTGCGGGGTGCCCGTGCGCTTCAGCAGGTCGGCGATCCGCGCGGCGCTCCACGGAGCCTGGCCGGTGGCCTTCAGGTAGGACTGGACGGCCACCACCGCTCCGGTGACGATCGGCCCGGCACCGGACGTGCCGCCGAACGTCCTGGTGTAGCGGACGTTGAGGTTCGCCGGGTCGCCACCGCCCTGCAGGTTGCCGTTGCCGCCCGAGGTCACGATGTTGCGTCCCCAGCCCTGCAGGTCGAACCTGGCGCCGAAGTTGGAGAAGCCCAGCCGCTCACGGTCGGTGTCGCCACCGGCTCCGGCCAGGATCGCACCGGAGTCCTGGACACTCCGGTCGAACCACTTGATCCCGTTCTGGACGTACAGATCGGAGTCGACGTTCTGGTTGCCGTTGCCGCCCGTCTCCACCACGGTGACCCCGAGCCCGTCGAGCAGCCGGATCGCATCGAAAACCGATGGTATCCACTCCAGGGGCGCGTAGTTCGTACCGCCGAGCGGGCCCACCGTCTGCTGCTCCAGCAGGACCGCGTCTCCGGGGACGAGGACGCCGAGGCCCGCGAGATAGGCCAGCGCCGCTCCCGGACTCCATCGGGTGCCCCCACCGGCCAGCGCCTGAACCGGCGAGATGCCGAACATCGTCGCCTCCGGCACGCCGCCCGTCACGCCGTACCCGTTGTCCTTGGCGACCAGTTCGCCGAAAACCGCCGTCCCGTGCTCGTCCGCGAAGCCCGTGTACCGAGGGAACACCGAGCCGCCGAGGTCGCTCGACGCGTCCAGCGGGAGGTCCTCGTGGGACATGTTCCAGTCGTACTCCAGGTCGACGATCTTGATGCCGGCGCCGCGGGCACGCGGGTCCTGGTGGGCGAAGTCGGCGTCGACGCCCTGCGGCGCGGGCCGCTGGTACCCCTGCATCCCGGTGAAGTCCGGAGTCGACGATGCCGGCGGCGGGACGAGGTCGGGGGCCGGATAGGCGAAGGCCACCTCGGGGAGCGATCGGAGGTCCTCGACCACCTGGTCCACGTCCACGTCGGCGGGCAGCACGACGCTGTACCAGGAGCCCAGGTCGGGGACCGTCTCGCCGGTGCGCGCCTTCGCCCTGGCGCTCAGGTCGTCCAGCCTGGCCACCGAGACGCTCGGCAGCAGCGGCGTGACGGACCGGACGCGATGACGGTCGAGGACCGTTCGGACGGGTTCCAGGTTCTCGCCACGGGTGCTGCGCAGGCTCTGGTTCGTCCCGCGCACCCGCAGCGTCTCCCGGAACTTGACCTCAAGGGCGACCTCGGACGTGACCTGCCCGGACGCCTCGAAGTCCCGGCCGTCGCGCAGGGACCCGGTCACGGTCAGCGCCTTGGTGGCCGGGCCGAACCCGGCGCGGGTCAGACTCTCCTTGTCGACATGCAGAACGAGGTCAGCCCGGCCGTCGCGATCGGCGTCGACGGCGGAGGCGAGATACCCGCCGCCGTCGCCGCGGGCGACCGGCGAGCCGGTGCCTAACCGGACCGTGGCCGGATCGACCTCCGTGGCATCCGTGCCTGCCGCGCCCAGCAGCGTGACCGGGACGAGTCCTGCCCCGGCGAGATTGACGTTCGCCGGGAGGACGACGGTGATCGTGGGTGGGGGTGGTGTCGCGGCTTGTGCGGGAAGAGCTCCGATCGCACTGACGGTCGCGACCAATGTTCCGAGGGCGACAAGGGCTGCGGGACGCTCGGCCATGACGAATCCATTCCATACATGGAGGGGTGACGGGGTCGGTGATGGAAGGTGTCGGCATGATCTAATCCCGCGCGGGCGCATCATGCACTGGCGCATCTGACGGAAGTATTGACGCCTGCGACCTACCGTTGTCGAAGCGTGTCCGGCGGCGGCCCCGCGCGGTCCGATCTCGTCACATCGCACCGCCGGCCCGGCAGGATCCCGCTGACCATCGCCGAGATCCTGCCGCACCAGGAAGATGGAATGGTCCCTCGGCTATTCCGCCAGCGCGCCGAAGACGTAGGTTCCGGGGGCGTTCGGGTTGTCGCCTGCCCAGAACTCCGTCCAGTGGGTGCGGAACTCCTCGCGGGTGAGGTGGCCGTCGCCGTCCAGGTCGAGGCGGGGGAAGACCTCGTCGGTCGCCGTGGGCGTCCCGTTCCACGTCTCGATGAGGGCGCCGTACTCCGAACGGGAGATGAGGCCGTCCCCGTCGAGGTCGATGGCCTCGAACATCGCGTCGGCGGTGCCGAAGACCGCGTCCGCCCTGTCACCGAGACCTTCGACGACGTGAAGCACCTCGTCGATGGTGATCGCGTCGTCGCCGTCAGCGTCGGAGGCGGACTGGAGTACCGTCCACCAGCCGGTCATGAGGCAGGCCAGTCGCTGCGGATCCACGGGTCCGGCGACGGCCATCCAACGGCGGGCGAGCGCCTGGAAGTCGGCCTCGGTCAACCGGCCGTCCCCGTCCACATCCATCGCCCGGAAAACTCCGACGACCTTTCTGCGCTGGAACTCACTGGCCACATCCGCCTCCGTTCTTCGGGAGACTTCATGTTTTCCGCGGTCACCGTTGGCCGACCATACTCAGTTGAGTGACGAACCTGTTACGTATCGTGAAAACTCAGAGGTTGCGCTCCTCCAGTTCGTCCAGAAGATCAGCGATGATCGAATCTTCGTCCTCGAAGGTCAGCCACCAGTCAGCGAAGGCCCGCCCATACTCGACGAGCGCGGCATCGTAGATGGCGGCCGGACGCTCGGCGGGCGCAAGTCCGAAGGTGCGCTTCAGCCACGCGACATAGGCCCCATGGGCGGGCTCGCCTTCGTCCTTGGCCGCGAGCAGGCGGAACAGCTCAGGTAGATCGCGTGCTTCGATGTACAGCTCTCCCTCGTCCCCGCAGAAGATCACCGGCAACCTGGCGAGGTCCGTGCCGCCGTCTCGCTTCCAGAGGGCATAAAAGGAGCCCGAGGCCGTTGCCTGGGCGAACGGGATGAGCCGGTCGCGCAACTCGGCGGGCGGCTCGGGACCGAGAGGAGAGACGCAACCGTACTCGAACAGCTCGAAGCCGTAGGAATAAGGCTCCCCGTCCAGGCTGTCCTCGAATTCCTTGAGGAGGTTGAGCTCGGGGATCGGGGAGAATATGGCACTCATGTTGCCTCCAAGTGGGCGGTCCTGCGCGAGGCAGCCCATCGCTTTATGGCTCGGCAGACGGGTCCTCATTCTCTCGTAGAGTTCGCCCCAACGGCGTGCACGGCAGAAAAGCCGACTTCCGTCGTAGGCTGAACCTCGCACGTGATGAACAGGAGGCTGAGGTGGCCGAGACGACGGTGGCCGAGTTGATGGCAGAGCTGGCCGAACTCGAAGACCCGAAGGCACGCGCGGTGAACGAGAAACACGGTGACGATCACGGTGTGAACCTCGGCAAACTGCGCGCGCTCGCGAAACGGCTGAAAACGCAGCAGGAACTCGCGTGCCGGCTCTGGGAGACGAATGACACCGCGGCAAGACTGCTGGCCACCCTGATCTGCCGCCCGAAGGCGTTCGAGCGTGACGAGTTGAACGCCATGGTGCGCGAGGCGCGCACGCCCAAGGTGCACGACTGGCTCGTGAACTACGTGGTGAAGAAGAACCCGCACTCCGAAGAGCTGCGCCTGGCCTGGTCCGCCGATCCGGATCCCGTGGTCGCGAGTGCCGGCTGGGCGCTGACCACCGAACGCGTGACGAAGAAGCCCGAGATCCTCGACCTCACAGGACTGCTCGACGTCATCGAGGCGGAGATGAAAGACGCCCCGGATCGCCTGCAGTGGGCGATGAACCACTGCCTGGCCCAGATCGGGATCGAACACACCGAGCACCGCGCCCGTGCGATCGACATCGGTGAGCGCCTGGAAGTGCTCAAGGACTACCCGACTCCCCCGGGCTGCACGTCTCCGTTCGCGCCCGTCTGGATCAACGAGATGGTGCGCCGGCAACACGACAAGTAGCAAGGGTGGAGCGCCCACTGGACGAAAAGGGGTTCGCTGTGCGCTTGTCAAAGCTACTTGCGGATCGGTTCTGGCGAGTAAATGCGTCATTAGGAGGTGATGCTGAGCCGGATCGCGCCCAGCGGTTCTCTGCGACCCATCCTGTGCGCCTCGGTCTGATCATCGGCGCTGCTGTCGGCGGTTTCTTCGGCATCTTCTTGCTGATCGGGGCCGCAACGGGATGGAAATACGCCTTCACGCTGTCTAACTTGCTCTTCTACCTCTGCGTAGCCGCCTTCGCCGGGTTGAGCATGATGGGTATCGGCTACGTCGAGCGCCGGCGTCAAAGGCACTACGGGCACTACCCGAATGAGGTGCGGGACGAGCCCGGCGGCCATCCGTAGCGGCCCGCGCGCGGGTGATCAAATCGCTTTACCGGCGCGCATCCGGTCGCCACCATGATTCCCATGAACACAGAGCTCGTGGAGCATTACACGAATGAGACCTCCGAGAACACCCGCCTCACAAGATCTCCGCACGGCAGACTGGAGTATCAGCGCACCCAAGAACTGCTGAGGCGAACGTTGATGCCGCCTCCGGCGCGCATCCTCGACGTCGGCGGTGGCGCGGGGGTGCATGCGCAATGGCTGGCCGCGGACGGCTACGACGTGCACCTGGTCGATCCGGTGCCCGCTCATGTCGATGCCGCAGCAGTCCTGTCCGGCGTCACCGCGGAGTTGGGTGACGCCCGTCAGCTGAGCATCCCGGACCAGAGCGTGGACGTCGTCCTGCTGCTCGGCCCGCTCTACCACCTGACCGATGCGGCCGACCGTGCCCAGGCGCTTGCCGAAGCCCGGCGAGTTCTGCGTCCAGGGGGTCTCGTGGTGGCCGCCGCCATCAGCCGCTACCTGTCTCTCATGGAGACCGGCACAAACGGGCGACTCACTGCCGAGATGACTTCCGCAGTGAGGAATGTCATCGCCACAGGGCACTACGACGGGCATGTGGGCTTCATGCCCACCCACTTCCACACCGCGGCGGAATTGGGGGCCGAAGTGCAGGCCGCAGGGCTGAGAGATGTGCAGGTGTACGGAATCGAAGGACCTTCTTGGCCTGCTCTGGACGTTGCCGGACAAGGAGAGTTCGACCGGCTTGTGGACGCGGCACTTCAGTGCGCGCGTATCGCCGAGCAGGACCCTCTGATGATCAACGCCAGTGCCCACTTTCTGGCAATCGCTCACGGATAAGGCTGTGCTGGAACAAGGGGGCGCGCATCGTACTGGGCACTGGAGAACATCGTCTCGGGTGTGCGGGACAGCCAGGGAGACAACGCCACCCCGTGCTCGGAATGGACGGTCACCCAGGTGATTCGGCGATCACATCGGCGGGATTGTCGGCGGCGAAGGATACGGTGACCGCCAGGAGGCGATAATCAGTGGAACTCACCCCCCAGCAGGTGCTCGGCCTGCGGATGTCCAGCCTGCTGCTTCGAGCGTCCCCCGGCGGCGCCGACCGGGCGACGGGCGTGGCCGAGGTGGTGACCTGGCTCGGGGCGATGCAGGCGCAAGACCTGGCCAGCGGTCTGTGGTCGTTCGGCGCGCGACTGCCCGGATACACCGCCGCCGACGTCACCGCCGCGCTGGAGCGGCGTGAGGCGCTGCGCACGTGGCCGATGCGCGGCACCATCCATTTCGTCCCGTCCCGCGACGCCCGCTGGATGGTCGAACTGATGGGCGTCCGGGTGCTGAACGGCGCGGCGCGGCGGCGCGAACAACTCGGACTCTCGGAGGAGACCGCCGTTCAGGCCATGGACGTGCTGGGCGCGGCCCTGGCCGGCGGCGGGCGGCTGAGCCGGTCGGAGTGCCTGGCGGTGTTGGCCGGCAAGGGCATCGACACCAGTGGCCAGCGCGGCTACCACCTGCTGTGGTACGCCAGCCAGCGGGGCCTGCTGTGCATCGCCCCCAACATCGGCAACGAGCAGAGCTTCGTGCTGCTCGACGAGTGGGTTCCCGACCCGCATCGGCCAGAGCGCGACGAGGCGCTGGGCACCGTCGCCCTGCGTTACTTCCGCGGCCACGGGCCGACCACCCGGCACGACTTCGCGGGCTGGACCGGCCTGACCATGGCCGACGCCAAACGCGGCATCGCCGTAGCCGGCGACGCGCTGGCCCGGGTGACCGTCCACGGGGTGGAGACGTACCTCGACGCCGCGCTCCTCGACACCGCCCCTCCCCCGGCCGGTGACGACGAGGTGCGCGTGCTGCCGGGGTTCGACGAATATCTGCTGGGCTACAAGGACCGCTCGCTCATGGTCGCCGAAGAGCACAAGGCGGCCATCATCCCCGGTAACAACGGGATCTTCCAGTCCACCGTGGTACGCGCCGGCCGGGTCGTGGCCACCTGGAAACGCACCCTCGCGACGAGCCGGGTGCGGATCGCCGTTCAGCCGCTCGTAACGCTCCACAAAAGCGACCAGGCGGAGATTGAGCGGGCGTTCGAGCAGTACGCGCAGTTCGTGGAACGCGCCCCGGAGGTGCGCTGGCCGTGACCCGTCGCACGCTCGAAGGTGGTTCGCCCAGCTTCGGAGTTTGCAGTGGCCTGGTTGGGCCGTCACCGCGAGCCCGAGCTCGTTGAGCCGGCAGAAAGTAGTCAGATCAGCGCAAGCGAAACCCGCGCCAGGGGTGGCGACGTGCCTGTCGCTGGACTCGGGCACGGCCTGCATGTCGTTCAGTGGCCGATACTCTCCAGGTCGGCCACGTCCTCATCGGAGAGGGAGAGCCCAGCGCCGACGATGTTCTCGCGCAGATGGGCTGTCGATGATGTGCCGGGGATGAGCAGGATGTTCGGTGAGCGCTGCAACAGCCAGGCCAACGCAATCGACATCGGCGTCGCCCCAAGCCGGACCGCGACCCCCGAAAGCGCCTCGGACTGTAGCGGCGTGAAGCCCCCCAGCGGGAAGAACGGCACGTAGGCGATGCCATCGGCGGCGAGCCGGTCGATGAGGTCGTCGTCGTGGCGGTAGGCGACGTTGTACATGTTCTGCACGCACACGATCGGCGCGATACCTCGCGCCTCGGCGACTTGCTCGGTGGTGACGTTGCTGACCCCGAGGTGACGGATCAGACCCTCTCGCTGGAGCTCGACGAGCGTCTCGAACGCCTCAGCGAGCGAACCGGGCTTGGGGCCTTCGGCATCGCCCATGCGCATGTTGACCAGATCGAGGGCTTCGACCCCGAGGGACTGAAGGTTCTCGTGGACCTGCTTGCGCAGATCTTCGGGTCGCCGGGCCGTGGGCCAACCGCCTTGCCCGTCTCGGTTCGCCCCCACCTTGGTGGCGATGAACAGCGACTCCGGGTAGGGATGCAGAGCCTCACGGATCAGCTCGTTGGTGACGCGCGGTCCGTACGCGTCGCTGGTGTCAACGTGAGTGATACCGGCCGCGACCGCCTCACGCAACACGGCCAGGGCGCCGTCATGGTCGGCGGGAGGCCCCATGACCCACGGGCCGGCGAGTTGCATCGCGCCGTAGCCGAACCGGGTGATGGTTGAGTCGCCCAGTGTCCAGGTGCCGCCGGGAAGTGATGTGGTGGGTGCGTTCATCGTCGTGCCTTTCGTTTCTCGCCGTGGGTGGCATCTTCGGCCTCCCTGGACGAGTATTGGAGAGCTACTTCCCGTGGGGAAGTAGGCACTCTGAAGTGCGTAACTCACCCACAGGCGAAAGGCAAGATCAGTGACGACGACGAAGGCCGCCCAGAGGGCGCAGGCCAAGGCGGGGTACAACGCATTCCTGGCGGCATGCCCCAGCCGCCAGCTCCTCAACCGAATCTCGGACAAGTGGGTCGTCCTGATCCTGTGTGCACTTGGCGGCGGCACAGCCGACACGTCTGACCAGCCCGGTGCATCGGATGCCGCACGAGCGATGCGCTACTCCGAGATCTCCCGCCTGCTGGCGGGAGTCAGCCAGAAGATGCTGACCCAGACCCTACGAGCACTCGAACGCGACGGCCTACTCACCCGCACCGTGACGCCAACCGTCCCCGTCACCGTCACCTACGAGCTGACCGACCTCGGCCTCTCGCTCCACCACCTGACACGCGACCTCAGGCACTGGGCACAGACCCACATGGACCAGGTCCTCGCCAACCGCGAGAAGCACGACGCTCGCACTCCTTGATGACCTGACCCAACCAACCATCCCCTTAATGGAACGACGATCATGCATTTGTAGTGCCGCTGCATCGATGTCACCCTGACGGGCATGTACGGCGAGAACCTGGTAGGTCTTTGGGACAGCGGCCCCTATGACCTTGGGTCCATGGAGACCAGCTGGCTGGGATTTCTGCCGGATGGCCGCGGCTGGAGCGCATGGGCCAACCTCGCCGGCGGAATAGACGTCGGCCGCTTTCGCTGGCGCTGTCCGAAGCCTGCGCGTCTGGAGTTGCGCTATGAATGGCAGGCTGCAGGTGGATGGCAAGGCACGGATGGTCCACTTCGATTCAGCTCGATCGACAGCCAGGGCCCAGACGATGAGGTACTGAACACCGGTTACACCATCAGACCGGATGCAACGCGAACGGCCTCGGAACCGTTCACCACTCTCCATCTGGAGAAATGTGTGCAGTTCTGCTTGACTTACGCTCGCATCCGGCATGAACTCTCACCCGAAGACGACCCTGTTCACCACCTCGCACCATGGCAATAGAGGGAATGAGCCTGCAGGCTGGGTTCCTCACCGCCACACTCCCGGATATGATCTTGCGTCCGCGGTCTACCTCATGGGTAAATCGTTAAATGCCGGATGTATCCGACGACAATTCCGCTGATGCCACCCAAAACTTCCGTGTGTCTCGCTCTCCGGATGACGCCGCAGATCTCTTGGAGCGGCTCTCGGCGCTGGAACAAAAAGTAGCGGCCGAGAACAAGCCGTGGTGGCGGCGGGAAACGTCCAACATCATCGCAATCGTCTCGGTCGTACTCGCCATCGCGTCCGCAGTCGTGGGGCGGATCGACCTGTCCGCGTCGAGCGACCAGGCGAGGATAGAGAAGCTGGATGGTGTGGTCCAGAGACTGACCGCCATCGAGCGTGAGTACGCGGAGCTGATCCGAAACGCTCAGCAAGACGGGAAGGCATATCCGCCTGACTACGTCAACATCATCAGCAGCAACCTGAACACGGATCGCGTCATGCTGGCCCGCCAGGCCGCCGACCTTCTCGACCGGGTTCCCCATCTGGCCACCTCTGCCGAGGTCTACGTCGTAGCCACACAACTCGCCCAATCGGGTGAGACGAATCGCGCCCTGGAGATATCCGTCAGGGCGGAGACGCTGGCCAAGAACTACCTGGAATACACCGCCACGGTCAGGCTCCGTGCCCAGATCTTCTTCACGATGGGAAAAATCGACCAGGGTCGCGCCCAGATGCAGCGGGCTGAGAACACGTTCACCGATCGGAAGGACTTCGACCAGGTCACCACCCAAGCGCAGAAGGACTTGACAATCATTGACACCGAACTCCGTTGGGCACCCCTGGAGTCCGACTGCCAAGCCGCGTGGTCACATGCCAAAAGGGCCGCGGACCTTCTCGTCACAGCGCAGATCGCAGGGCCCGACAAGATGATGCTGCAGCAGCGAAGCGACGATCTCCGCCAAAGCACACAGAAGCGGTGCCCGGCGGCCCTCGGGGTCCAAGTGAGCGACGCAGTCGGGGCCGACGGTTCCGCCATAGGCGCGCTCGTCGGGAACGTGACGGCGGACGGTCCCGCCGGCAAGGCAGGGATCAAGGCCGGCGACATCATCGTGAGCGTGAACGGCACGCAAACGCCGGAAGCCTCGGTCCTGCAGCAGGTGGTGACCAAATTCAAGCCAGGCGATCCGTGCAAGCTGGAGGTCATGACGCAAGGCACCGCAAGGACCGTGACCTTGGAACTGAGCCAACGCCCAACATTTTGACCCAGTCAGACGGGCAATGGGTGGGTGTCCCGGCTTTGCTTCCAGGCCGGCAGAGAGCGATCTTTCATGATCGTGAGCATCCCCATCCAGTCTCCCGCGTAGTTAAAGGGCGTTCATGAGTTTTCGGGTGAACCGATGCATCTGGGGGTCGAGACGTTCAGCGGGCTCGTTGAGGATCTCACGGGGTGTCAGCCACTTGATGGCGGTGAATTCTTCTCGATCGTAGGACACGATGGTGTCTGCCTCGAGGAGAAACCAGAGCGTTACGTCGGTGTGGATGTTTTCGCCGCGTGTGCGGGTGACGGTTGCGAAGAAGGGGCGCGTCCCTGCTATTGACGTTGGGCGCGCGGGTATATGGAGTTCCTCTTGGCACTCGCGTTCGACGGTCTCCCACGTGTCTTCCTCGGGTTCGACGTGTCCTCCGCTCGGCAACCAGAGCCGTGCTTTGCGGTGGTCGACGAGCAAGAGTTCTTCGTTCGGGTTGAGGACCACGTTGTAGGTCACGAGGTGAGGGTCCGGGATGTCGGGCGCATGTGTTCGGTAGAGGGGCGCGCCACTGGATATCCAGTTGAGGGCGGTAGCCACATGGGCGGCCTCTACCTCGTCCCAGGGGATGATGCCGGCAAACTGTTCGGCCAGTTGGTGTCGGAGCCGTGCGGCTCGGGAGCCGCCACGCATCGAACTGTCGCCAGACATGATCGAGACCTTACCCCCCGTTGGACGGACGGCGCTGTGGCGCTCGGGTCGGCGGGGTTCGGATGGCACGGCTCGGCGTTCCGCAGGGATCTCCAAAGACTCATAGAGCTCGGTTGACCTGGCAGGGGCGGCCAACGGTGATCGTCACACCGTTGGTCATTGTGCGAAGCGCCCCATGGGAAGACCTTCTTGCGGGCCGAAGGCACGTTCCAGGAAGGACGCTCGCGGCCGGCTCCCGCCCGGCTCGCGAGGCGTCAGCTAGCTCGACCGCCCCGTCGCTCTGACCACGGAGGCTGTCGCGCAGATCGGTGACGAACGGCTTGGCCGGGCGGGGATGTCCATCGTCGAACATCCCCGCCCACGATCAGAACCAGGATGTGGCACCTGCACGCGGAACGCGCGGACTGACGCCGCGGTCAGGTCGCCACGGGTGTCGGCTTGTTGATGAGCGCGATGTTCATCCAGAAGCCGGCCGAGGCGAGCACCATCATCAGGGTGGCCATCGCCTTGTCGTCGTAGTGCTTGGCGACCTCGATGTACAGGTCGTCCGGTACCCGTTCCTCGCCACGCGCGCCAGGCTGGAAAACGGCGTCGGTCAGCGCCAGCGCGGCCTGCTCTGCGTCGGTGAAGTACGGCGCGTCCCGCCAGGTCGCCACGGCGGCGATCCTGGCCTCGGACTCGCCCGCATTACGCAGGTCGACCGAGTGCCGCATCACCTGGTAGGTGCTGCCGACGATCTGGCCGGCACGCAGGTAGACCAGGCTGGTCGTGGTCGCCGGCACCGAGCCGTTGCCGGTGGCCTTGACGATCAGGCCGGCCAACTCCTGGATCTCGGGCAGGTGTGCGTTGGCGTCGGGGATCCGTGGTCCCATGGTGTCCTCCATGGTGCTGGGGAAATGTTGTCGTCCCTATGAGCCCTCGCGTGCCGGCGATGTGACAGGCGGAGGAGGAATCCCGGCGGCGTCAGCGAACTGGCGGACCCGCTCGGGGTCGCGGAGCCCGTCGATAGCGACGATCCGGTCGTCCGCGACGGTGAATACCAGCACAGCGAACGGCTGGTCGTCGACGGTGATCAACGCGCCGACCACGCCGTTGACCAGCACAGGCTGCAGCCGCCCGCCGCGCGGGCCGCGGGCTTGGTTGGCCACGGCCACCGCGCCGCGGACGACGACACGCTGCCCGTCGGCCCCGAAGTCGGAGGTCAGGACGACATCGGGATCGAGGATCTGGACCAGGGCGTCGAAGTCACCGGCCCGTGAGGCCGCGTAGAAGGCGTCGACCACCTGCCGCTGCCGCACCAGATCCGGGTCGGGCGATGGGATCTCGGCGCCGTTCACCCGGCGCCGTGCCCGGCTGGCCAGCTGCCGCGCGGCGGCCGGCGTACGGCCCACGATCCCGGCGATCTCGTCGAACGGCAGCTCGAACATGTCGTGCAGCACGAACGCCAGCCGCTCGGCCGGACTGAGCCGGTCGAGCACCACGAGCAGGGCCAGCCCCACCGAGTCGGCCAGCAACGCCTCCTGCTCGGGGTCAAGATCACTGTCCGGGATCACGACCGGCTCGGGCAGGCGCGACTCCTCCCGCCGCTGCCGCCGGGAACGCAGCGTGTGCAGGCATTCCCGAGCCACAACAGTAGTCAGCCAGCCGCCGAAGTTGTCGATCTGGTCCGCGTCGGACCGGCAGAGCCGCAGCCAGGCGTCCTGGACGGCGTCATCGGCCTCGGCCATCGAACCCAGCATCCGATAGGCCGCCGCCCGCAGCCGGGGCCGGTGCTGCTCGAAACGCTCGGCCAGCCACTCGGTCTCCTCCATCGGTCACATCATCCCCTCGTCAAGGCTCAAGGACATGAGCCCGCGAAGGCGCCGAATGTGACAGGGGGCGTTACGCGAGTGGCCGACTGTCAGATCTCAGGGGCCGCGGCGGCCAGGAGCCGGGCGAGCTCGGCAGGCTGTGTGATCATGGGCCAGTGGCCCGAGTCGATGTCCACAAGGTCAAGGTGTTTGGCCTTGGCCAGCTCGGGCACGTCACCGGCGGCTATCCACTCCTGAGCCTGGGCGGGGGTGAACTCGGGGCACACGACGAGAACGGGCACGTCGAACCGTCGCTCATCCGTCATGTGTACCACGCCCTTCGTCACCCCGGCGGGGACGGCAATCGCCGCGGACGCGAAGTCGCTCCTTGCCTCCTCGCCGAGGTCAGCTGAGTCAGGTCCTTCGAACGGACCCCAGCCGGGGAAGGGCATGACGCCGTCCTTCACCTCGAAGAAGTCGGCGTAGGGCTGCCCGTCCGCGGCCGGGAAGCCGCCGATCAACGCGACCTTGGCGACCCGCTCCGGGCACGCGTCGGCGGCCAGCCAGGCCAGGGTGCAGGCGGCGGAATGCCCCACCACCATGGGCTTTCCTGACGCCGACTCCACGGCGGCGAGCACGGCTGCCACCTGGTCGTCGAGAGTGGCCGAGGCGGATCCGTCACCCTGTCCGGGCAGGGCGATCGGTATGGGACGGTGGCCGAGCTCCTGTAGGACGGGCGCGACCTCGTCCCACGCGGACCCGTCGAGCCACAGGCCGGCGATGAGCAGGATATCCATGGTCAGATCTCTTTCTTCAGTGACGGAACTCGGTCAGGATGTCAGGCTAGGACCGATTCCGGACGTTCTACTTCCTGTTCACTACGTGACCTCGTAACATGCCCGTGTGCCGACCGATCTCAGTCCCACCGCACGAGCTCTGCGCGCCATGGAGATCCTCCAGGCCCGCCCTGGCGTGACGGCCGGCGAACTCGCCGCTGGTCTGGGCGTCACGGAGCGGGCCGCGCGCCGGTACGTCGGGATCCTCCGCGAGGCGGGCATCCCCGTCGAGTCGCTCCGCGGTCCGTATGGCGGGTACCGGCTCGGGCGCGGGACGCGGCTGCCTCCGGTCGCCTTCACAGAACCCGAGGCGCTTGGCCTGGTCATGGCGGTGCTCAACGGCCAGCCGGAGGCCACCGACGTCGGCGACCTCGTCGGCGCCGCCCTGGGCAAGGTCATCCGGGCCCTGCCCGAGAACATCGGACGGCAGGCGGCGGCGCTGCGTGAGTATGCCTCGGCGGCGCCCGACCGGTTCTCGGCCCGTCCGGATCCCGCCACCACCAGCGCGCTCGTGGCCGCCATCGCGGACCGGCGGCGCGTGGTGGTCGCCTACCGGAGCGAGTCCGGCAACCAGTGGGAGGCTGAGGTGGACCCCTGGGCGGTCGTCGTCCGTCACGGGCGCTGGTACCTGCTGTGCTACTCCCACCACGCGGACGCCGTCCGCACCTACCGGGTCGACCGCGTCCGCCAGGTTCAGCGGACTACGCACGCGTTCGAGCCGCCCGACGACCTCGACCCGGTCGCGGCGCTGGAGGAGAACCTGGGCACCGGGTGGGAATTCGCCACGCGCGTCGTGTTCGACGCTCCCCTGACCGAGGTGGCTCCTTGGATCCGGCCGCCGATGGGAAGACTCGAACCGGTGGGGGACGGATGCGTGCTCGTCGGCAGCACGAGCAATCCGACGATGTACGCGCAGGAGTGGCTGCCGAACGTGCCGTTCCCCTTCCGCGTCGAGGGCGGCCCGGAACTGCGTGCCGCCGTCGCGAGTCTCGCTTCACGTCTCGCCACCGCCCTGGAGGCCAGCCCATGGACGACGTCACGCCCTGGCCGCCGACTTTAGGGATGCGGCTGAGCGAACAATTCCGAGGTGGAGCCCATAACCGGTTGCACGCCAGCCTGGGCAGGCCGCCAAAATTGACGCGTGACCGCGCCGACCAACCTGGAGTTCCTGACCCGACTGCTGGCAGCGTGGGAGTTTCCCCTGGGCACGACGATCATCCGAGCCGAGCAAGGGACCAACAACCAGACGTTCCTGCTTCGCCAGGGCGACCTCCGATTTGTGCTCCAGGTCAGCCAGACCCTGTCCGCCGAGCAGGTCGGCGCCGTGCACCGGACCCTGCGGTGGCTACGGCCGGCTGGACTTCCCTTCCAGGTGCCTGAGCCAGTCGCCGCGCGCAGCGGGGACACGGTGATCGAGACCTCGGCCGGGCCCGCCACCGTCTGCCGGTGGATCCCCGGAGTGCGGCCCGACCTCACGAGCCAGACGGCACTCGAGCGCTTCGGCCGGGCGGTCGGGCTGCTCGGCGAGGCGATGCTGGGCGTGCCGGCAGAAGACGGGCTGGGGGACTGGCGCGGTGACCCTCTGGCGCATCCCGCCGTGCCGCACGTCGGCGCCCTTTGCCGTCAACTGCGCGCCGCCGGGATCAGCGCGGAGCGGACCGCCCGCCTCGACGCCGTGGCGCGCCGTGTCGGGCAGGAGTGGTCTGCGGGCGGCGGCGGGCTGCCGACCCAAGTCATCCACGGTGACCTGGCGGCCTCGAACGTGCTGGTCGACGAGGACACCGGGGAGGTGAGCGGGCTGCTCGACTTCGAGTTCGCCGGGGTCGGTTTCCTGGTCCAGGACATTACGGCGGCGCTGTTCAACAGCGGGACCCTGGAGACGCGCGACTGGCAGCCCCGCACGGCGGCCTTCCTCCAGGGGTACGCCTCGGTCCGTCCGCTGGATGCCGCCGAGGCCGACGCGCTGCCCCGGCTGCTTCTCGCCCGGGCGGTCGGCAGCGCCCTGTCGCGGGCCGGCCGATGGATGAATGGGAAGGCACAGCTCGGCGAGGTTGCCGACCGGATCCGCAAGCTGGAGGACACGACCCGCTGGCTCGACGCCAATGGCGGAAAGCTCCGGTCACTCGCGGCCGCCGGAGGGCACGCGTGACTCGGAAGTACGGCGCGAGCCTTTCGCGGGTCAGAGAAATCAAGATCCGCGTTCCAGTCATCTCGGCTGAACCCGCACCTGGAACAGCGATCACCGGCATCGTTTCAGCCCGTCTGGGGGCTCGGGGACTGCCGCCCCGAACCCCTGCATGGCGAGACCATCGCCCCGTCCAGCGGGTGCGCGGGCTGGTGCCTGCGGGGGTGGCACGTGTCCATGAGGGCCGCCTACTCGACCAGAACGAAATGGGATCATGATGTGATCTCCGCTTTCGGGCCGTTTGGCCACCCTTTCTGCGATGAGTTCCGGCGCTCCATCGGGTCTCCACTCTGGACGACCTCAACAACCAAGGAGGAGTTTCATGGGCAAGATCATCTACTGGATGAACACCTCGATCGACGGCTACATCGAGGATCCCAATGGCGGCCTGGACTTCCATGACCCGGGCGAGGATTTCCACCAGGCGGCGAGCGACCACGTTCGCCGGACCGCGGCGTTCCTGTTCGGGAGGCGGCTGTATGAGGCGATGGAAAGGCCCTGGACGCAGGACCTCGGCAAGGAAGGCGCCCCGGCTTTCGAGCGGGAGTTCGCCCAGTTCTACAAGGAGACGCCGCGGTACGTCTTCTCCGACACCCTCCAGACCGTCCCCGAAGGAGTCACGATCGTCCGTCGCAAGGACGCCGTGTCCGCGGCGACGCGCCTCAAGCAGGAGATCGACGGCACCCTCCAACTCGGCGGCCCCGAACTGGCCGTCTCCCTGCTGGACCTGATCGACGAGTTCTGGGTGTACGCGTTCCCCGTGATCGTCGGGGGCGGCAAGCCGTACCTGCCTGTGGAAAAGGGACTGCAGCTGCGCCTGGTCGAGCACCGTTCCTTCGCCTCGGGAATCATGTTCCGGCGCTACACACGGTCCTGACCGGCCCAGGAGCGGATCCGCGCGGGCGTACCCACGAGGGGCCGCCCGTGCACGATCCCAGACGAAGTGGCGTCCGCGTCACTGAACCCGTCACCACCTTGCACAGGTTCGCGCGAACGACGAGCTCGCTGACCAGGAAGGCGGCGGCGTTGGCGGTCTTCGCAAGGTCTCCTCTGGGGCGGCGGCCTTCAAGCTCGGATCCCTAGATCTTGACGCTGCAGCGCGCCGCTTTGACTATCGGTGAATGCGCCTTCCCCGTGTCAAACCCGAGCACGCTCCGTACCAGCTCAGCGACGGCACCATCCGCCTCGGCGGTGCCTTGCACGGAATAGCGTCGGAGATCACGGATGTCGACGGCTGGGCGTGGGCCGCCTTGATGCTCATGAACGGCACTCGTTCCCCCACGGAGATCGCCTCCGGACTTCGCTCCAGCTTCCCCGCCCTGACCGCCGAGGACGCCGAAGACATCGTCGCGACCCTCCTGTCCTCCGGCCACGTGGAAGAGGCCGCCCCCGGCCCATGCCAAGAGCTGACCGAGCAGGAAAAGGAACGCCATAGCCGCAGCAGGGACTACTTCCGCTGGGTGGATCTCACCCCGCGTGACCACGGTTGGGAACCGCAGGTGCGGATCAAGGCTGCTCGAGTGCTGGTGCTCGGCCTGGGCGGGACTGGCAGCCACGCGGCCTGGTCGCTGGCCGCCGCAGGAGTGGGCCGGCTGCACCTGGTGGATCCCGACGTCGTCGAGTTGTCGAACCTCAACCGGCAGATGCTCTACACCGAAGCGGACATCGGCCGGCCCAAGACCGAAGTGGCGCTGGAGCGGCTGCGCCAGGTCAATTCCGGTGTCGAGATCACCGTGGAGAGGTCGACGGTCGCCAGTTCCGAGCAACTGGCAAGCCTGGTCGACGGTTTCGACGTCTTGGCGCTGTGCGCCGATCGGCCGCGCGAGCCGTCCGGCATCCAGACCTGGGCCAATCGCGCGTGCGCGAAGGCGGGGATCTCGTGGGTGAGCGGCGGGTACAACGGTCCTCTCGTCAGCGTGGGGGTTTTCGGCCCCGGCGGACCGTGTTATGCATGCGTACGCGCCGGAATCCCGCCGCAGCCCGGCGCCGACTACGCCTGGCCCGGTGTGACCGGCGCGTCCGCGGGGTTGTCCGGGCATCTGGTCGCGCACGATGTCCTGGCGCTTGTGACCGGGACCATGGCCACACCGCCGGGCTACTTTCACGGGGTGACGATGCTGGACCCGGACGGGCACGTGTACGCCCGTTATCCATCGAGGCCCCAGTGCGAAATCTGCTCTTGATGCTTGACCGAAGAGATCATACTGTCGCAGTTACCGTTCCCAACCCGATTGGTAAGGA
Organism: Nonomuraea purpurea; assembly: GCF_042650645.1. NCBI lineage: Bacteria > Bacillati > Actinomycetota > Actinomycetes > Streptosporangiales > Streptosporangiaceae > Nonomuraea > Nonomuraea purpurea. The sequence continues at coordinate 119,494 of NZ_JBHSBI010000034.1, forward strand.
GTGTCATGGGTAACACACCCTCCCAGGAACCACAGCAGGAGCGGAAGCCGCGTAAGAAGATCGTCGTTCGCAGGCTGGAAAAGATCGAGCCCACCGCGTCGACTCCCAGCGCAGGCGCCTCAAACTGATCTACGTGCGGGCAGGGCAACCTGCCCGCACCCCAGGAGGCGTGATGAATAACGTTCTGAGCCGCTTGCGGAACGTGCCCGCCAAGGCGATGAACGCGGCCGAGTACGGGGCCGACTTTGCCAGGGAGTTCGAACGCGCCAGCGGGGTCCTGTGGAAACTTGAACGTGCCCAGAATTTCGACGAGGGGGATCTGTCCAGCTACCTGGCGATGCTCGATGGCGACTGGAACCGCGCAATGGAATTGGCGGATCAGATGCGTCCCGGATTTCGTGCCGACAATCCCGACCTGATGGACTTCCGGCGGATCAGAGTAGTTGAGGAGCCGTTCTCTCAGTACGTCCGCTGGGAGCTCGCGTTGCTCTCCATGCGCGCCGATGAGGGCGAGAACAGCAGGGTGGTACCCGTCTCGGCGGTGCACCCGCACGAGGCCGAGGGCCCCGTGCCCGAGCTGGTGCTGTTCAACCCGGCCCTGCTCTACGAAGTGCTCTACGACGAGACTGGGAAGCACACCGGCGCACGCAAGATCACCGACCCTGAGGTCGTCGAGCCCTGTATACCGGTCCTGGCAGGCATCTTCGAGAAGGGCGAGGACCTGCGCACCTACTGCGCCAGGATGAGGGTGGCTTGACGGTCGCCTTCCACCGCCTCGGTGTCCGCCGCGATGGCGACGAGTGGATCGTCGGGCGGGTGGATTCGGGTGACTTCGTGGCCGTCCCCGAGGAAGGACTCCTGGCCATTCGCCTGCTGCAGCAGGGGATGGGCATCGAGCAGGTCCGTGTCCGCCTACTGGAGGAGACCGGCACCGACCTCGACCTGGACGACTTCGTCGCCGACCTGTCGGAAGCGGGTCTGGTGGCCGAGGTCGAGGGCCACCCCGTACCAAGCCCGCCGCAACTGCGGCCGACCTTCCCCTGGCTCCAGCCGCGGCACTTGCGCTGGGCGCTGCATCCCGCGCTGCACCTGGCACTGTCGGTCCCGATCGGGGCAGGAATCGCCTGCCTGGCCTTACGTCCCGCGATCTTCCCGAGCTGGGAAACGATCTTCTGGAGTGACCACGGCACCGTCGTACTGCTGACCTGGGCAGCGCTCGCGTGGCTGACGACCGGACTCCACGAACTGACTCATTTGGTCACCGCCCGGGCCGCCGGGGTGCCCGCGCGGATGAGCCTTGGTACGCGCCTGCAGTTCCTGGTGGCCCAGACCGATGTCTCGGGCATATGGCTGGCGCCGACACGGACCCGCGTCACCGTCTACCTGTCCGGTATAGCCGTCGACCTGGCGATCTGCGGCATGGCCCTGACCTGGGCGTTCATCGTGGGGCCGAACCCGCTCACCTCCTGGATCACGCTCATCCAGGCGCTACGCCTGGCCAATCAGCTCCTGGTGTTCATGCGTACCGACCTGTACTTTCTCCTGCAGGACGTCTCCGGCTGCCGGAACCTGTACGGAAACGGCGCTGCCTATGTGCGTGGCCTCCTGCGGGGCAGGCGAAACACGCTGGCCGTGCTACCGCCACGCGAGCGAGTCAGCGTACGCCTCTATGCGATGCTCCAGAGCGTTGGCACCCTCGCCTGCCTGGCATTCGCGGTGCTGGTGACGCTGCCGCTGGTGGTCACTTTGATCGCGCACTCGGTCCAGGACCTGCTAGGAGCGGAAGAACCGTGGGCGATGGCCGAGGCACTCGTGGTGCTCGCGCTCGTCATCATTCCGGATCTGCTGTGGGCCCGCGCGTGGTGGCGCAGACACGGACGGCGGGTCAGACAAGCGGTAGCGGCAGTGGGATCCGCGTTGCGAGCCCGATCTGAGATTAATGATCGTTATGAAATGCGATGAATTATCCGCACCTGCCCGCGTCTTTGCTGGTCGGTCACCGGCTGCTACGTCCGGAACGGCGTGTCGTGGACGTAGCCAACTGCTTCTCGACCTTGGCCAGGCATTCCGAGAGGTCCCGCGCAGCGACGCGCAGCTCGGCCAGCTTGCCGCCGGCACGACCGATATCGTCGGCGCCTCCTACGAGGATCTTCATGCCCGACCCTCAACCGAGCCTTCGACACATACCGAGTGTCCGCCTGACCTGATTTCGTCGATGAGAAGTAGCAGCACCCGTCGGGCCTAAGCGGATCTGCTTACCCCCAATAGGCTCAGGGCGCACAATCTGGGACGTTGTCCCGTAAACCCAGACGGCCTTCGTAGATTGCCACCTTGTGAGTGATCAGCTTGAGGCACTCGTCGAGTTCATGCATCTGGGTGAGCACACGTTCCCGATGTTCGCGCAACACCTCCAGCCGTTCCACCTCGTTGCCTTCGCCCGTCCTAACAAGCTCGGTGTAGCGCCGAATGTCGGTCAGGGGCATGCCGGAGGCTCGCAGCCGGATGCACACGCCCAGCCAGTCGACGTCACCCTCGTTGTAGACCCGGTGCCCTGCGGTGCCCCGCCGTACCGGCTGGGCCAGCAGCCCCTCCCGCTCGTAGAACCGGAGTGTGTGCACGCTGAGCCCGGTGCGTTCGGCGACCTGGCCGATGCTCAAACCCGACATGTGGCCCAGTTTGACCTAGAGTCGGCTCTAGATTCTACGGTTCCGAAGTATGAGATATCGCATCCTCGGCGGCACTGGTATCGAGGTCAGCACCCACTGCCTCGGCACCATGATGTTCGGCTCGGTCGGCAACCCCGACCACGATGACAGCATCCGCATCATCCACACCGCTCTCGACCACGGGATCAACTTCGTCGACACCGCCGACATGTACTCGGCGGGCGAGTCCGAGGAGATCGTGGGCAAGGCGCTGCAGGGCCGGCGAGACGAGGTGGTGCTGTCGACGAAGGTGCACTTCCAGATGGGGGAAGGGCCCAACCGAAGCGGCAACTCGCGGCGCTGGATCATGCGCGAGGTCGAGGCGAGTCTCAAGCGGCTGCGCACCGACTGGATCGACCTCTACCAGATCCACCGCCCCGACCACCGGACCGACATCGAGGAGACCCTCTCCGCACTGACCGATCTGGTACGGCAGGGCAAGATCCGGGCCTTCGGCAGCTCGGCCTTCCCGGCGCACGAGACGGTTGAGGCCTACCATGTGGCCCGGCAGCGCGGCTTGTACCGGTTCCGCACCGAGCAGCCGCCGTACAACATCCTGGCCCGCGGCATCGAGGGCGACGTCCTTCCCACGGCGCAGCGGCTCGGCATGGGCGTGCTCACCTACAGCCCGCTGGGCTGGGGGTTCCTGACCGGCCGTTACCGCAAGGGGCAGCAGGTCGACATGTCGCAGGGCCGCGCCGCGCACGCGCCGGAACGGTTCGACCCGTCTATCCCGGTCAACGCAGCCAAGTTGGAGATCGTCGAGGAGCTGGTGAAACTGGCGGACGAGCTCGGCTGCTCCCTGCCGGCGCTGGCCGTCGCCTTCGTCGCCTCACACCCGGCGGTCACCTCGGTCATCCTCGGCCCGCGCACGATGGAGCAGTTGGAGGGCTTGCTGAAGGGCGCCTCGCTGGTACTCGACGACACCGTGCTCAACCGGATCGACGAACTCGTGCCGCCCGGCACCAACGTCTACCACCCTGTCGGTCTCTGGAGCCCCGCGCCCCTGACCGACCCCGCATTGCGCCGCCGCCCGCTCGGCGACCGCGCCGCGAGCTGACCCAGAAAAGCTTCCGGTCCCGGGGAACTTCACGTGACATGATCCAGCCGGGACCGGCGGCTTACGCGGTGTGGGCCACGGCCGAGGCCAGAGCCTGCTCAATCGTGCGGGGGCCCACGCCGTACTACAGGGCCGATCGCGGCCACATGTGGTTGCCGTCGTGGTCGAGTCGTGTGCCCGCCTCGGCGGCTTCGTCGAGTAGCTCGACGGTGTTGTGGCGGTTGGGAGGGTGAACCACATCGCACTGCCTCTTGTCACGGGCTCAGTCCCCCTTCTGCTTGTCAACTGGTTCATCGTCGCCATGATCTTGGACGTGACTGCGCCTTTTTGTATGAGGGCGGCAACATAACGGAATGTGTTGGTGGGCTTTCAGAGGAAGAGATGACCGCGGCATCGGGAGTGATCGCTCTGGCGCTGCTTGTCCTCCAGATAGGGCTGATCGTCCTGGTGCGCCAACGCAACCGCGGATCGTAGCGGGGCCGCTTGCGTCCACTAATAGCCCAGCGACCAGCCCGTGAACTGGTGTTTCCCGTGCGACGTGCACATGCCGTCCACCTAACCGCTGCGACACTCTCCTGCGGTGCGGTTGGGCGGCACGGGGATCACGGTCTCGCCGGTGGTCAGCAGGCCGCGGACCAGGGCTCGAAAACGGAACCCGCAGATGAGAGGAAGGCGATTCGATCAAGTTCCATGGCTCCTGGCCTGCACGTACGGTGTCCGGGCGTGCGGCTTAGAACGGTGGGTCCTCGCTAAAGCCCTGAATCATCAGGGTCGGGGGATCGCCCCACACGCAGGTCGGTGACTCATCGAAGCACCAGTCGATGTGATGCCGGACCCATGGGCCGGTCTCCGTCTTCTGTAGTCGGCGCAGCACTGAATGAAGGCGGGTCAGGCTGAACTGGCGGACAACGATGACCCCGTGTGAGCGGAGAACCGGGTCGTCATCATTCAGGAGCCCACCAGCCACATCGACGAGGACGTCCTGCTGCAGATCTTCACCTCTGAACTCCCCGGGCTTCCAGGCCAGCCGGTACGCTGCCCGTCGACGCCGTTCGAGGTCATGGCACATCAATTCCGGCAGCAAATCGGCGAAGGTGAGCCTGCGCAGAATGCCGAGCGCCCCCAGGTCCGGTGGAGCGTACGACCTGGCGTGCCGCGCGATAGCGTCCGCGATCACCTCAGCATCGGCCAGCGGACGCCCGTGCCGGTGTCGTTGCCAGCGCAGCAAATCCCACAGCACAGCACGCACAGTGGGATGCGCGTCTGTGATCACGGCGTCGGTCAAGGCCGTCCAACCACTTTCGCTGACGACCGGCGACTGCAGCAGCGATTTCCCAGCACGAGCCCGACGCTCTGATGACGGGTCATCAGTGAGCACGGCGACCAGCTCGGCTTCCTCCAGCGGAAGTCGCTCGCCGAACCAGCCAACGTCGTAACCGGCGACCGCCTCGTCCAGCCACCGCTCATACCAGGCCAAGAAGTCGGCATCCTCGACTACGTAAGGGCCGAGTGGTCCTTCATGGTCGAGGTTGAACACCCGTCCGCGCGCCGACCCCGCCACGGTCAGCTGGGTGACGAGGGAACACCCGTGACCAGCGATCTCCAGCGTGCCTCGAAGGAAAGCGCGATCCGGACCCGGCGGATCCTCGTACCGCTCTTCCCAATCGTCGACGTAACGCGGACCGGGCAGGTACGGACTGGACTGAGCCAGGTGCCCCGACCGGTGACGCGCACAGCATGAAATGTCGAGACGGCTCAATCCGTAACCTGGACCGGCACCGCCGTCGCCCAACTCGGTGACGAACAACCGGTACTCCGCAGGGAGCGTCACCTCGTGCCGCTCCTCGAACTCGGTCACCACAGCCTCGGGGAGCGGCGGCCCGAGCTCGTACCCATGCGCCTCCACACCGAAAGCATCCGGCAGAACGGGCAGGGCACGCACCGCAACGAGTTTGTCGGCGATCCGACACAACCTGGTGTGATCGGCATGGAGCATCCGCTCAGTCTACGAACGGCTTCCCACAAGCCCTCTCCAGCCTGCTCAATCGCGTTCCCCGCGACTCCCTGCTGTTTTCCCACCCCATCGGGCACGCAACGCGCACGGCTGGCAGGCTCGTCACAAGGACATCCAGCAGTAGAGCAGATGATCATGTTCTCTCGCTCGACTCGCCAGACCGACAAGGTCCTTGGTGAGCGACACCATGTACCCGTCCTCATCAGCGGTGAAGTGGGAGAACTCCTTGATGGCTGCCCACTGCTCCGCCAGCATCGGCAGGCGGGCGTCGTCCACACTGGCGAGCATGTCACGAGCCTCCGCCGACAGTTCCATAATGCCGGGCCCTTCCAGGTACGGGGAGTCTTCGGGTAGGGCATCCCACTCCTCGTCGCTTCGTGGCGCACCCTCCGGAGGTGGATACAGCTCCACTGTCTCGACCAACTCCAGGGAATAGTCGACTTGGCCGGCGAACGCGACGAGCTGACCCAGGACCACTATGGGGTCGATCCATTTGGTCACCACCACATCGAACTCCGGAACTCCACGCGAGGCATCGGCGATCTCGCGGGAATGCTCAGGTTGGACGGTCGCCGCAGCACGGTCCGCAGCACGGTAGTACTCATAGAAGACACCCACGTCAGCACTCCTGTCCGGGGTCCACGGCGACATGGCCGCCTTGTGGCAGGCAGACACGCTAGGGCATGCGACTGACATTACGAGTAGGCACGACTCGCTTGAGGGCAGCCGGTGGCGGGCATCGAGTAAGCCCTCGGTCTACTGGTGGAAGGAAGTTATTCCGAGCGTGCACTATTCCTCGGTCTGGAGGGCCGCTTGTGCGACGTCCGTGAGCAGTGCGGCAACCCAGAGGAATACCTTGGGGTCACCAAGACCTGAGTCGGTGAGCCATTGAGCGGCCCGGCGCGCGTCCTGCTCGTCCTGGATTAGCCCCCGCGGTTGATGCCCTTAATGGCACGCTAATGGCACGAGTCGACGACCTGTACCTGGACTTCGGACCGGCCGAGGAGTTGCACGGTTGATCAGCCTGAACTCCACCGAACTGCATCAACAGCGGCCCAGGCGAAAGTGTCTCCGCTCGAATCTCAGGCAATGGCAGCGATGTCACCGTCATCGAAGTAGATCGACTGATGGAGCCGACCGCCGAGGGCAATGGCGTAGCGCGCGAGAACATCCTGCCCAGAGATCTTTCCCTGCTCAATCTGCGAGACGCGCCCTTTGGTGACCCCCATACGCTGCGCGATGTCCTTTTGGGTCAACCCGCGACCGCGACGGATCTCGGCGAGCCGGTGCCCCTGCACCTTAGCGAGGAGTTCCTGCTTGCCGGCTTCCACGGCTTCCTCACCACCGGCACGTTCGATGTACTCGGCACGAATGTCCTTCCAACGCACATATCCCGTCATGATCTACCCTCCTCCGCCTGACGTTCCTTCAGATAAGTCTCATAGCGCTGCTCAGCAAGCGGGATGGCCTGCCCATACCAGGCGTTCCACCGCCCTGCCTTGTCACCCGCGACCAGCAGAATGCTGGATCGCCACGGATCAAAAGCGAACAAGATGCGCACGGTACCCGGTCGAAGCTCCTTCAGGTTCTGGAGCCGCGACGCGATGATCGTGTCTACCAGTGGCCGCCCCAGACCTGGCCCTCCATCGGCCAGTGCGTCGATCGCTTGCACAACGCGCATGTGCGTCGCGTCGTCGAGTTGCTCGATCTATTCACGCACCTCATCAACGATGTAGACATCCCACTCTTCGGCGGCCACACGATGAAGTATAGCGAATGGTATACATCCGTAGAGGGCAGAACCAGCCGACATGGACGACCTCGGAGCGCAGGCCCGCCGAGAAGCGTCAGCGAAAGATGGCACGCAACCCCTCGGGGTGGGATCCCGGCAGGCAACAGAGCCGACGATTTTACAGCGCGTGACAGTTCCTATCGACTTCATGCTTCTGACCTGCGGTGCCATCTTGCCATGCCGCCACAACCAGCAAGATCATTACACGTATATTGCACGGTCCCCCCCGAACAGCCCGTGAGAGGCTGGGTCCTGTGGCTGAACGCTCTGAGCTGAGCTCTACGATCTGCTCATGAACGACTTGAGCCCGACAAGCGTAGAGCTGAGGACCGCCCGGCTGGTGCTTCGGCCCCCGACCGGAGCCGATATTGATGCGATCTTCGCGATTCACAAGGACCCCCAAACCAGCCTGCACAATCCATCCGACTCGCTTGCCCAGCTCGATGAGGCAGAACAGCTCTATCAACGCTGGAACAACCAATGGCAGAGCTGTGGATACGGGTATTGGGTCGTCCGACGCCACGATGGTGCCCAGCAACTGGGCTTCTGCGGAATTAAGCCTATGGAACTGCACGGTATGAAGGTCCTCAATCTCTTCTACCGCTTCGCCGTCTCAGCGTGGGGCCGTGGCTACGCCAGTGAGGCCGCGACCGCGGTCACCACCTGGGCAGCCAAATCCGTCCCCGACCTCCCGCTAATCGCCCGCGTCAGGCCAGCCAACGTCGCCTCCCAACGCGTGGCGGTCCATGCTGGCCTGTCCCGGGCCGAACACCTCGACGAAAGTGGAGAGGACGGCCTCGATTGGATCTACGCGGCGAACCTGCCGGGCCGAACAGATCAGCCACGAATCCCAGTGGGCCGGGGCTGAGGAACGAGGCCACGGACCGTCGATCGCCCCCGACCACGTATGGCGACCGGCCATGCAGTGGCGATAGTAGGGCTGCATCTGTGCGGCGGCGTGGTCGAGGCCCTGCGTGTCGAGCCGTGCTCGTCCACCTGCGAAGCAGAGGTCAGCCGGCCCAAAGGAGGTCGATAATGCGCAAGGCCCGGGTCTCCTCATCGAGAATGAACGTCATCATCCCTTGGCCGTTATCTCCGAAGAAGGCGTGTCTCACCGCGGACTGGCCGGGACGCTCCGCGACCGCGTCCCACGGATCGCGGAGGAGTTCAAGAAGACGCTCCAGCAGTGCTCCGTCGCGGACGTGCTCGGGAAGACCGTTCAGCTCGTAGAGGGCGCGTCCGTGGAAACCATCGAACTTGTAGCTCACACCCGGCCCTCCCACTCCGGCGGGGTGTAGCGAGTGAACATCTCCGTACGATTCTGGAGAGCATCCTGGACGGCTTCCTCGTAGCCCGGGCGGGCGTAAGCGATCGCACGCAGGCGCCACTGACGCAACAGCGTCTGCACCTGCTTGAAGCGTGCCAAGTCGTGCGCGGCCTCCAAAGCCTCGTCGTACTCCGCCCGGAACTGGGCACGGTGCAACGGCGGAAGCGTCTCGAAGATCGCGGCCGGATCCTCACCGGGATCACGGGGCGCAACGGGCTCCACAGGCTGAGCGGTCATACTGACCAACCTATCTCCCGAGCATGAAAGCGCGCCATCATGCTCTCACTCGCTCAGTCCCCCCGCTCACGGTAGGAGAAGACCAGATCTCCATTGGCCAGCGGACCGGTGGACCAACGCACCGAGCCTCCGTCATCGAGGGCTGACTCGCCAGGTTTCCGCTCAAGGCGGTGCACCTGCCCAGCTCTGAGGTCCTCGAGACCTCCGACAGACGGGCAACACCTTGGCGGCCCAACGCCGGTGCGTCCATCCGGGACCTCATGACGAGAAAGGGGCACGCCAGCACGCGCGCCGCGATCATCTACCAGCACTCCACCGACGAACGTCAGCGCGAGGGCCCAAGAAGCTCGACGACCTGGCACGCAGTGTCGCCGGCCAGCTTCATCACCCTGGCAAGCGACAGCGGTGAACGTCCGCCGCTTCGGACGACCCGAGCCGGACGTGCTGGAGGAGGTAGCCACCAGATCATCATGCCCCGCCCCGCCGGACAGTCAGATCGGTCATGCTCAACGTCACTGTGAAGAAGATCCCGTTCTCGCCCTACTCATGCAACTTAAGACTTGCTCGTCCCGCGTGTCACACCAGTCTGTCAGAGAGGGCTGCGCTCTCTTTTGGTGCGTGAGCGGTGCTGGCCTCGACCGGCCGGAGAGCCGCAGCGCGGCCAGCGACCGCCCGACGCGCGGCAGGCCGCCGACAGCGAGCTGCCCCTGAATCTCAGGGGATACTTCTCATGCGTTGATACAGCAGCGCATTGGCCTGGACGGATGGTAGAACCCTCGGTGTGGATGAGCGGCGGGATCGGTTGCAGGCGCTGGGTGAGCTGCTGCGGAGGCTGCGCCGGGATGCCGGTCTGACCGGTAAGGATCTCGCGCGGCTGGCCCAGGTGGCGCAGCCTACGATCTCTCGCATCGAGACTGGGCAGCTCCTTCCCACGCCTGACACGGTGGAGCGGTTAGTCACCGCGCTTGGCTTGGATGGTGCTGGGCGTGCCGAGTTGGACGCTCTTCTTGTACGGCTTCGCGAGGAGGTCTCTCGGCTGAAGGGTGGGCTCGCCGGTCGAGAGGCGGCGAATGCTGCGCGGCTGCGGTCAGGTCATCGGGTCGTGTGCTTCCAGTCGGCCATGATTCCGTCCCTTCTCCAGACGGCCGAGTACGCACGGTTGGCACTCGCGGTCGGGCGCGATGTCGAGGCTGACGATGTAGCGAAGGCGGCGGCTGTGCGGGTTGAGGCGCAGGCAGTGCTCTTCGACGGCGGTCGCGAGTTCTCGTTCCTTCTGACCGAAGGCGCTGTACGGACCTGGCCCGGTCCCCCGTCGTTGATGCTGGCGCAGCTCGACCGGTTGGGCCAGGTGGCCACGCTCTCCCACGTGAACCTCGGCGTCGTGCCGTGGGCCGTGCAGGTGCCGGCTTTTCCGTTGCACGGGTTCACGATCTACGACGACACCGTGAGCGTGGTCGAGAGCTTGACGGGTGATCTCACGCTGACCGATCCCGATGAGCTGGCCGCTCACGCCGCGACCTTCGAGGCGTTCGCTGGTGTGGCAGTGCAGGGGGACGAGCTGCGCGAATTGGTGCAATCCATCGCCAACGACTATCGCAAGCTGATGGAGCGGCTTGAGAAGTGACGCATTTATGCGTCGAATAGCTTGAGCTGCTTCTAGCATCACTCATACGCTGACGTCGTCTGATGTATAGCCCCCTAGACGACGGAGTTCCCTGATGTCGGCTTGGCGCTTCTCTCGCTACTTCCTCGGCTCCGCTCCCTCAGTCACGGAAGCCCGGCGCTTCATCACCGCGCTACTCCGTGACTGGCCGGCGGTCGACACGGCCGAGCTCATCGTCAGCGAACTGGCCACCAACGCGAGTGCGCCACGAGGCGCTCTGTTGTATCCCCGGTTGAGCCGGGAGGAACTGAAGGGAGGTTCCTGGGCCTGATGGCTTACCCGAATCTGAAAGGTGA
>NZ_JBHSBI010000035.1:0-127148 GCF_042650645.1 Nonomuraea purpurea
GGTCGGCCTGGGCGACCTGGGCGCGCAGCACGTCACCGAGCGCCACCAGGTCCTTGTCGGCGTTCGGGATCTCCACCCCGATCGCCGACTTGCCCGGAATGGGCGACCTAACCGGAATGGGCGACAAAATCCTGAGATCTGCGGACTTGACCGCGTACGCGATGTTCTTCGTGAGCGCCGTGATCTTCTCGACCTTGACCCCCGGCCCCAGTTCGATCTCGTAGCGGGTCACCGTCGGCCCTCGGGTGAAGCCGATCACCTGCGCGTCGATGGTGAACTGCTCCAGCACGCTCGTCAGCGCGTTCACCACGGTCCAGTTGGCCTCGGTCTGGGGGCGAAGAACTGTGTCCGGCCTGAGAAGTCTGAGGTCGGGCAAGGCGTATGGGACGCGCTCGTGGACGGTGCCCGAGAGCGATTGTGCGGAGGACGGTGACAGAAGCCGACTGCCGTCCTCAAGCAAGGAATGGATTGGTGCGTTCTCTTCGAGCCGCTTGGTGTATTTGAGTGTCGCGGCGTTCCGTAGATCCACGGTAAGCGGCTGACCATCCGCAGGAAGGCCCATGCTGATACCGCCCATGAGCGCGCGCAGGATGTCCTGGTCGGACGGCCGATCCTCTGGTCGCTTGGACAAACAGGCCCTGAGCAGGTTACGTAATGGTTCAGCCACGCCTCGAAGCTCCGGCTCCGCATGCGAGATCCGGTAGAGAATGGCTGGGATGCTGTCGTTCCCGAAAGCCATCCGACCCGTGCTCGCGAAGATCAAGGTGACAGCCCAGGAGAAGACGTCAGATACGGGTCCGATTTCGGCTCCCGCCACCTGCTCAGGTGACATGTATGCTGGCGTGCCGACCGCACCGCTGGTCTTGGTGGAAGTGGCATCCAGCACCTTGGCGATGCCGAAGTCGATGACCACCGGGCCTTCGGGCCCGAGAAGTACATTGCTCGGCTTGAAGTCTCGGTGAACGATCCCAGCCTGGTGGATGGCCGTCAGCGCTGTCATCGTATTGATCGCAAGGCGTGCCAGTCCGCCTTCGTCTCGAGGCCCGTCCCGCCTGACCAGTTCTTCGAGGGAAACTCCGTCGACGTACTCGCTGACGATGTACGGTTGGTCGCCGTCCATGTCGACGTCAATGATTCGGGCGGTACAGAACGGAGCGACTTGCCGGGTAACCGCGACTTCACGCCGAAACCGTCGACGGGCGTCGTCATCGCCGGCAAACCGGGCGTGCAGCAGTTTCACTGCGACTTTCCTGCTGCCTGGAGACTCGCCGAGGTATACCGCGCCTTGCCCGCCTTGACCCAGCAGTCTGGACAGGGTGTATCGGCCGATGCGTCGAACATTCATGCTGCTACGGATCGCCCACGAAGAACAGGCTTGCCTGTCCCATCCACCTGGCTCGGAAGGACTGGGAGAGGTGTCATCGTGCTCCTCTTGAAGGCGCAGTACCACGTGTAGAGGCAAGAGCGTTTCAGAGGAAATTTACAGCATGTGAGCGAAACAGGCATGGGTTGTACCCGCCCGCGCCCGCTAGCGCGTTCGTCACCGCCGGGGTCGATTCGCAGCATGGTGACGCACCCCCGCAAATCGGCACCTCTGACGAAGGTGCCCCTGTCTTGAACCGAACAGAGTGCGCCCCTCACATCATTTCTTCTCCGTCCACGGCTCGTACGCGCTGTCCCCCGGAAGCACCCAGACCGCCGCAACAGGTCTGGCGACTCGCCGCATCAGTGTCGCCTTGCCCGTCACCTTCGAGACCCGGTAGATCGCCACCCCCGTCTTGGTCCTCGATCGCACGATCACGTGTCCGGCCCGGTCGAAGTCGAGGTCGTCGATGTACTGCCCACGCGGCAACTGTACGGTCACCGTGCTGCTCGCGCGGCCCGTACGCAGGTTGAGCAGGCGCAGCTTGCGGTACTTCGGGTATGTGCCGACAGGTACCGCCGTGGTGACGTAGTCGTTCGCCAGTGCGACCGGTGACAGCCTCGTCTTGAGCCGGGTCCGGGCTCGCAGCCCTCGGTCGAACACCACCACCCGTTCCCCTTGCAGCAGCAGTCGCTTGCCGTCCGGGCTGAATCCGCTGAAACCCCACGCGTCCGTCTTTCCCGGAGACGGCAGCTGCTTGCCCTTCCGTAGGTCCGCGAAGACCCCCACCCCCGGGGCCGAGGTCATCGTGATCACAAAACTGCCGTCGTCCGACACCAACGGCCACTCCTCGTTGATCGAGTACGCCGTGAGGTCCCGCGACACGACCCTTTCCTTGCTGCTCAGAGTCCGCTCGACGAACCGCTCATCCGATTTCCGGAAGTAGAAGAAATGCCGCCCGTCTCCGCTCACCAGGAACGGCGCCCGAGCACCGGAATTGACCGCGCCGGCGGGCGCCTTGGCAAGCGCCTCCGGCACCTCGACCACGTCTCCGTTGGTGAGCACCAGTTCCCAGGTCTGCTTCAGCTGCGCGTACGCGATCGTGGCCCGCGTGGCAGCCCCAGCAGGCTGTGCGATCAGAGTGACGGAGGTCAGGAGAAGTGTCACCAGAGCCGTACGAAATCTCATGCATCGTAAGATGCCGAAAACTTTAGGAATGTTGCCAGCTCGGCGGAGGCCGTGAGACTTGCCGTTCTCAGCAGTTTGTAACGAGGCGGTCCAGAGATGTGGCGGACAGGGCGATCCAGCCCTCCGGGGACGCCCCGCCGGCCTGCTCCCCCGCCGGTACGGCCACCAGCCTGGGCCAAGAGGCACGTCCAGCTCACCCGCCATCTGCGACGGTGGGACCGCGACACCCGCCGTCCGTTCCTCGTAGGGACCAGGAGACTCAGCGGTCTCTCACGAGCGAAGCGGCGCCGTCGCGCATACCGCAGTATGCTTGCTTCATGGCGGAAACGACACGCATCACGGTGACGCTACCGAATGACCAGGTCGCCGAGCTCAGGAAGCTCACCGACAACGTATCCGGCTATGTCGCCGAGGCGGTGGCACGTCAGCTACGGCACCAACTCCTCGGCGCCGACCTGCTGCGCTACCAGGAGGAGCACGGAGAGTTCACCGAGGAGGAACTGGCTCAGGCCCACTCCAGGATCTTCGGGGCAGCGGGCCTCGACGGCTCAGCGGGCGCAGCGTGATCGAGCACGTCGAAACCGTCGTCCTGGACTCTCAAGGGTTTTCCGCCTGGATCGCACAGGATCGCAAGATTCTCGCGATGTTCCAGGTGTTCCAGACCATGGGCGCCGATTTCATCATCGGCGCAAACACCATCGTGGAAGTCAGCCATACACGGGTGAACATGCCTCGACTGCAGTGGGCGCTCTCCCGCGTCAAGGTCGAGCCGGTAACCGAGAACGCGGCGAAGGCGGCCGCGAAGCTCCTCAAAGGAGCGGGCCTGCACGGCCACCAGTACGCGATCGACGCGACGGTCGCCGAGATGGCACTGCGCCAGCCGGGCCCGGTGGCCATGCTGACCTCCGATGTCGACGACATGGCCCGGCTGTGCGGCAACCGTGTCCGGCTCATCGGCATCTGAGCAGGCAACCACCGCTGTTCGCCCAGCCCGCCATCTGCGTGGATCGGCACTGGCTTCAGCAACCACCTGGCTCCGGCCCGCACGATTGGATCAGTCCGCTGCGAGTGTCAGCGCGCGGCCCAAAGCGCTGATCTCCACGCATGCTGAACGCGTTGCGGAGCTACCGGCTGGTCAGGAGACCCGACTCACGTAGCCGGTTGAAGGCACCCCCAATATCGCTGGGTGTGAAGAGCTGCTGCTTACGAGGGCTCCATGCGGCCATCTCACTGACGAGAGCGCCGCGATCGGCGACAACTCCCGATTTCGAGGCCAGGTACTGAACAGTCGCCAGCAGCTCCATGCCCTCCGGATACTCGTAACCCACGACAGCGCTGCGAACCGATTCCCACGCCTGCTCGAACGCCACATCCCCGGCGACGGCTGTCTCCGCAGCAGTGGCTGCGTCCGGCTGAACTTGGAGCACGGCTCTGGCTCCCAGTGTGCCGTCCCCATAACCCAGGAGGTAGTGGCCTTCCATGGCCGCCAGTTCCTGGTTGAGCCGAACGGAGAAAGGACCGTAAATGTGCGGGGTGAATCGCAGCCCCAGGTCCAGACCAGCGCACTGGATGAGATAGGGAATCTTGTGCGCCTCCAGCAGTGATAGCCGGGGCGTCACCGACACGCCAGATTCGAAGGCAAGAGCCACATACCTGGACAAGGTGGCAATCAATCGGCTCCGAGCGGGCGTGAGCTGTGGCCGGTCCGCGCCTGTCACCATGTCCCGCGGGTGAGGCGTTCCGGGACCGTAGAGACGGATGTCCAGGTCAAGGCTACCGAGCTTCTCCATGATCAGCGGGCGCACAACGGACCATTGCAGCCCACCATTCCCACAGCCGAGCGGAGGCACGGCGACGCTACGGACCTCGAGATCGACCAGGAGGCGTGCGAGATCATCAAGCCCGGTGACGATATCGTCAAGCCGGGAGCGTTGTCGCCAGTGACGCTTGGTCGGGAAGTTGAGGACCCAGCGATCCGTACCCGCGAGCCGCACGGGAAGGATCTTTCCAGGCCTGAGCTCGCCGCGGGCGCAGACCTCGGCGTAGGCGGCGAAGACCTCCGGGAAGGCTCGCTTGAACTGAAGCGCTATGCCTTTACCCATGACACCGACCAGATTGACCGTGTTGACGAGCGCCTGGGCATCATCACGCAGCAAGTTTCCGCTGACTTCCCTGATCACTTCAGCCCACCCCCTCACCGATTATCCCTGATCGAATGTGTTTTCGAAACCGTTCTAGAAGTACCAGTGCGCTCTGACCTCCGCGGAAGGACGCCGCTCCAGCCCGACGATCTCGCGTGCGACCGCGGCCACGGACTCAGTCTGGGCATAGACACGTGAGAAGGCCATCCACGGCACTCGCTCATGGACCAGTAGTTCGGCCATGCGGCGTTGAACACGAGACCCATCCTCGTCGGTGTTGGCCCAGTATTCCGCTTCCATCAGCGCCCAATCTATATGGGTGGCCAGTTCGCGTTGCGTAGCGGTGAACCGTGCTGTGGCGAGGGCCGCGTTTCGATCACTTGCCACCCACGCGAGGTTCGATGCGTAGAAGGGAACATAGTCGGCAACCACCCCCAACGGGCCGATGGGGACCGAGCGTGTTCTCCGAAGTTCCTTGATCCCCTGCTCAGCACACTCCACGACCAGTGGCGGCTGAAGATTGTCGGCCACCAGTCCGGTCCGAGCAACGCTCTCCAGATTGTCCACGTGAGTGAAGTGCAACAGCCACGGATCTTGCGTGTCCATCATCGACCAGCAGCATAGCCTTGGGCCGTGAAACCTGGCCGGCCTGTAGCGTCGATCAGAAGGTGACCACTCCCGTCAGGAGATCCTCGAAGTGGTCGGCGACCGGGGCGTCGATGCCGCGTAGCGGGCCGCGGTCGGCCAGGTGCGCCTCGGCGTAGAGCCGGGCCACGAGTGACTTTCGGCCGTCGTCGAGCCCCCACGTGGCCTGGTCCTCCAGCAGGGCGGCGGCGTAGACGTCGGCCATGAACTGCGCCAGCGGATACAACCGCGCCTCGGCGACGGAGTGTTCCAGGGCCGCCCACGCCGAGATCGCCTTGGTCAGGTCCTCGATGCGTGCGTGCACGAGGTCGGAGGTGGCCAGGGCGCGCAGGCGCTCCAGGAACGGCTCGTGGGCGTTCTCGCGCAGCATCGCCCGCCGCACGTCCAGGCAGAGGATGTTGTCGCCGCCCTCCCAGATCGGGTTGACCTGGGCATCGCGCAGGAGGCGGGCGACCGGCCACTGCTCGATGTAGCCGTTGCCGCCGTGCACCTCGATGGCGTCGCTGGCCGCGGTGACGCCGAGGCGGGCGGCGCGCAGTTTGACGAGGGCGGGGGCCAGGCGCAGTCGCGGGCCGAGGTGGCTGTCGAAGACGAGCGCCTGGGCGGCCTCGACCTCGACGATGAGTTCGGCGAGTTTGCGGCGCATCAGTGGCTGCTCGATGAGCGGGCGGCCGAACGCCTCGCGGGCGCGGGCGTAGCAGAGCGACTCGACGAGGGCGCGTCTGGCCACACCGAGGCCCATCATGGCAATGCCGAGCCTGGAGGCGTTGGTGAGCTTCATCATCGTGCCGAGGCCCGACCCCGAGCCCTCTCCTGCCAGCAGGAACGCCTCCGCGTCCGTGAGTTCGACCTCGGCCAGGGCGACCGATTTGGTGCCGAGTTTGTTCTTGAGCCGCCTGATCCGCACCCCGTTGCGCTCGCCGTCGCGCCGCTCCCACAGCACCAGGAAGGGCGCGACGGCCCCCTCGGGCAGCTTGGCCAGCACCACGAACGCCGAGCCGTTGGCGTTGGAGACGAACCATTTGAAGCCCGACAGGCGCCAGGCGTCGCCGACGGGTTCGGCGGTGGTTTCCAGGGCCGCCAGGTCCGAGCCACCCGTGCGTTCGGTGAACATCTGAGCGGCCTCGCCCGAGTAGAAGCCGTTGGCGAAGATCTCCCGTACCCGATCGCGGACGTCCTCGGGCGCGTATTTCTCGGCGAGGGAGACCACCATGTCCCCGCCCGTGCCGAGCGCGCAGCCCATCCCGATGTCGGCCTGGTCGAGCAGGTACGTCCATGCGGCTCCGAGCGCGGCCGGGTTCGCCCCGTGTGCGCGGGCTTCGTCGGCGAAGGCGGGTGAGGTGAAGTTGTCCGTCATGAGCGCCTGTTTGGCGGTGTGGAACGACGGCGGCATGACGACCTCGCTGACGTCCCTGCCCCACTTGTCGTACTTCTCCAGCCGCGGCGGGTTACGGTCGGACTCCTCCGCGCACTCGGCCACCAGCCCGCCCGTGAGCGCGCCCAGCCGGTCGAGGTGCGGCTCGGCCCAGGCGAAGCCGTCGCCGAGATGGCGCCGCATGAGCAGGCGCAGCGTGGGATCGCACTGCCACCAGTTACGCCCGGCCGCGCCCTGATAGCGCTCGGTCGCGTAACGATCGCTGCGGTCGAAAGGTTCGATCAGATAGCGCCCCATACTCGCGAGTGTTACATATAATCGACACGCGATGGAAGAGCGTAATGGACTGAGCGCCAGATCGGCCGTGCTGAGCGCGTTGCTGGGCAGCCACCCGCCTCGGCTTTCCGCCCGTCACCTGGTGCGCATCGGTGCGCTGTTCGGCATCGCCGAGGGCACCGTGCGGGTGGCGCTGTCCCGGATGGTCGCGGCGGGCGATCTCATCCAGTCCGAACGCGCGTACACGCTGTCGGAGCGGCTCGTCGAACGCCAGGCCAGGCAGGACGAGAGCCGCGACCCCCACACCAAGCACTGGGACGGCACGTGGGAGGTGGCCGTGGTCACCGCCGAGCGGCGCGCGCCGGTCGACCGCGCCGCGCTGCGGCACACCATGAGCGCGCTGCGCCTGGCCGAACTGCGCGAGGGCACCTGGATGCGCCCGGCCAACCTGGTCCGCCGGTGGCCGGAGATCGTCGCCGCCCAGTGCACGCTGATCGACGGTCGCCCCCACGGCGACCCCACGCCCCTGCTGTGGGATCTGGACGGCTGGGCGGACGAGGCCCGCAGGCTGGAGCGGGCCCTCGACCGTTCCGAGGGGCTGGCGGAGGGGTTCCTGGTGTCGGCCGCGGTGCTGCGCCATCTGCTCGCCGATCCGCTACTGCCCCCGGAACTGCTGCCCGCCGACTGGCCGGGGGGCGAGCTACGGGCCCGCTACGACGACTTCGACGCCCGCTACCGCGAGGTTCTGCACACCCACCTCAGAGGCTGACCCCGAAGATCATCCTTTTGTTTCTGAATTCGGTGACGCTCCAGAGCTTGCCGTCCTGCACCGTCAGGTCTTCTGGACCGATCGGGAACGGCCTGGTCTGCAGCTCCCCATCGGCGTGGACGAGCAGTTTGCCGTTGGCGGTGGAGCCGGCCGCTGGCCTGGGAGATCACGCTGCACGCTGAAGTGAATGCCTGGTTTCTCGACATATGTAAGAACGCCCCGGCCACCGCGGAGAAGATCGAGGAAGCACTGGACGAACTCGCTCTGCAAGGCCCGAAGCTTGGCCGCCCGCTGGTCGACCGGATTCACCACTCCCGTGTCCTGCACAACCTCAGGGAGCTACGGCCCCGGGTACCTGGAGAAGCGGAAATCCGCCTGTTGTTCGTCTTCGATCCCACACGGGAGGCAATCGTGCTGGTCGCCGGGGACAAGGCGGGGGAATGGAACCGGTGGTATCGGACGGCGATCCCGTTGGCCGAGGAACGCTACGCCGCATACCGTACCGAGAAGGAGAAGGAGGAACGGGGATGAGCGACTTCGTGAAGTGGTCCGACACCAAGGCCAAGATCCGCGAGATCGACCCCAGCTGGGACGCCCCCGAGCGGGTAGCAGTGCGGGAGGTCAGCCGCGAACAGCTGCGGGCAGAGCTGCGCGGCACCCAGCTCGCCGAGATGCGCAAGCGCCTGGGCATCTCCCAGAAGCTGCTCGCCGAACGCATGGGCGTTTCTCAGGCCCGTGTGTCCCAGATCGAGCACGGCCAGATCGGTGGGCTGGACACGGTGCGCGCCTATGTCATCGCGTTGGGCGGCACGCTGGACATCGTGGCCGATTTCGGCGATCACACCGTAAAGGTGGCCTGACAGGCGCTTCGCCCTCATGGATGGACTCTTCGCCGAGAGCGACGCCACTCGCGAGGAGAGCCCCGTACACCATTTTCGCGGACGCCAACGCGCAAAGGAGCGCCCGGCCGTTCTGCTGTTGGATGTCCTGTCGCAGGACCCCACTTCAAAGGCTGACTCGCTCAGAGGCTGACCCCGAAGATCACCCGCTTGTTTCTGAACTCGGTGACGCTCCAGAGCTTGCCGCCCTGCACCGTCAGGTCTTCTGGACCGATCGGGAACGGCCTGGTCAGCAGCTCGCCATCGGCGTGGACGAGCAGTTTGCCGTTGGCGGTGGAGCCGGCCGCCTGGCTCAGGTACCACGTGCCGTTCCACGAGATCGCCCCCTGGATCTTGGGGTGCCCCATGACGAAGGCGTCGTTGGGCTCGCCCCCGGCCAGGTCCAGGTCCCAGCGGGCCACCCAGCCGCCGGGGTCGTTCTCGCGGTACTCGCCCGTGATGAGCTGGGGTGTGGCGCCGCTGCGGTCGATCGAGACGAACGAGAACTTCGGCCCCGCCTGCGCGACCTGCCAGGCGTCGGTCTGCGGGACGATGTAGCGGTAGCCGAAGGCGTGGAACTTGCCGCCGTGGCGGCCGACCCGCGTCGGGTCGCCGAGGTCGTTCTGGGCGGTGCGCAGGTCGAGCAGGTGGTTCAGGTCGAAGACGCGCAGGCCGTTGGCGGTGTCGGCGACGTAGAGCAGGTCGCCGTGCAGGGCGATGCCGCCCGCGTGGATGTCGATCGGCGCGTAGGAGCCGTCCTGCGCCGCCTCGACCAGCAGCGCGTGCTGGTATCTCAGTGTCCTGGGGCTCAGGAACGACACCCTGATGCCCCGCTCCCCCACCTGGGGCTTGAAGTACCAGCTCGCCACGAACACCGGCACCCCGATCTCGCCGGAGTCCTCGCCGCAGGTCAGGCCCTGGGGATACCAGTCGGCGGTGTCCTGGTCCTTGTCGTCGAAGGCGTACCACGCGGCCGGTTTGGGCCGCATGTCGCCGATGGCGCCGGGGGCGCCCTTGTTCCTGCCCGTCCTGTTCGCCGTGGCCAGCAGCGCCTCGACGGACGTGCTGCCGATCTCTTCCGCCAGCTTCTGGGCTCCCTCGGCGAGGTCGCCCGACGCCCGGTTCAGGGCATAAGGCGATTTATCCGTTGGAACCATCCCCGCGTCCGCCATACTTCCCTCTCTTTGCCATCACTTGACTACTTTGACGACTCGAGACGGACCGGGGTTGCGAATCAGCGCCACAAACAAAAGATCAGGGCCACAAATGCACGGGAGTGCCGGAAAGCGCCAGCTCCCGGTAGCGGCGCACCAGCCGCTCCCGGTCCCCGTCGAAGCGGGCCAGCGTCTCGCGCTGCCACACCGCCCCCGTGCGGCGCAGCCGGGTGCGCTGCGCGATCACCTCCAGCGACCGGTCGGCGTCGTGCGCCGACACCCCGGCCGCGAGCAGCCCCTCCCGCGCCTCGGGCAGCAGGGCGAGCACGAGTTCCGCCGCCTCGAACTCGCCCTCCCAGCCGGGCCAGGACAACTTGGCGTCCAGCCCGTCCATGGCCGCCCGATAGAAGTTCTGGTACGCCTGCGCGAACCGGTACCCGGTCAGGTCCCGCCGGCTCTGCGACAGCGTCAGCCCGAGCAGGAAGGCGGTGTTCGCCGCCATGTCCGCGCACGAGGGCCCCGCCGGCAGCGCGCGCATCTCGACCCGCAGGTGGCCGCCGTCGGCCGGGTCGTAGACGGGACGATTCCACTGCCAGATCGTGCCCTGGTGCAGCCGCAGCTCCGGCACGTCGTACCGCTCGGCCTTCTCGGACAGGGCGGGCACGATCGGCTCGTAGTCGCGCACGTACCGCTCGAACAGCTCGTGCGCTCCCTCGCGCACCCAGTCGGAGCCGAACGTGACCCGCCCGTCCCTGCGCTCGCGCCGCTCCACGTCCCGGTCGTCGACGGCCTCCTCCATCAGCGCGATCCGCGTCTCCTCCCACAGCCGCCTGCCCAGGAAGAACGGCGAGTTGCCGCACGCCGCCAGCACCGGCCCGGCGGCGAGCTGGGCGGCGTTGAACAGCCGCGCGAACTCCTCGGGCGGCGTGCGGATGTGCACCTGCCATGAGGTGTTGGCGGCTTCGAGGATCACGTCCTCGACGGCCAGCTCCAGATCCTCGATCTTGACCAGGAACGGCTCCAGCCGCAGCCGCCTGAAGCCCCTGCTCATGGCCCGGTAGCGGTTCTGGTCGCTCATGGCGCCCACCGTGAAGTGCCCGGCGTCCAGGGTGGGCAGGATGCCGATGGGCAGCGCGCCGCCGCCCTCGACCGCGCCGTCCACCTTGGTGATCGTCTCCTGCACCTCCGCGCTCATCCGCTCGAAGGGCTCGCCGGCCAGCGGGGTGGGGGTCAGGTTGATCTCCAGGTTGAAGCGGCCCAGCTCCAGCACCACGCGCGGGTCGTCGAGCGCCTCCTGGACCTCGCTGTTGCGCGGCAGCGGCCGGCCCCGCTCGTCGATCAGGAACAGCTCCAGCTCGGCACCGATCGTGGCCGGTCCCTGGCCGAAGCCGGGGGTGTCGAGCAGCTCGCGCAGGTCGCCGAGCTGCTCACGGATACGTTTTCCGAACGCGGCGAACTCCGCTTCGGTAAAGCGCTCCTTGTCCAGATCTCTTCCCATCACCCCCTCCTGTCCGTTTCGTTAGGTTTGACACCTCGCCGCTGAGCTCGCCATCGGACCAGGCCTTGCGCGAGCTGCGGCAACTGACTCTAAGCTCATGAGATGCGCGCGGTTGCCTTTGACATCTTCGGTGGCGAACTCGACGTCCGGGAGCTGCCCGACCCATCGCCGGCGCCCCACGGAGCGGTGATCAGGGTCGAGGCGACGGGGCTCTGCCGTTCCGACTGGCACGGCTGGCAGGGGCACGATCCCGACATCAGGGCCCTGCCCCATGTGCCGGGGCACGAGCTGGCGGGGGTGGTCGAGGCCGTCGGCTCCGAGGTGCGCGGCTGGCTGCCGGGCGCGCGGGTGACCGTGCCGTTCATCTGCGCCTGCGGCTCCTGCGCGGCCTGCGCCACGGGCGAGCATCAGGTGTGCGAACGCCAGACGCAGCCGGGCTTCACCCACTGGGGGTCCTTCGCCGAGTACGTCGCCATCGACCATGCCGACGTCAACCTGATCGCGATCCCCGAGGACATGGCCTACGCCACCGCGGCCGGGCTCGGCTGCCGTTTCGCCACCGCCTTCCGCGCCGTGGCGCAGGTGGGCGAGGTGCGTCCGGGCGAGTGGGTGGCGGTGCACGGCTGCGGCGGGGTCGGCCTGTCCGCCGTCATGATCGCGACGGCGGCGGGGGCCCGCGTGGTGGCCGTGGACATCAACACCGACGCGCTGCACCTGGCCGAGGTGGCGGGCGCGACCCACTTCGTCAACGGCTCCGCCGGCGACGCGGCAGCCCAGGTGCGGGAGCTGACCAGGGGCGGCGCGCACGTGTCGCTCGACGCGCTGGGCAGCCCGGCCACCTGCGCGGCCTCCGTCGAGAGCCTGCGCCGCCGGGGGCGGCACGTCCAGGTGGGGCTGCTGCCCGGCGGGCCGACGCCGGTGCCGATGGAGCGCGTGATCGGCCACGAGCTGCGGCTGCTGGGCAGCCACGGCATGGCCGCGCACGCCTACCCGCCGATGCTGGAGATGATCAGGGCCGGGATCCTCCACCCCGACCAGCTCGTCACCCGCACGATCGGGCTCGCGGACGCCGGCAAGGCGCTGGCTTCGATCGGTTCGGTGCCCGGCGTCACGATGATCACGCCGAGGTGCGCGGCGAGCCCGCCCTTCACTCTGGGCGAAGACATCATGTGAAGTTCCTGAGAATTGGGGAAGATGGTGGCGCTAGACGGCCGTTTGACCCACAGCCACCGAGGCTTTCCACAATTATGGCTATAGGTCAGGATTAAGGGGCCCGCAGACGTTGTAAGCCTGGTCGACCGCAAGGACGCATGGTGATTCGAACGTTGCTCGCTGAGGACATGCACCTGATACGAGGGGCGCTCGTGGCGCTGCTGGCTTATGAGGAGGACATCGAGGTCGTCGCCGAAGTCGAACGCGGAGATCGTATTCTGGCCGTGGCCGAGGCCTGCCGCCCCGACGTGGCGGTGATCGACATCGCGTTGCCCGGCAAGGACGGGCTCACCGCCGCGGGCGAGCTGCACGAGAAGTTACCCGAGTGCGGGGTCCTGATCCTGACGGGCGTCGGCACCCCTGGGCTGCTCAAGCGGGCGCTGGACGCGCACGTGCGGGGGTTCATGGCCAAGGACGCGCCGCCCGAGCGGCTGGCGGACGCGATCCGCCGGGTCGCCGAGGGCGAGCGCGTCATCGACTCGGAGCTGGCGATCGCGGCCATGCGCTCGACTGAGGCGCCGCTGACACCGCGCGAGCTGGACGTGATCGGCGCGGCGGCCGACGGGGCCTCCATCGGCGAGATCGCCGCCTCGCTCTACCTGACCGAGGGCACGGTACGCAACTACCTGGCCAGGACCACGTCCAAGCTCGGCGCGCGCAGCCGGATCGACGCCATCCGCATCGCCAGGGAGTCAGGCTGGATCTGAGCCGGCGGCAGCGTCAGGGTCGGTGCCGTTCGGGGCAGTGTGCGCGGCCAGGAAGGCCAGGACGTCGGCCGCCAGGCCGATCGAGCGGCTGACCGCCCGCGCCCCGTGCCCCACGTCGAGCTCGTGCCTGAGCAGGATCGGCCGCTCTCCCCCGCTGGCCCACTGCATCGCGGCGCACATCTTGCGCGCGTGCATGGGGTCGACCCGGCTGTCCCCGGCCGAGACCGTGAACAGCGTCGCCGGGTAGTCCGTGCCCTTCCTGACGTGGTGGTAGGGCGAGTAGGCGAGCAGCCAGCCGAGCTGCTCGGGGTCGTCGGGGTCGCCGTACTCGCCGGTCCACGAGGGGCCGAGGCCGCTGCGGTGGAAGCGGGCCATGTCGAGCAGCCCCGCCGAGCACACGGCCGCCGCGAACAGGTCGGGCCGCTGGGTGAGGGCGGCCCCGACGAGCAGGCCGCCGTTCGACTCGCCCCAGATGCCGAGCCGGTCGGGCGTCGTCCAGCCGTCGGCGATCAGCTTCTCGGCGGCGGCCACGAAGTCGTCGAAGACGTTCTGCTTGCGCTCCAGCATGCCGTCCCGGTGCCAGGCCTCGCCCTCCTCGCCGCCGCCTCTCAGGTTGGCGATGGCCAGCACGCCGCCCGCCTCGACCCAGGCCAGGGAGTCGGCGGCGTAGCCGGGCATGAGGGGGATGCCGAAGCCGCCGTACCCGCTGAGGATGGTCGGCCTGGGCCCGCCGCGCGAGGGCCCGGCGACGACGACCATGCGCACGCGGGTGCCGTCGGCGGAGTCGTACTCGATGTGGTGGCTGTGCACGTCGTGCAGCGTGACGCGGCCGGGCGCGGCAGACCAGAGGGTGGTGGCGTCGGTGCGGGCGTCGTAGCGCCAGATCTCGGCGGGGGTGACGGCGTCGGTGTAGGCGAACCACGCCTCGGGGCCTCCGTCGGGGCGCGCGGTGAGCGAGGCGATCGAGCCGCTGCCCGGCAGGGGCACGGTGCCCAGGCGTTCGCCGGTGCGGGCGTGGTGCACGGCGATCTCGCCGACCGCGTGGCGGGTCCTGGAGACCAGCAACCGCTCGCCGTCCAGCAGGGTGAACGCGCCCAGCACCGCCTCCGGGTCCTCGGGGATCAGCTCCCGCCAGGCGCCCGGCTCGGCCGGGTCGGCGACGCAGAGCCTGCGCCGGGGCGCGTCCCCGTCGGTGAGCAGGTAGAGGCGGCCGTCGCAGGCGACCGCGCCCGCCGTGCGGGCGTGCGCGCTCTCCTGCACCGGACGGGGCCGCGGCCTTTCCGGGTCGCCGCCGGCCAGGTCGGCCAGCCAGAGCGAGTTGCCCGACGCCGTGCCCGCGGAGATCGTCAGCCAGCGGCCGTCGGCGCTGATCTGCACGCCGTACGAGATCGGGCCCAGGCCGAAGACCGGCGTGTCCGCGGCGACGCCGACCCTGCGCAGGCGGATCCCCTCGTGGAAGCGCACGTAGTAGAGCGCCCGGCCGCCGGGCAGCCAGGCGACCGCCGAGTAGCGGCAGCCGCCGATGGGGCCGTCGACGATCTCGCCGGTGTCGACGTCCATGACGTACAGGTCCGCCTTCTCGTCGCCGCTGCGCGAGATCTGGTACGCCAGGAGGCGGCCCTCCTGGTCGGGCTGCCAGTCGTCCAGTGTGGTCAGGCCGGTCGGGTCGAGCTCCATGGGGTCCAGGACGATCCGGTCGTCGCAGTAGAGGACCGGATGCTCCTGCGAGGCGGACTGGCGCAGGTGGAAGCGCCTTTCTCCGCGCCACACCGGCGGGGTGACCAGGCCGGTGTCCTTGAGCTCGTTGAGGCGGGCCAGGAAGCCCGCGCGGCCGGGCAGCCGGGCGGCGCTGTCGTGCCACAGTTCGTCCTGGGCGGCCTGCCAGTGCTGGGTGCGGGGGTCGGCGGGGTGTTCCAGCCAGCGGTAGAAATCGTCGACGTCACGGCCGTGGAGGCGGTCGGTGACGGGCCGGCGTTCGGCGGGCGGGTATTCGCTTGGAAATTTCATGAAACGGGCTCCGGGTGCCAGTGGCCGGCCAGGTCGGCGTAGAGCGGCGAGAGCCTGACCAGCTCGTCGTGGGTGCCGATCGTGACCTCGGCTCCGTCCATGAGCAGGACGCGGGGGGCGCGCAGGGCCGAGGTGAGGCGGTGGGCGACCACGATGAGCGTGCCGCCGCGCCGCGCGAACGCCTGCTCCGCCCGCGCCTCGGCGGCGGGGTCGAGGTGGCAGGTGGCCTCGTCGAGGATGATCAGGGATGCGGGGGCGAGGTAGGCGCGGATCAGGGCGACGAGCTGCCGCCGGCCGGCCGACAGAGCCGCCGGGTCGACCTCGGCGTCGTACCCGCCGAGGTCGGCCACCAGCGCCTGCGCCCCGAGGGCTTCGACGGCGGCGTCCAGGTCGGCGTCCGGTTCGCTGAGGTAGGTCAGGTTCTCGCGCAGCGTGCCGCGGAAGACGTACGCCTCCTGCGGAATCAGCACCCGCACGGCGGGATCGACGCGGCAGGCGGGCACGCCGCCGATGAGCGCCTCGCCGGAACCCGGCCGCAGCACGCCGCTGACCAGGCCGGCGAGCGTGGACTTGCCCGCGCCGCTCGGCCCCACGACGGCCAGGTGGTCGCCCTCCCGCACGGTCAGGTCCAGGCGGTCGACGACCGGGGCGGATCCGGGGCCGTAGGAGAAGGTGGCCGCGCGCAGGCGCACCTCGCCGGTGCGGGGGCTGATCCTGGACGCGGGCGGCGTGGCGGGCGGGCCCGAGTCGAGGATGCGCGCCAGCGTGGCGGCGAGCCTGACGCCGCTCACGCCGAGCCCCTGCACCAGGCCGCCGAGCGCGGGGGCCAGCGACTGCGTCACGTACGCCAGCGCCCCCACGATCACGCCGGCCCCGACGCCCTCCCGCAGCAGCCATGGCGTTCCCGCCAGGATGAGGACGACGGGCAACCAGCCGCCCACGGCCAGCGCGGCGGTCCGTACGGCCGTCACCGAGGCCAGCGCGCGGGCGGCGGCGGCCTGCGCGCCGACCTCGTCACCCAGGCGTCGCGCCGTCCGCGCGCCCAGGCCGCACGCCGCGATGTCGCGCAGCCCGCCGGCCACGGCCGTCATCTCCTCCGACAGCCGCTCGTCGGCCAGCAGAAACGCCCGCTGCCGCCGTGCCAGCGCCGGCAGCGAGACCAGGAACAGCCCGAGGCCCGCCGCGAACGGCGGCAGCACCAGCGCGAGCGTCTGCGGAGCCAGCGTCAGCAGCCCGAGCACGACGCTGACGACCGTGAACGCGAACCCCCGCACGGTGGTGACCACGGCGGCGAAGGCGTCCCTGGCCAGCTCGACCTGCAGCCCGGCCCTGGCGACCCCGGCGCTGTCGCGGGCCGGCTCCCGCCGCACGGCCCCTTCGACCACGTGCGTCAGCAGGTCGTCGCGGAACGGCTCCGCCACGCCGGCCACGGCCAGCACCACCTGCCGCGCGGCCACGGCGGCCACCAGCCACGTGACGCCGAGCGCCGCCAGCCAGCCCAGCCCGATCATGGGCCGGCCCGGCGCGAACCCGTCCTCGATGGCCCGCGCGACGGCATGCCCGATGAGGAAGGCGGGCGCGGCCTCCAGCACCGACCAGAGCCCGATCCTGACGAGCAGGCGCGGCTCGCGCCGCAGCGCCCGCCAGAACCCGATCGGCTTCATGACGCCGCTCCCTGGAAGATCGCCCGGTAGCCGGGCTCCCGCCACAGCAGGTGGTGCGCGCCAACGGCGCGGACCTTCCCGTCCTCCAGCCAGACCACCTGGTCGGCGCGGGCGGCCGTGGCGAGCCGGTGGGCGGCGATGAGCCGGGTGCGGCCTCCGGTGGTGAGCGCCCTGCTGACCTGGCGCTCGGTGACGGTGTCGAGGCTCGAGGTGGCGTCGTCGAGCACCAGCAGTCGCTCGCCCCTGGCGAACGCCCTGGCCAGGCCGAGCCGCTGGCGTTCGCCGCCGGACATCGGGGCCTCGCGCAGCGGGGTGTCGTAGCCGAGCGGCAACCGCCGGACGAAGGTGTCCGCGCTGGCGGCCACGGCGGCCCGCCGGTGACCTGGCCCGATGGCCTCGGCGATGGTGGCGCCGAGGAGGACGGGGCGTTCGAAGGCGTAGCCGATGGCCCTGTTCAGCTCGCCTCTGGACAGCTCGCGCAGCGGGACCCCGTCGAGCAGGACGGTTCCGCGTTCGGGGTCGGCCAGACGGCCCGCCAGGGCGGCCAGCAGGGATTTGCCCGCCCCCGACCGCCCCACCACGGCGGTGACCGTCCCTCCGGGCAGCGTCAGGTCGCCGACGGTCAACTCGCCCACCGCGACGTCGCGGAACTCGACCGTTCCCTGGCCGGGCGGGAGCGTGCGCGGTCCGTAGGCGACCGGTGTCAGGGCCAGGACGTCGGACACCCGTTCGGCGGCGGCCCGCGCCCTGGCCAGCCCGCCGACGTGACCGAGCGCGGTGCTGAGCGCGGCCCCGAGCACGGCGTAGCGGGCGGCGGCGTACAACTCGCCGACGGTGAGCTGCCCGGCGGCGAGCATGAACCCGCCGGCGATCAGCACGCCGACCTCAAGGAGCGGCACCACCAGGCCCGCCTGGACGGCGGCGGTCGCGTTGGCGCGCCACAGGTCCATGCCGTGGGCGCGCAGCCGGGGCAGCGGCGCCAGCACCCGCCGCGCCTCCCGGTCCGCGGTGCCGGCGGCGGCGATCGTGCGGGCGCCGTCCATGGCGTCCACGAGCCTGGCGGCGATCTCGCCCTGGACCTGCTGGTATCCGCCCGCTATCGCAGTCGTGGCACGCAGGAAGGCGCGCAGGGCGAGCAGGATGACGACGATGCCCGCCCCGAGCGTGAGCGTCAGGACGGGGGCGATGAGGGTGAGCATGACCAGCGCGCCCACGGTGGGGACCAGGAGGGCGACGGCGCTGATCACCGTCTCCGGCGCCCTGCCGACCTCCTCGGTGTTCAGTCCTGCCCGGGAGACGAGTTCACCTTCGGGGAAGCGGCGGGTGGCCGCGGGGCCCGCGCCGAGCACGTGCCGCAGGACGCCGAGCCGGAGCGTGGCCGCGGCGTGGGCGCCGCTGGCGCCGCGCGCCCAGACGCCGAGACTTTCGCAGAGCATGACCACGACGACGAGGCAGACGCAGAGCGCCAGCCAGGAGGTGCCGTCCGGCCGGCCGGAGACGAGCGTGTCCACGGTACGCCCGATGGCGTACGGGATCGCCAGCTCACCGGCCGCCCCGGCGACCGCGGTGAGCGCGAGGACGGCCGGCCATGGGCCGTTGCGCCGTACCGCGCCGATCACCAGCCGGTCTCCTGCCCGCACCCCGCGCCTCCCTCGTCGATCCGGTTTCGCGCGATCCCCGCGCCGTCGTGGACGGCGCGGGGATCGATATATCGGTTCAGTGGCAGAGAGCGACACTGAGGTTGCTCGGCTTGCCGGAGTGGCAAGTCAGAGCGGTGAGCGTGCTGCCGCCGCTGGCCACGTCGCTGGCCGCGGGAGCCTCGAGACCCTGAAGGTCGAGAAGCACCATGTGTGTTACACCTCCTTCCGGGGTGAGTCGGGGGCAGGCCGCCCGGGAGCGGCCTCCAGGAACGGCAGGTGGCCTGACTGGCCGCCCATCACCACGGCGAGGGCGAAGAGCACGCCCGCCGTTCCGGTCGAGAAATCCATGGACAGGCGCAGGAGCTGGTCTCCGGGGAAGGCGAGCCCGCCGCCGTACGGCAGCGCGTGCCACCTGAGCCCCTTCACCTGGGCCTGTGGGTCGCCGGCGCGCGCGGCGAGGATGCCCGCGCGGCCGGTGAAGAGCCCTGACTGGACGAAGAAGCCGGCGCGTCCGACGAGCCGCAGCTCGGCCAGCGCGGTCGCGAACGCCTCGTCGTGCCGGTGCGCGAGGTAGCGCTCCAGCACCAGGGCGATGCCGGCGGAGCCCTCGTCGAGGTAGGGCAGCAGCCGCCACCCCTGGTTGACCTGGAGCGAGCCGTCCTGGGCGTGCCTGCAGCGGTGCAGGTCCTGGCGGAGCGCGGTGGCCGCCAGGTCGAGCAGCGCAGGGTCGCCGGTGTGCTCGTAGGCGCGCAGGAACAGCAGCGCGGGGCCGGACGAGCCGTACATCAGGCCGGCGCGCGGATGGGTGCCGCCGCTGATCTCGGAGACGGGGCCGCCGAGCCGTTCCGCGCAGATGTCCACCGCGCGCAGGGCGAGGTCGGCGCGGCCGAAGTGGAGGAGGTTCAGGCCGACGCCTGACAGGCCGGAGTACAGGGCCGACTCCAGGTGCTCCCACTTCTCGCGCAGGCAGACCTCGATGAGGTCGCGGGCGTCCTGGTGGTGTCCGAGCAGGTCGAGGACGTAGGCGATGCCGTGCAGGCCGTCGTACACGCCCAGGCCGGAGCCGGGGACCGGGTGGCGGGCCCGCTCGCGCAGCCAGCTTTCGTACTCGGGGAAGGGGCCGAGCCCGGCACGGTCGAGGGCGAACAGCACGCCGGCCGCGCCGTGGGCCAGGTTGAGGCCGCCTCCCGGCTGGAACTGGGCCACGTCGCCGGGGAAGAGCCGGTCGTCGCGCTCGGGGGTGGCGGAGGCCACGATGGCCCGGCGCATCGCCTCGCGCAGGTCGGGCCAGGTGTCCGGCATGGGCGCGCCGGGCGCCGCTTTCTCGCCGCCCGCGATGGTCGAGACGGCCTGGTCCACCGTCTCGGCGGGGACGGGGAACGTCTCCTTGACGAGCTCGCCGAGGTGGGCCACCTTGGGCCGGTGCAGCGGCAGCATGATCGTGCACTGCGGCGCGAACAGGCCCAGGCGCAGGCAGGCCAGCGCGTACCGGTCGATGTCCACGCCGTGCCGGTCGGCGGGCGGGGCGAAGGCCGGGTGGGCGAGCGCGGCGCGGGCCCGGTCGTCGGCGAGCGTGGCGACCTCGTAGTCGATCAGCGCCACCCGGCCGTCGTCGGTCAGCAGGATGTTGTCCGGGTGCAGGTCGCCGAAGACGACCCCGCGCTCGTGCAGCGATGCGACCGCCTTCTCCACCTCGCGCAGGGTCTCGACGGCCCATGCGGTGTAGTCGGCCAGGTCCTGCTCTGTGCAGGTGGCGCGGGTCAGCGGGTAGCGGAAGACCAGGCGGCGCTGCAGCGGCGTGCCGTCGACGAACTCCTGCACGAGGAAGTGGTGCTCGCCCAGCGTGAAGTAGCCGTGCACGGCGGGCGCGGCGGGCAGCCCTGACAGGCGTTCGAGGATGTCGCGCTCGTGTTCGAGCCTGGCGACGGCGTCGCGTCCTGCCGCGTCCAGCCCGGCGTGGGGCCTGGCCTCCTTGAGCACCACCCGCTCCCCCGTGCGGGTGTCGCGTCCGAGGTAGACGCCGCCGCCGTTGGAGAAGTGCAGGACGCTTTCGACCTGGTACGGCAGCCCGCCCAGCGTCACGGAGTTGCGCGCGGCCAGGTGGGGCTCCAGGAAGGCGGGCAGTGTCGTCCACGGCGGCACCGAGAACGTGGCCCCGCGCACGTCGGGCACCAGCCGTCCATCGCCGTCCTCGACGGCCAGCACGCGTTCGCCGGCGGCGGACAGGCAGTGGCGTTCGGCGAAGCCGCCGTACCTGACGAACAGCGGGCCGGTGCCGTAGCGCAGGTCGCTGAGGATGTAGGGGCCCTTGACCTCGCGCAGGAGCTCGTCGAGCTCTTTGAGCACGAGTTCGAGCTGGGCCTCGTCCCTTGGGTAGACGGTGAGCAGCTTGCCGCTGGACGCCCGGGAGGCGGCCTTGGAGTTGACCATGACCAGGACGGCGACACCGCGCAGGAACTTGAACGCGATTCCCCGCGACAGGCAGTAGTCCCGGACGGCCGCGATGGCCTTTTCCGCGTCTTCCACCCGGGCGGAGACGTGAATCTTCCAGCCTTGGGCGGGCAGCGCCGGCGCGTCGTCGGGGGCGAAATAGGCCCAGGTGTCGGTGAGTGCGGTGGACCAGCGGGCGGGTACGGATGCGCGCAGAATGGGGTAGTCGGCGTCGGCGGCCGTGCTGTGCTCCAGCGAGTCGTAGAACCGCTGGTCTACCAGGCAGTACAGCTCGTACTTGTCCATTGTGCGCGGACCTCCAGGGGGGCGTGCTCAAAAGATTGCCGCCCTGGAGCGATTCGGTCTAGTTACACGTAACATTGACGAAATATGCTTAATGAACTTGCATTTGTGCGTTTTTCACAATGTACCGGGCGAACGAATGATTACCTCTTCCGTGGGACGTACACCGTGAACGCGAATTGGCCGCTCCGCGACGAGGTGGCCTCCAGCCAGCCGCCCAGCTCCTCCACGCGTTCCGCCAGGTTCGCCAGGCCCTGGCCCGCGTCGCCGGGGCGGCGCGGCGGGCGTACCCCGTCGTTCCTGATCGTCAGGCGGACCATTTGGTCACGTTCCAACAGATGAATCGTGCACTGGCGGGCCTCGGCGTGCCGCAGGACGTTCGTCACGCCCTCGCGCAGGGAGTGGGTGAGCGCCTCCTCGACCTCCCTGGGCAGGTCGCGACAGGCCACCCTGACCTGACAGCGCACCTGCACCGACTCCAGCAGCGAACGCGCCGAGCCCAGCTCGGCCGCCAGCGAGGAGCCGCGCAGGCCGTGGGCGACGGCCCTGACGTCGGCCGACAGGCCGCGCAGCAGCTCGACCGTCTCGTTCGCCTCCTCCTGAGCCCGCTTGTCCCCTTCGGCCACCAGCCGCTGCACGAGCTGCGCCTTCAGCACCAGCACCGTCAGCCGGTGGCCGACCAGGTCGTGCAGGTCGCGGGTGAAACGCCGCCGCTCCAGCACGACGGCCCTGCGCATGACCTCGGTGCGCGCGTCGGCCAGCTTCCTGGCGCGGGTGGCCAGCGTCACCAGGGCGTACTCGAGCAAGCCGAGCAGCGGGCTGACGACGGCCCAGATCGGATCGATACT
Source organism: Nonomuraea purpurea (assembly GCF_042650645.1). Taxonomy (NCBI): domain Bacteria; kingdom Bacillati; phylum Actinomycetota; class Actinomycetes; order Streptosporangiales; family Streptosporangiaceae; genus Nonomuraea; species Nonomuraea purpurea. The sequence continues at coordinate 22,099 of NZ_JBHSBI010000035.1, forward strand.
GGAGCGTTCCGGAGCGGCGAGCAGCACGAGGCCGCAGCAGATCGCCAGCACCACGAGCACGATGGACCGGATCCGGGCCGCGACGATCAGCAGCGCGCCGACCAGCAGCGCGCACACCGGGGTCCACGCCGCCCCGAACACGGTCAGCGGCAGGTATGTCAGCCAGGCCTGGATCGCCACCAGCCACCACGAGCCCGCACGGCGTGCCGGCGTCTCCAAGATGAACCTGCCGTGCAGCGTCAGCAGGACCAGCAGCGCGATCGAGCCCTCGACCAGCATCCCCGCCCCGGCCAGCCCGATCTGGATCGGCACCATCAGGCCGACGCACCCCGCCACCAGTCCGGCGCCGCCCACCCACGTGGAAGACGTGACGATCTTCAGTTTGGAACGTGCCCGTGACAGGAACCCACGGTGTGTGTCCTCCACCCCACCCCCGGTAAGCGGTCGGAAACGCCTGATCCGGCCGCCGGCATCGGGCCGCGCGGCTTCCTTCCTGCTCGCACGGGTTGGCGCCCCGCCGCCCCGCCCCCCTAATCGACCCGATCAACCTCTGCCCTGTAAAGGCCATTGCCGGTTTTGGACAGTCATGACTCAAGGTTGGACATAGCGGTTAAGCAGTACGTTCGCCCCATATGGTGAGCGGTATGGATTTTAGGAGACTTGGTAACACCGGTTTGAACGTCTCGAGGATCTGCCTCGGCATGATGAGCTACGGCGACCCCGCCCGGCAGGAATGGGCGCTGGCGCAGGACGAGGCCGAACCGCTCATCCGCAGGGCCGCCGACGCCGGTGTGACCTTCTTCGACACCGCCGACGTCTACAGCCGCGGCGAGAGCGAGGTCGTGACCGGCAAGGCGCTGCGCGCGATCTTCCCCCGGCGCGAGGACTACGTCCTGGCCACCAAGGTCTACTTCCCCATGGGCAAGGGCGCCAACGACCGCGGCCTGTCGCGCAAGCACATCCTCGCCGGCATCGACGCCTCGCTCACCCGGCTCGGCACCGACTACGTGGACCTCTACCAGATTCACCGCTGGGACGATGAGACGCCCATCGAGGAGACCATGGAGGCCCTGCACGACGTGGTCAAGGCCGGCAAGGCCCGCTACATCGGGGCTTCGTCCATGTGGGCCTGGCAGTTCGCCAAGGCCCAGCACGTCGCCGAGAAGAACGGGTGGACGGCGTTCGCATCGATGCAGAATCACTACAACCTGCTCTACAGGGAGGAGGAGCGGGAGATGCTCCCGCTCTGCGCCGACCAGGGCGTGGGCGTGATCCCGTGGAGCCCGCTGGCCCGCGGCGTGCTGGCCAGGGCCGGCGCTTCGGCCACGACCGCCAGGACCGGCTCGGACGGGCGCATCGAGTACCTGTACGACCCCGAGAACGACAAGCTCGTCCTCGACCGGGTGGCCCAGGTGGCGGGCGAGCGCGGGCTGCCGGCCGCGCAGATCGCGCTGGCCTGGCTGCTCCACCAGCCCGCCGTCACCGCGCCGATCGTCGGGGCCACCAAGGACCGGCACGTGGACGACGCGGTGGCGGCCGTGTCGGTGTCGTTGTCGCAGGAGGAGCTGGACTTCCTGGCCGAGCCGTACCGGCCGCGCGAGGTGCGCTTCTGAAGCACAAGATTGTCAGACCCGCGCCCTAAGGTAAGGGCATGCGGGCAAATGAGGAGGCGGCGTCGGCGCTGCAGGAGTACGCGGAGCTGTTCGCGCTCTGCGGTGGCGACGCCTTCCGGGTGCGGAGCTATCAGAAGGCGGCCAAGGCGATCGCGGGGTTCCCGGAGGACATCTCGGTCGTCGACGTGCGCTCCGTGCCCGGCGTGGGCGAGGCGATCGCCAAGAAGATGGAGGAGTTCCTGCGGCGCGGAAGCTTCCGGCAGCTCGACGACCTGCGGGGCCGGGTGCCCGAGGGCGTGCGCAGGCTGACCCGGGTGCCCTCGCTGGGGCCGAAGACGGCGATCATGCTGTTCGAGGACTACGGCATCGACTCCACGGCGGCGCTGAGCGAGGCGATCACCTCCGGGCGGCTCGACGGCGTCAAGGGCCTCGGCCCCAAGACGCTGGCCAACCTGCTCAAGGGCATCGAGCAGATCGAGCAGGCCGGTCGCCGGGTCCACGTCGGCGTGGCCATGTCCCTGGCCGAGCAGGTGATGGGGTCGCTGAAGGCCGAGCGCATGACCTACGCCGGGTCGTTGCGGCGGATGAAGGACACCATCGGCGACATCGACATCCTCGCGGTGGCGCCCGAGTCCATCATGGACGACTTCCGCTCCCAGCCCTACGTCGCCGAGGTCATCGCGGCGGGCGAGAAGAAGACCTCCATCCGCACGACCTCCGGCATCCAGGTCGACCTGCGCGTGGTGCCCGCCGCCTCGTGGGGCGCGGCCATGCAGTACTTCACGGGCTCCAAGGAGCACAACGTCGCCATCAGGGAGATGGCGGTCAAGAAGGGCTGGAAGCTGTCGGAGTACGGACTGTTCGAGGGCGAGCGGGTGATCGCCGCCGAGTCCGAGGAGGACATCTACGCCGCGCTCGGCATGCAGTTCGTGCCGCCGCCGATGCGTGAGGACGGCGGCGAGGTCAAGGCGGCGCTGCGCGGCGAGCTGCCCACGCTGGTGGAGCTGGCCGACCTCAAGGGCGACCTGCACACCCACACCGACCTGACGGACGGTATCGCCTCGCTCGACGACATGGTGGCCGCCGGCCGCGCCCGCGGCTACGTCTACTACGCGGTCACCGACCACGCGCCCGATCTGGCGATGCAGCGCATGACCCTGGACAAGGCGCTGGAGCAGCGGGGCAGGGTGGCGGGGCTCCAAGAGAAGTATCCCGACATGCGGATCCTGCACGGCACCGAGCTCAACATCGCCCCCGACGGGTCGGTCGACTGGCCCGCTGAGGTGCTGCGGGAGTTCGACGTGTGCGTGGCCTCGGTCCACTCCCACTTCCGGATGTCGCGCGAGGAGATGACCCGGCGCTTCATCACGGCCTGCGAGAACCCGTACGTCGACATCATCGGCCATCCGACGACACGCAAGATCGGCAAACGGGAGCCCGTGGACGCCGACTGGGACGCCGTCTTCCGCGCCGCCGCCCGCACCGGCACCGCCATGGAGATCGACTCCTTCCCCGACCGCTCGGACCTGCCGGCCGATCTGGTGCGGCTGGCCAAGCATCACGGGGTGAAGTTCTCCATCGACAGCGACTCGCATGCCATTCCGCACCTCGACAACCAGCGGTTCGGGGTGGGGATCGCGCAGCGGGCCTGGTTGACCACGGACGATGTCATCAACACGTGGCCGCTTGAGCGACTGCTGACGTTCTTGGGCCGGTGACGGGATGTCAGCTTGTGAATGAGGACAGGAGGGCGGTGCCGAGGGTCTGCTCGGCGCCGAACTCCTCGAAGGTGCTCTCGCGGCGGAAGCCGAGGCGGGCGGCGAGTTTCAGCGAGCGCTCGTTCGCGGTCTGGGTCACGATCAGGACCGGCTGGTCGGGGAGTTCGCCGGCGGCGGCGCGCAACGCGGCCGTCGCGGCCTCGAACGCGAGCCCCGCGCCCCACGCGCTTCGCCGCAACACATAGGACAGTTCCAGTTCTTCGCCATCCTCGGTGATGTGCCCCGGCCGATCAGCGGATCGGCGATCGAGCATCAAGGTTCCGATGAGGCGGTTCGTCGGGTTGTCCGCGATGACGTAACTGCCTGGCCGGCCGGTCGCACCGGCGATGCCGACCGCGTCGAAGTACCGCTCGACGTCGTCCCGGGGTCGTGGGCCGCCGAGGTAGGCCCGGACCTCGGGGTCGGTGAGGAGTTCGACGAGCCCTTCGCGGTCCGTTTCGTGTGCTTTGCGGAGCAGGAGGCGATCCGAGGGGATCTCCGTGGCGGACAGCGTGGTCAATAGGCTCACGAGCCCCCATCCTGACCGTGAACGCCCTGCCGTTCAACCGCGGGTTTCCTGACCAGGACCTGGTGTGGAAAGCGGTTCTCCGGCCCAAGAGGTCGGGTAAGGCATGAGGCGAAGAGATGGAACGTTCCCGCATCATTCAGACAGATTTCGGCAACGAGGGATGGGCGTAGACAGCGCGAGGGGATTAAATGGTTTCCAGGTAGGAAATAGGTATTACGGAGGTGGTGTCCATGAAGCAAGCCCTGGCGACGATCGTGAAGCCGCTGCCCGATCACCTGTTCAGGGTGCACGGCGTGAACGCGGAGATGCGATGGGAAGCCATGTCGGGGCAGGGCTACCACACCCCGAACGACCGGTTCTTCGTTCGGAACCACACCTCCACCCCGCTCATCGACGCCACCACCTGGCGGCTGCGGCTGCACGGGGCGGGCATCCGACGTCCGCGCGAGTTCAGCTACGACGAGCTTCGGGCCATGCCGTCCAGGACGTTCGACGTGGCGATCGAGTGCGCGGGCAACGGACGGCGCTTCTACGGGACGCAGCAGCGCGACCCCGTGCCCGGCACGCAGTGGGGTCTGGGGGCGATCGGAGTGGCGCGCTGGCGCGGGGTGCCGCTGAGGTACCTGCTCAGGCAGGTCGACGTACGCCCCACAGCCGTGGACGTGCTGCCGAGCGGGCTCGACGCGCCGTTCGAGGGGTACGGGCACGTCCGCAGGCCGCTGCCGATCGACAAGGCCATGGACGACGTCCTGGTGGCCTACGAAATGAACGGCGAGCCGCTGCCGCCCGACCATGGTTTTCCCGTGCGCCTGGTGGTCCCGGGATGGGTGGGAATAGCGTCCATCAAATGGCTTGGCGACATAGAGGTTTCAACGACGGAGCTCTTCACACCATGGAACACAGTTTTTTACCCGGACATCACCACGCAGTCCGTCAAGAGCGCCTTCGAGCTCGCCTGGAATGCGCGCCTGCCCGTCGGCCGCTTCCACATCCTGCACGGCAGGTCCTGGTCCGGACGGGGCCGGATCGTCCGGGTGGAGGTCAGCTTCGACGGCGGCGTGAGCTGGCGTGAGGCGGAACACCACGGCCAGCACCTGGTCAGCGCCTGGCTGCCCTGGCATGTCGGGTGGGCGCCCCGGCGTACGGGAGCACATGTGCTCATGGCGCGCGCCACCGACGAGACGGGCGCCAGGCAACCGCTGACGACGCCACGCCATCCCTACGGGTACCTGTTCGACGCGGTCGTGCGCCATCCCATTGACGTGGTCAATGGATAGGAAATTATCACCCAAGCCGCTGAGCTGGACATTCCACAATCACCCGTGCAGCGCACCTGAATTCATCTGAAAGACTCTCACGGAAACGTTCCGGAAATCCCCCTATGTGATCCTGCAGGCAAGAGGGGGAAAGGAGAGTAGATGCGCCAGCTTACGGCACTTGACGCCCAGTTCCTGAATGTCGAGACGACGACCACCACCGCGCACGTGGCCGGTCTGGCGATCCTCGACTCGGGCGACGGCGCGGTCAACCGTGCCTCACTGGCGGAACTGCTGGCCGAACGCGTGCACCTGTCCCCCGCGCTCAGCCTTCGACTGGCCGAGGTCCCCTTCGGGCTGGATCACCCCTATTGGGTGGCCGATCCGGATTTCGATGTCGACAACCACCTGTTCGAGCTGACGTTGCCCTCTCCTGGCAGCGACTGGCAGCTGGCCGAGGCGGTGGCCGAGCTCCACGCCCGCAGGCTCGACCGGGCGCACCCGCTGTGGGAGATGTACCTGATCCACGGGCTCGGGGACGGCCGGGTCGCCGTGTACACCAAGGTGCACCACGCGGCCATCGACGGCATCTCGGGCGCGGAGACGCTCGCCACCTTGCTCGACCTCACCCCAGACGCCCGCCGGGACGCCTCAGCCCATCAGGAAACCCAGGACGCCTCGGCCGGGCCGGCTCCGGCACCCCACGACGACTCGCCCGGCTCTGACAGCCGCACAGCCGTCAGCGTGAACCCCCGTACCTCCGCATGCATGGACAAGGTCGGGCGCGGGCGGCAGGAAGGTGCGGTGTCCGCGCGGCGGGAAGCCGTCGTGCGCGCGCGGCAGGAGGCCCTGGAGCTGGCGCGAAGCAAGGCGCCCAAGGTGGAGGCGGGCAGGCCGGGGCTGATCGGGATGCTGGCGGGAGCCGCCGTGCGGACGGCCACGCACCCCATGCTCGCCGTCCAGTCCGTGGTCAGGGCGGCCGGAGACCTGGACGCCATCCCGCTGGCGGCGGCCATGCCCGGGGCGAAGCTGATCGCCAAGGCGGCGCGGATGGTCTCGGGAGACCGGCACCAGCGGCCGGAACTCCCGAACCTCGCCGTCCCGCGCACCCCGTTCAACGGCCCGATCAGCGCGCGCCGTCACCTGTCGTTCGGGTCGCTGTCGCTCAAGGACGTCAAGAACGTCGCCAGGGCCAACAGCATGAGCGTCAACGACGTCGTCATGACGCTGTGCGCGTCGGCGCTGCGGTCGTGGTTGCGCGAGCGTGACGCGCTCCCGGAGGGGCCGCTGATCGTGGCCGTTCCCGTGGCGGTGCGCACGGCCGGAGCCGAAGACAAGGTCGGCAACCAGATCTCGGCCATGGTGGCGCCCATGCCCACACACGTCCAGGATCCCGTGGAACGCCTGCAGGCCGTCGGCGCCACCATGGGCAAGGCCAAGCGGCGTTTCGCCGTGGCGCCTGCGACGTGGTTGAGCGAGCTGTGCTCACTTCTGCCCGCCCCGGTGACCAGTCTGGCCACTCCGGCGATCTTCCGGCTGGCGGGGCTGGCGTTCCCGCCGATCAACCTGATCATCAGCAACGTACCGGGGCCGCAGTTCCCGCTGTACCTGTGCGGCGGACGGGTCCTGTCGTACTACCCGTTCTCCGTCCTGACCGACATGAGCGGCGGCCTGAACATCACCTGCTTCTCCTACGACGGCATGCTCGACTTCGGCATCGTCGCCTGCCCCGAACGCATGGACGACGTCTGGGGGCTGCTCGGCCACCTGCGTACGGCGCTCGACGAACTGCTGGACGATCGGGTGAGCGACGAGTTCCGCGACGGCGTCGTGATCGATCTGGCGGCCGGTTAGCCGACGACCGGGGTGCCCTCGAAGCCTCCTCATCGGGTGCGCGGATAATGACGGGATGAGATCGATCAGCACCACGGCTCTGTCCGTTTTCCCGATATCGCTCGGCACGAACGTCTTCGGCTGGACGGCCGACAAGGAGACCTCGTTCGCGGTCCTGGACGCCTACGTCGAGGGCGGCGGCAACTTCATCGACACCGCGGACGTCTACCCGTACTGGGTGACGGGCGAGTCCACGTCCGAGGCGATCATCGGCGAGTGGATGGCGGCGCGCCGCAACCGCGACTCGCTCGTGCTCGCCACCAAGGTCGGCATGCTGGAAGGGCTGCAGGGCCTGGCTCCCGCGACCATTCGCACGGCGGTGGAGGACTCGCTGCGGCGGCTCCGCACCGACCGTATCGACCTCTACTGGGCACACGTGGACGACCAGGACACGCCGCTGGTGGAGTCACTCGCCACCTTCGACGCGCTCGTGCGCGAGGGCAAGGTCCGCTACGTGGGCGCGTCCAACTACGGCGCGGCCCGGCTCGCCGAGGCGCTCAAGGTCTCCGACGACGAGGGCCTGGTGCGTTATGTCGCGTTGCAGCAGCCGTACAACCTGGTCGAGCGCGACTACGAGGGCGCCCTGCGGGACGTGGTGGCCAGGGAGGGGCTGTCCAGCACGCCGTACTTCGGGCTCGCGCGCGGCTTCCTGACCGGCAAGTACGCGCCCGGCGTCACCGTCGACTCGCCGAGGGCCGGGGTGGCCGCCCAATACCTGGACACGGCGCACGGGCGCAGGACGCTGGACACGCTGGCCAAGGTGGCGGCGGAACGCGACGCGGCCCCGGCCGCGGTGGCGCTGGCCTGGCTCGCCGCCCAGCCGACGGTCACGGCGCCGATCGCCAGCGCCCGCAACGTCGAGCAGTTGGCGCCGCTGCTGGCCGCCGCCTCGCTCACGCTCAGCGCCGACGAACTGGCCCTCCTGGACGAAGCCTCCCGTCCCTGACCCCGCTCGAACCCCGAACGGCCCGGGATCCCTGGTGGGGTCCCAGCCGTGGGGGGAAGGTCAGCGGACCCGGTGGACCAGCGACTCGCACACCGCACGCAACTCCACCGCCTCGGGCAGGCATTCGTCCATGATCCGCAGGGCCGAGGAGATGTACCGCTCCGCCATGGCCTCGGCCGAGGCACGTCCGCCGACTTCCGTCACGAGGCGCGCGGCCTGGTGTACCGCGTCGTCGTCCGGGAGCCCGGCCGCCAGCAACGCGGCCAGTTCGCGCGCTTCCGGGTGGTCCGCGGCGAGCGCGGCCAGGACGGGGAAGGTCTTCTTGTCGCGCCGCAGATCGTTGTGAACGGGCTTTCCTGTGACGTCAGGTTCACCCCAGATGCCCAGCATGTCGTCCACGATCTGGAACGCCACCCCCAGATCCCGCCCCATCTCCCACATGCGATCCGCGAGCGCGGGCGCGCCTCCCAGGGCCACCCCCGTCGCCGCCGCGGCCCCCAGCAGGCCGCCGGTCTTGCCCGCGGCCATCTCGACGTATTCGGAGATCGTGACCGCACGGGGGCCGTGCCAGGGCCGGTTCTCGAAGGCCATGTCGGCGGTCTGCCCTTGGACGAGCTCGACCAACGCCGCCGACAGGTACCTCATCGCCTCGGGCCGTCCGGCCAGCTCGTGCACGGCCAGGGCCAGCAGCGCGTCGCCGGCCAGCAGCGCGGGCCCCACCCCGTAGGCCTTCCAAAGCGCCGCGCGGTGCCTGCGCCGTTCGTCGTGGTCGATGATGTCGTCGTGCGCGAGCGAGAACGCGTGCACCAGCTCCACCGCCACCGCGGCCGGCAGCCCCGATTCCGCGCCGCCTCCGACGGCTTCCGCGGCGAGCATGGCCACGGCCGGCCGCACTCCCTTGCCGCCGTCCCTGTCGTCCGGCCTGCCGTCGGCATCAGACCAGCCCAGGGCGAAGGCGGCCATCTGGGCGCCCCACGGGTGCAGGGCCGAGACCGCCTCGCGCAGGGCGGGCTCGAACAGGCTTCGGCAGCGCGTGATGGCACCGTCGGACGACGGACTGTGATTCAACGGGAGCTCCTACCCAGGTACGATCTTGAATCTACATGCACAAGCATGTGACAATCCACCCGTCGATTGACTTTTGTCAGGGAATGTCCGTGGTCTGCGATGGACACCGTACGCGACGAAGGAAGTACCCGTGGCGATCATCATCCGCCAGACGCGCTACTCTGGCAGCCGTCGGACCCCCTGGCCGCAGGAGACCCGCCAACCGCCCAGGACAGATCCCCGAGAGTCGCGAGGACAAGCGGACATACATCCCCATATTCCCCAGACTTGATCAAGTCCGACTTTTCATGCGATAGTACCTCAAATACTGCCAATATCCGCATAGCCGACTCTAAGTTGCATATCGCACCCGGATCGGGGACCGCCACCATGTCGCAAGCTACGAGCGCCACCGCGACCAGCCCGCAAGTACTCCCCTTTTACAAGGCCATCCCCCGGCTGGTGAAAGACCCCGTCACCGAGCTGGCGAAAATGGGCGTCGAGGCCAACGGGCGAATCGTCCGGCTCGACCTGGGCCCCTTCCGCCCTTACCTGATTTCGCATCCGGACCACGTCCAGCAGGTACTCAAGACGGACTGGAGCAACTTCGTCCGCGAGGGCATGTTCTGGCGGCCGGTGCAGCGGGTCACCGGCCACAGCATCCTCGGCGAGGGCGACGGCTGGGCCTCCACGAGGAAGATCCTCCAGCCCCTCTTCACCGCCCGGTACACCGCCTCGCTGGCCGAGGACATGGCCGACATCATCTCCGAGTGCATCGTCGAACTCGAGGACTTCGCGCGGACGGGGCGGCCGATCGACGGCGGTCACCAGATGACCACGATCGTCAACCAGGCCGTCATCAAGGTCCTGTTCGGCGGCCGGATCTCCCGCGACACCGCCGAGCGGCTGGCGCCCGAGTTCGCCACGTGCGCCACCTCGATCGGCTTCCGGCTACTCGTCCCCTTCGCCCCGTACTCCATCAAGGTTCCAGGAGACCGCGCGTTCCTGCGGTCGGCGAAGAAGATCGACGAGATCGTCTACCCGCTCATCGAGCAGGCCAGCCGGGAGAAGTCGCACAGCAACGAGGTCGTCTCGGAACTGCTCACGGCCCGGATCGAGCAGGACGGCAAGGCCGACCTGCGACAGGTGCGCGACGACCTGGTGAGCATCTACGGCGCCGCCTCGGAGACGACGGCGATGTCGCTGACCTGGCTGTGGTCGGTCCTGCACGAGCACCCCGAGGTGAACGCCCGGCTGCAGGACGAAGTCCGGCGCGTGGTGGGCGACTCCGAGGTGCGGCCCTCGCACGTCGCCGAACTGAAGTACCTGCGCATGGTCCTGCAGGAGCTCTTACGCGTCTATCCGTCGGCCTGGATCATCCCCCGCCAGACCGTGGCCGACACGGAGATCGGCGGCGTCCGCATCAAGGCCGGCTCGCAGGTGCTGGTCAGCCCGTACACCACTCACCGGCTGCCGGAGTTCTGGGACCGGCCGTCGGAGTTCGACCCGGAGCGCTGGGCCAACGAGAAGGCCGAGCGCCGCCACCGCTACTCCTTCATCCCCTTCGGCGCGGGCCCACATGTCTGCCTCGGCCAGCATCTGTTCTACGTAGAGGCGCCGTTGGTGATCGCCAACCTGCTGAGCAGGTACCGGCCGGTGCTGACCAACCCGCAACGGCTGACCCCCATCCCCGGGGCGTCCGTCCGGCCCAAGGAGAAGCTCCTGCTGCAGCTGGAGCCGATCGAGCGGAACGCGGCGTGACCGTCGTGGGCATCACCGCAGAAGGGACGCAGGACAGCTCCGCGGTCGCCGCCGAACTGGTCACCAGCCTCATGCTGCGACCGTGGGGGCAGGTCTCGTCGTCGGTCTACGAGACCGGCCGCCTGGTCTCGCTCGCCCCCTGGCTGACCGGCCATCTGGAGCGCATCGATTACCTGACCCGGACGCAGGGGCGGGACGGCGCATGGGGCGCACCCGATGGGTACGGCCTGGTGCCGACCTTGAGCGCCACCGAGGCGATCCTGGCCGCGCTGACGCGCGATGACCCCGGCACGGACCGCCCTGGCCTCGCGCACACGGCCGAGCACGGCCTGCGCGTACTCGCCGCCTGGCTGAACAAGCGCCTGGATCTTCCGGACATGCCGGCGATCGAGCACATCGTGCCCTCCCTCGTGGCGCTCATCAACCGGCACGTCGAGATCCTGGCGTGCCACGCGCCGCTGCCGTTGCCGGAGGGGATGAGCTACGACACCCTCCAGCGGGTCAGATCGTGGGTCAAGGCCGGCGTACAGGTCCCCGAGAAGCTGCTCCACGCTCTGGAGATCGCCGGCGAGGAGGCCACGGGGGCGCCCGGCATCCACCCCACCCCCATCGGCAGCATCGGCGCCTCGCCCGCCGCGACGGCCGCCTGGCTGGGCGCGCCCGGCCGGCCCGACGAGCACGAGTCGGCGCGCGGGCATCTCGAAGCGGTCGTCCGCCGCCACGGCGGCCCCGTACCCGTCGGACTGCCCATCACCGTCTTCGAGCGAGGCTGGGTGCTGAGCTGGCTGCTCCGCGCGGGCGTGCAGGTCGAGGCGCCGGCGGAGATGGTGGCCGACATCAGGGCGTCGATCGGGCCCGCCGGCACGCCCGCGGGGCCGGGGCTGCCCGCCGACGCGGACACGACGTCCGTGGCGCTCTACGCGCTGGCGCTGCTCGGCGTACCGCACGAACCGGACAGCCTGTGGGAATTCCGCTCGGGAGCCCACTTCTCCACCTGGCTCGGCGAGCAGGGCACCTCGGTCAGCGTCAACGCCCACGTGCTGGACGCCTTCGGCGAGTACGTACGCCGCAGGCCCGCCTCCGCACCTCGCTACGCGCAGACCATCACAGAGGTGGCCGCCTGGCTACGAGAGCGGCAGCAGCCGGACGGCAGCTGGACCGACAGGTGGCACGCCTCGCCGTACTACGCCACCGCCAGCTGCGCGATGGCACTGGACGCCTTCGGCGGGCAGGAGTCGCAGAGCGCGGTGCGCGCGGCCGTCGCGTGGGCGCTGGACACCCAGCGGCCGGACGGCTCCTGGGGCCGCTGGCAGGGCACCGCCGAGGAGACCGCGTACGGCATGCAGATTCTGTTGCTGGCCGGGGATGACACGGATGCCCGGTACACGCGTGCCGCGCACCGGGGACACGAGTACCTGTCGCGGTCGACGGTCGACGAGCATCCGCCCCTCTGGCATGACAAGGACCTCTACACGCCGCTGGCCGTGACACGCGCCGCGATGATCGCCGCTGCCCACCTCTGCCGTCGGTCGCACAACCCGGCCCGCGGCGGAGACACCGGTTAATCGCTGTGTGTGTCCACGTCGGCCGCCAGATCCTGGACCGTGTACGCGTGCGTGTCCCTGGCCATGTACCAGCCTCCGTTGAAGGCCACGCTCCTGCGCTGCCCGTCCGCCGCCCACGCCAGTTCGGCGGGCAGGACGGCGAGCGCCTGCGCGAAGGCCGCGTTGAGATCGGCGATGTGCGCCGAGACCCGCTCTACCGCGGCCTGCGTGCTCATGCCGGCGCGTTCGAGGATGAGCACGGAGTTCGGCTTGCCCTCGTCCTTCTCCCGCTGGAACGTCCTGACATCGTTGGCCAGCCGCAGACACGCCGCGCCGAGATCGGTGACCGGTCCGATGACGCGCCAATGGGCGGCGTCGGCGGATTCCGGCCCGCAGATCCCCAGCGCCGCCAACCACCACGTGTGGTAGAGGATCGTGAGCCCGCCGTTGGCCAGGTACTCCTCGTACGCCGGCCAGGGCCGGCCACCCGTCGCCCAGAGGCGTTCCCTGGCCATGGCGGCGCCCGCGAGTTCGAGCTGTTCCCTCAGGTCCGGCACGTACGCGGCGGCGCCGTCGTAACCGCGCAGGCGAGCACACCATGCCTGCCAGGCGTGCAGCACCTGTTCCATCGGCTCCGAAACGCGACTCCCGGACGGCGCGCCCGCGAGGATGGCCGACAACCGCTGGAACAGTGCGGCGACGTCGCCGGGGGTCGATGCTCCCGCGACGTTGTCGGCGATGTCGTCGACCCCGAACAGGATCGCGGTCAGGGAGCCCAGATCGGCGATCTGCTCCCGCCGCGCCCGCGGGAACGTGGCCGCCGCCGACAAACAGCTGAACGCGAGCCGGCTGGCCGCGCTGTCGCCATCGGCGAACAGGGCGGTGTACGGCCGCAGCAGCCGTGCCGCCTCGGGGACGGCATCGAGCGCGGCCTGCAGAACGGCGCCCCTGTCCGCCTCGGGCACGCCGGCCATCTGGTGCGATCGTGCAAGCAGCCGGTCCGCGAGGTCGTTGCGGATGCTGAAATACGTCGAGGCGGGGTCACTCACTTGGGAAGTGTACCGATTGTTGACCTACATTTACCAATAATGTCAAAAATCGGATATATCCTAGCAAACTGATTGATCTTGCTTGAGGCATACTTTGCCGTTGCGCTAGAGTTCCGTGATCCATACAGTCCGGATCGTCGCACGTCCTGACGGCCGAGACACACGATAAGACATTCACCGGGTGGGTATAATGGGCTTCCGCAATACGCGACTGCGGACCAAAGTCACGGCTCTGCTACTCTCCCTCGCGGCGTTGTGGGTCTTCGCGGCGTGGGTCACGCTCCGCGAGGGCGTCAACCTCCTGTGGGTCACACAGCTCGACACCTATGTCGTCGGCCCCAGCGAGCCGTTGCTCGTCGAACTCCAGAAAGAGCGCCGGGTCTCGGCGGTCAGGTTGAGCGACAGGTCCACCCGCTTCCGCAAGGACATGGATACCCAGCGTAAGCGAACCGACGCCCTGGTGGCCGAGTTCCGGGAGGCTGCGGGCGCGGGAGTGGTCTCCCTGGCCCTCGACAACGAGGGTGAGCAACGACTCAACGACGCTCTCAAGCGGCTCAACTCGATCAACGGGATCCGCAAGTCCATCGACGCGGGCCGGATTGACCGGGTGCAGGCGACGAACGCGTACAGCGACGTCATCAACCCCATCTACGGCCTGTACGGCTCGCTGGCGACCCTTGACGACAAGGACCTCGCCCAGCACGTACGCGGCCTGCTCAGCCTGAGCCGCGCCAGAGACGTGCTGACCAGGGAGGACGCGCTGCTGGCCGGCGTGCTGGCCGAGGGCCGCCTCACCTCGGCCGAGCAGGCGGAGTTCACCCAGGCCGCGGGCGCCTGGCGCATCGTGGCCGACCAGGCGGCGAACGACCTGCCGGCGGACGAGCGGGCCGCGTACGACAACCTGATCAGGGGTCAGTCGTTCGCCCAGCTCACCGCCATGGAAAAGCAGATCATGGAGCAGGATCCGGGCGCCGTGAACCTGCCCTTCCGCGCCGAGGCGTGGAAGGCGGCGACCGACCGCGCGCTGACCGACTTCAACACCATGGTCCTCACCGCCGGCGACCGGCTCGTCGACAGGACTGTCCCCGTGGCCGTCAACGTCGTCGTCCGGCTGGTCCTGGCCGGCGGTCTCGGGCTCATCGCGGTCATCGCCTCGATCATCCTGTCCATCACCACGGCCCGCGCCCTGTTCACCCAGCTCCAGAAGCTGCGCGACGCCGCACACGAGCTGTCCGACGACCGCCTGCCCGGCGTCGTCGAGCGCATCGGCCGCGGCGAGGAGGTCGACCTGGCCAAGGAGGCGCCGGCGCTGGACTTCGGTGACGACGAGATCGGGCAGGTGGGTCAGGCGTTCAACACCGTCCAGCACACCGCCATCAGCGTCGCCGCCGAGCAGGCCGAGCTGCGCCGCAGCATCCGCGACATCCTGCTGAGCCTGGCCCGCAGGACGCAGGGCCTGGTGCACCGGCAGTTGACCGTGCTCGACGTCATGGAGCGGCGCGAGACCGACCCTGAGGAGCTGAAGGAGCTCTTCCGGCTCGACCACCTCGCCATCCGCATGCGGCGCAACGCCGAGAACCTCATCGTGCTCTCCGGCTCGGCGCCCGCCCGTACGTGGCGGCGCTCGGTCCCCATGGTGGACGTCGTGCGTGGCGCGCTGGCCGAGGTCGAGGACTACACGCGCGTCACGCTCATGCCGATGGGCGACGTCGTGCTCGTCGGCCGGGCCGTCGGTGACGTGATCCACCTGCTCGCCGAGGTGATCGAGAACGCCGTGTCGTTCTCGCCGCCCTACACGAACGTGCAGGTCAGCGGCCAGCTCGTGGCCAACGGCTACGTGATCGAGATCGAGGACCGGGGTCTGGGCATGAAGCCGGAAGACCTCGACTCCGCCAACCAGCGCATCGCCGACCCGCCCGAGTTCCGCATCACGGGCACCGCCCGCCTGGGGCTCTACGTGGTCAGCCAGCTCGCCAGGCGCCACGACATCCAGGTGGTGCTCAAGTCGTCGCCGTACGGCGGGACCACGGTCGTGGTGCTGCTGCCGCAGGAGCTCGTCCAGCTCGACCCCACGCCCGAGCCGCAGGAGAGCGGCGGCACGGAGCGGCTGCCGCGCAGGGCGACGGCGGTGGCGACCGCGGCGCGGCCTGGCACGGCGGAGAACGTGCGTATGCTCAACGGACAGGAGAACGTGCGCGCCCTCAAGCCGGCGCGCCAGTCTCCGGTCCCCCCGCAGGGGCCGGCCCCTGCACGCCCCTTGTCGGCCGCCCCCACGCCCGGCTCCACGCCCGTTCCGACCCCGGAACGACCACGACAGGAAACGCCAGCGGAAGAACCGGAGCAGCAGCCTGTGGCCGAGTTCACGCCGTCAGGATTGCCGCTTCGAGTGCCTCAGGCCAACCTGGCGCCAGCGCTGCGGGACGACACGCCCACGCAGCCCGATTTGGAGGAGGACGATGACGAGCGCTCGCCGGAGGAGATCCGCGCGATGATGGGATCTCTGCAGTCAGGCACCCGTCTTGGCCGTACTGAGGCGGCCAAGATGCTGGATGAGCAGCAGGGAGGTGACACATGAGCCCCAGCTCTGGCACCGACCTCAACTGGCTGCTCGACGACCTTGTCGGCCGGGTGAAGGAGGCCGACCACGCGATCGTGCTGTCGTCCGACGGCCTGCTGATGGCCTCGTCCGCGGGGCTGCAGCGGACCGACGGGGAGCACCTGTCGGCCGTGGCGTCCGGGTTGCAGAGCCTGGCCAAGGGCGTCTCGGAGCACATCTCCGGCGGCCCGGTGCGGCAGGTCGTCGTGGAGTGGCGCAACCAGTTCCTCATCGTGACGAACGCGGGAGAGCGGGCGTGCCTGGCGGTGTTGTGCGCGCAGAACGCCGACATCGGGCTGATCGCCTACGAGATGGCGATGATGGTCGCCCGGGTGGGCCAGTACCTCACCTCGGGCGCCCGCAACGCCGAGGCCGCCGCCAGGAGCGACCGGTGAGAGGGCCGGACGAGCCCACGGACGAGCACTGGGTCGATCCTGAGATCGTCCGGCCCTATGTGGTGACCCGTGGCCGTACCCAGCCCGCGCACGGCAAGTTCGACCTGATCTCCATGGCGCTGGCGATCGGGCCGCCGCCCGGCCCCGACGCCGGGCTCGACCCCGAGCACCTGCGAATCATTCAGCTCTGCCGTGAGCCCAAGTCCGTCGCAGAGATCGCCGCATATCTGGACCTGCCGGCCGGCACGATCCGGGTGCTGCTCGGCGACCTGTTCGACCGCGAACTCGTCTCTGCCCAGGAACCACGATCCGAGGTGGATATGCACGACATGAAGTTGTACAGGGCGGTGCTCGATGGCCTTCGTTCGCTCTGAGCGTCGGCGGCTGCCGACGGCGATCAAGATCCTGATCGCGGGCGGCTTCGGCGCGGGCAAGACGACGATGGTGGGCGCTGTCTCCGAGACCCGGCCGCTGCGGACCGAGGAGGTTCTGACCGACCGCGGCATCGGCGTGGACGACATCTCCTCGGTGGAGGCCAAGAACACCACCACCGTGGCGATGGACTTCGGCCGGATCACGCTCGGCTCCGACTACGTCCTGTATCTGTTCGGCACTCCGGGGCAGGAACGGTTCTGGTTCGTGTGGGACGAGCTGGCCGAAGGCTCGCTCGGGGCGGTCATCCTGGCCGACACCCGCCGACTGGCCGACTGTTTCCCCTCGGTCGACTACTTCGAACGGCGCGGGACGCCGTTCGTGGTGGCGGTCAACTGCTTCGAGGGCTCGCCCACGTTCCAGCTGGAGGAGGTACGGCTCGCGCTCCAGCTCAACCCGTCGATCCCCATCATCATGTGCGACGCCCGCAAGCGTGATTCCAGCAAAGAGGTGCTGATCTCGCTCGTCAAGCACTCGGCCCGGCTCCGGGCCGAACCGGTCGGAAGCTGAGTTCCCCCGATGGGAGGCGTCCGCGCGACGCCTCCCATCGGCTTTTACCAAGCGCTTCTTCCGACCCGGAGCGCGGCGACCACCAGCAGGGCGATCGCGGCGACCGTCATGACGGCGTTGCTGGTCAGGTCGAGCGGCAGGCCGGCGGGCGCGATCGACCTCCACGGGAAGGAGTGCCACGCGTAGGTGAGCACGGCCCCCGCCGCGAGCGCCAGCCGATGCGCCTGCGACCAGCCTTCGCGGCGTGACCAGCGGGACACCAGGACGCCGCTGACGGCGAACAGCGCCAGGTAGAGCAGCACGCTCAGCCAGGGCGGGACGGGCAGCGCCCGCGCCAGCCAGGGCGACAGGCCCGTGGGGTCGGTCGCGTAGAGCAGGACGAAGAACGCGCCGGCCGCCAGCGCGAAGGCGAGCATCGACCACGGGCTGGGGGCACTGCCGGGAAGCCCGGGCGCGCCGCCGCGCAGGCGCAGGCCGATCGCGATGATGGCGGCGATCACCAGGGCGGCCCCGGCGTACTGCGGCGGGCCGGCGAGGTGGATGCCGCCGATGGCGGCGTAGCCGACGACGAGCAGGACGAACGCCGCGATGACCCCGGCCAGGACCCGGAACCCTGCCGTGCCCAGCCATGGCGTGGTGCGGCGTGGCCCGGCGAGCGTCTCCATGATCGCGATCGGGACGCTGATGCTCCAGACCGTGTGCACGCCCACCATGAACAGCACCCACGGCAGCGCCGTCCCGAGCGCGGGCAGGTAGCCGTAGTCGAGGATGCGGACGTCGTACCAGCTCTCATTCCAGAGCGTCTGGGTGACGAACGCCTCCTCGATCATCCCGTACGCCGTGCCGAAAACCATCATGGCGGGCCAGCCGCGCCCGGTCCGCCGGACGAACTCGCGGATGAGCAGCGCGCCGCCGCCGTACATGATCGTCAGCGGGATCAGCGCCGCGACGTCGGTGATCGGCATGTTGCCCATCAGGTACTCGGCGATCAGCGGCGCCAGGAAGCACAGCCCGACGGCCGGAGCGACGCGAGCAGGTAACGAAAGTGTTCTCACCCCCTCCACGTAACACCACTTCAAGTAAAGTTACAACTGATGTAAATATTATCGTGATGTAAGGTCCTCCGCCGTGGCGAGCCATCCCTCGCGCGCACTCGGGTAGCGCGGGCCCCAGCCGGACGCCGCGCGGAAACGGGCGTTGCCGACCCGCAGCGAGCGGGTCAGGGAGGTGATGCGGTCGCCGAGCAGCAGGGCGGCCCTGCCGGGCCCGCGCACCCACGGCCGGGCACCGGCGGCGCGGGCGAGCGCGGCGGCGAAGGCGCGCTTGGTCAGCGGCTCGTCGTCCACGACGTTGTAGGTGCCGGCGGCGACCCCGAGCGCGGCGACCACGGCCGTGCCGGCGTCGGCCATGTGGATAGAGGAGACGTAGCCGCCGGGATCGCCGAGGACCATCGTGGCGTGGTGGCGGGCCAGGGCGAACAGTTCCTCGCTGTGGGCGGCGCCCGGCCCGTAGAACCAGCCGAAGCGCAGCACGACGCCGCACGGGGCCCGGTGGGCGCTGACCTCGGCGGCGAAGTTGCCCTTGGTCATCGGGTAGCGGTCGACGGGCGCGTCCTCGTCGATCCAGCGCGCGCCCTGGTCGCGGTAGACCATGCTGACCGACTCCTGCACCATCCGCCCGACGCCGGCGTCGAGCACGGCGTCCGCGACGGCGGCCGAGCCCTCGGCCCGCACCCGGTAGTTGTCGCGCATCGCGCGGACGCTCATGAACTTCGACATCGGCGGGATCGCAGTCGCCAGGTTGACCACGGCGTCGTGACCCTCGAACGCCGAGGCCAGCGCCCGACGGTCGAACAGCGACACCATGGCGGGCCGCGCCCCCTGATCGCCGAGCGCGGCCGCCTTCTCCCGCGTGCGGGCCAGGGCGGTCACCTCGTGACCCGCGCCGAGCAGCGCGGGGACGGCGTGGCGGCCGATCGCGCCGGTTCCTCCCGTGACGAACACCTTCATAGTGAGAGAGTACTCTCTTACTATGGCGAGATCGACACCGGGTGTCACCCGGCAGCGCCTCCTCGACGAGGCCATCAGGCTCTTCTCCACCAAGGGATACGCCGCCACCTCTGTGGCCGACATCCAGGCGGCGTGCGGGCTGACGACGGGGTCCGGAGCGCTTTACAAGCACTTCCCCTCCAAGCGGGCGCTGCTGGAGGAGGCCGTACGGCGCAACCTGGAGACGATCGCGGGCCGGGCGGCGGCCGAGACCTCGCCCGGGGAGAGCGGGCGGCAGGCGCTGGAAGGCATGGCGCGGGTCGTCTGGGAGGTGATCGAGACCGACCGCGACCTCATCCGGATCATGCTGCGCGAGTTCGACGGCTTCCCCGACCTGTTCGAGCGCATGTGGCAGGGGGTGCTGGCGAGCGTCTACGCGCAGGGGGCGGTGTGGATCCGGGCGCAGCGGGAGCTGGGCCGGGTGCGGGCCGACGATCCCGAGGCGACGGCGGCCGTGCTGCTGGCCTCGCTCACCTACTACCCGCTCCTGCGGATCATGATCGGCCACACCCCCGGCGACCTCGATCCGGAACGGTTCCTGGCGGCCTGGCTCGACAACGCCGCGACCGCGCTCAGGCTGCGGTGACGACGCGGCCATACCCGTTCCCGCGAACGGCGGCGTCGGACTGCTGCAGGGCAACCACGCCGACTGCCTGAAAATCAACGAGGTGCTCAAAGAATATCTGCGCGAGCAGTGGCGGCAGGATTTCCGCAACACGCTGCCCGCCGCCTACCCGGGCAACCAGAGCGTCGGCGACTTCGAGGGCGTCTTCAAGCCCAGGGACACCGACATGGACATCCTGCACGTTGTGACGCGCCGAAAGGGCCCGGCCTTTGCGAAAAGGCCGGGCCCTTCGTGGCGCCCTGGGGGGGTTAGGGCGCCTATCGGGAGGCAGGCGCCCGGTGGGGGGCGGGCGCGTGCCTTCGCGGGGGACGGTCAGTGCTCGGAGGCCTTCTCCGCGCCGACGCCCGTCAGGGAGCGGACCTCTATCTCGGCGTACTTGGCGGCGTTGTACTCCTTGCTCAGGATCGTGCCGAGCCAGCCGCACAGGAAGCCGAGCGGGATCGAGACGATGCCGGGGTTGCTGAGCGGGAACCAGTGGAAGTCCACGCCGTGGATCAGCGCCGTCACCGCCGTGCCTGCCGGGGGCGGCGGGGCGGAGACGACCGGCGAGAAGATCACCAGGATCAGGGCGGACAGCAGACCGCCGTAGATGGCCGCGACCGCGCCCGTGGTGTTGAACCTCTTCCAGAACAGGCTGTAGAGGATGGCGGGCAGGTTGCCGGAGGCGGCGACCGCGAAGGCCAGGGCCACCAGGAAGGCCACGTTCTGGCCCTGGGCCAGGATGCCGAGGCCGATGGCGACGGCGCCGATGACCAGGGCGGAGATCCTGGCCACCACGACCTCCTGGCGCTCGGTGGCCTGGCCGCGCTTGAAGACGTGCGCGTACAGGTCGTGGGAGAAACTGGAGGAGGAGGCCAGGGCCAGGCCCGCGACCACCGCCAGGATCGTGGCGAAGGCGACGGCGCCGATGAGCGCCAGCAGGATCGTGCCGCCGACCGGACCGAAGATCTCCTGGCCGATGCGTTCTGCCAGCATCGGCGCGGCCGTGTTGCCCGCCTTGTCCCCTGCGACGATCGCGTCCTTGCCGACCAGGGCCGCCGCGCCGAAGCCGAGGACCAGGGTGAGCAGGTAGAACACGCCGATGATGCCGATGCCCCACAGCACCGACTTGCGCGCGTCCTTGGCGGTGGGGACGGTGTAGAAGCGGATGAGGATGTGCGGCAGGCCCGCCGTGCCGAGCACGAGGGCCAGGCCCAGGCTGATGAGGTCGATCTTGCCGGCCAGGCCCTGCGCCTCGGTGCCGTACTTGAGGCCGGGGCTGAGGAAGCTCTCGGGGTTGGCCTTGGGGCCGCTGGTGGCGGCGGCCTGGCCGAGCAGCGCCGACAGGTTGAAGCCGTACTTGCCCAGCACCAGCACCGTCACCAGGGCCGCGCCGCCCATCAACAGCACGGCCTTGACGATCTGGACCCAGGTGGTGCCCTTCATGCCGCCGAACACCACATAAACGATCATCAGCGCGCCCACGCCGACGATCGTCCACGCCTTGCCCGCCTCGCTGGTGATGCCGAGCAGCAGGCCGACCAGCGCGCCCGCGCCCACCATCTGGGCCAGCAGATAGAAGATGCTCACCACGATCGTGGAGACGCCGGCGGCCGTGCGGACGGGCCTGGGGCTCATCCTGAAGGCCAGCACGTCGGCCATGGTGAACTTGCCGGAGTTGCGCATCAGCTCGGCCACCAGCAGCAGCGCGACCAGCCAGGCCACCAGGAACCCGATCGAGTACAGGAACCCGTCGTAGCCGGACAGCGCGATGATGCCCGCGATGCCGAGGAAGGAGGCGGCCGACATGTAGTCGCCGCCGATGGCCAGGCCGTTCTGCACGCCGGTGAACGACCGGCCGCCGGCGTAGTAGTCGGCGGCCGTCTTGGTCTGGCGGCTGGCCCAGAACGTGATCGCCAGGGTGGCGGCGACGAAGGTGAGGAAGAGGATCATCCCCAGGGTCGTCGAGCTCACTTCGTCTTCTCCTCCACCTCGTGACGGAGCTTGTCCGCGATGGGATCGAGCTTCTTCTCGGCATGCCTGGCATACGCCCACGCGATGGCGAACGTGGACACGAACTGCAGCAGACCGAAGATCAGCCCGACGTTGATCTCTCCGAGCAGCTTGATCGCCATGAAGTCGCGCGCCCACCCGGACAGCACCACATACAGCAGGTACCACGCGAGGAACGCCACGGTCATGGGGAACGTCCAGGCGCGGAATCGTCGTTTCAGCTCCTGGAACTCACTGCTCTCCTGTACTTGCTCATAGACCGACGCGTCATGTTCTTTAGTCGTCACGAGACCTCCACTGTGATGCGGATCACGCCCAACGTAAGAGCGCAACCTACCCGTCGTGGAGAGCCGTAGGCGGGTTGTTCGGCGAGCCGCTTCCGTCCGGCGATTAGTTGGGGATGGCCTGCGGTGAAAGGTCTGTTCGGCGCGATGAGCGGTCGGCTATCCCAATCACCCCTTTATGGCCTCCAAGGAGAGCGCGAACAGGTGCACCTGCGGCCTGGTCAGCGTGGGCAGGGTCAGTGAGCGCAGCCGCTTGGCCGGGTCCAGTGGGGCCTGCACCTCGAACAGCCCGACCCGCAGCGAGTGCGCGCCGGCTCTGCCGTGCCGGTGGGTGCAGCGCACGACCTCCGTGACCCCCGCCCCCGCCTGGCCGCCCCAGTCGGGCACGGCGAGCGGCACCTGGGCGGTGGAGCCGTCGGTGTACGTCGCGGTCAGCGTGGCGGTGACGGCCCCCGAGTTGGCCGCGCCGAGCAGCCGCACCTTGGCGTACGCGCCGGAGGGCACGGTGATGGTCTGCCCCTGGGCGGTGACGTTGTTCGCGGCGCCGTCCCCATAGGCGGGGAAGACGAAGTTCAGCCCCTCGTGGACGAACGGCCCCGCGGCGGGCAGCTCCTCGGCCGGGTAGGTGTAGCCGGACCCGTCGAAATCCCCGTCCGTCATCGTCTCGTGGGTGGAGACGCCGTCGTTGTCGAAATGCGCTGACAGGTCCACCGGCGTGGTGGGGCCGGGCGGCGGGATCGCGGGCAGGCCCCACGGTTGCCCCGGCTTGCTCACCGGCACCGCGGCGATGACCGGGTCGGGCCGTGTGCCCGTATAGACGAGCACCTCGTTCCCCTTGCCCAGGGTGATCTCCACGACGCCGTTCCCCAGGTCCTTCACCGGCGCGCTCCGGCCGTCGGAGAGCTCGGCCCTGACCGAGCCGGCCAGGCCGTGCTTGAGCCGCAGCGGCGCCCCCGCCAGGCTCCTGATCCGGATGAACGACGTACGCCCGCCCTTGCGCACCGCCGAGACCAGGAACGCGCCCTGGGTGCGGAAGTCGTGCAGCGTGACGTCCTGCCAGGCGGCGGGCACGGCGGGGAAGACGCGGACGACGCCGCCCCAGCTCTGGCAGAGCAGGTCGTGGATGGACTGGGCGCCCGACAGCGGCGTCTCGATGACCGGGCCGGCCTCGGCGTAGTGGGTGTTGGCCTGGCACGGGTAGCGGCTGGCCGGGTCGAAGAACCGCTCCAGGTAGGACAGCGCCGTGTCGCCCCGGCCCATCATCGCGTAGAGGGAGGCCGCGCCGGTGAAGCTGTAGCCGCGGTGGGCGCTCGTCAGCGACTGCCAGTGGGCGACCGACCGTTCGATCAGCTCCCTGTGCTCGGGCTGGTCCCAGTTGACCAGGTAGAGGGGATAGATCATGAGAAGGTGGGAGTAGTGGCGGTGCGACTGCGCGTACGGCGTGCCTGCCCCGATCATGTAGCCGTCGGCGTCGGCCGGGTAGTCGACGAGCGTGGCGAGCACCTCCTTCCACTTCGGCTTGAGCGGGTCGTCGATCTTGAGAAGGTCCGACGACTCGATCAGCGTCTGGCAGCCCCACCTGATCAGCGCCAGGTCGTAGTTGGTGTCCTGGGGCGGCGTGACCGGGTACTCGGGCGACAGCGTGCTGGGCAGGTGCAGCCGCCCGTCCTGGCCCTTGGCCAGGAAGTGCAGGTAGTAGTTGATCGCCCGTCTGAGCAGCGGGAAGATCGTGTCCCGCAGCAGCTTGTCGTCCATCGAGTGCCGGTAGGTCAGCCAGACGTTGTGCAGCGCCCACGTCAGGTCGCCGACCTCGGCTCCGGAGCCCGGCGTGCCGACGCTTCTGGTGCAGAACATGTCGGAACTGCGCCCCACCCCGGCCGAGTCGGCGCGGTAGGCGGCGGGCACGTTGGCGACGAGCTGGTCGCGGTTGCGGTCGAGGGTGCTGGTGAGCGAGTCGAGCTCCAGGTGGTTGGAGCCGTGGATGAGCCAGTACTCGAGCTGCACGTTGAGGTTCCACCAGACCGCCGGCCACGGCGTGGACTCCAGCCAGGGGCCGGTGGTGGCCATGACGGGGCCGCCCGCCCTGCCGGCGGAGGCGACCTTGTAGAGCTGGATCCAGTAGAAGCTCTGCAGCCGCTGGTCGGGCAGCGACACGAAGCTCTTGCCGTAGAAGTCGTGCCACCAGTCCTGGTGCCGCTTGCGCAGGACCCCGTACGACGGCGCGTTCCTGATCGTGCCGAGCGCGCTCTGCTGGGCCTGGGTCGCGGACGGGAAGCTGTGGGCCACGGCGACCAGGAGCAGGCCGTCCTTGACCCGGTAGGCGGTCGCGGTCTGTCCCCCGCCGGCCAGCGGCTGGAGCACCTGCTGGACGTCGCCGGCCGTCGCCGTGGTCCAGGCCGGGTTGGGCGTGTAACCGCTGGGCGGGGCCTCGCTGGCCGACCGGGGGCTGACGGCCTCCTCCGGATGGAAGGTCCAGCGGACCCGCTCGTCACCGCCGGCCTCCGCCCTGGCGACCAGGCACTCGTCGTGGATGAAGGCGGTGAAGGAGAGCTTGCCCCGGTCTGTGGTGATGGTGCCGGTGACCTCGGCGTCCCACAGGTTGAGCCGCCAGTCGACCGCCGTGATCGTGCCGACGGGGTCGAGCGTGACGTGGCCGACGGGCAGGCGGCAGGTGCCCCAGCCGCTGCCGAACTCGGGCCGGTGGTCCTGGACGCGGCCGTGCTGGACGGTGAAGCGGACCTTGTTCTGGCCGGGCTCCTGGTAGATCATGCTGCCCAGCAGCCCGTCGCCCAGGAACGGGCCTTCGTACCAGGACCTGGGCATCCTGCCCCAGATCAGGTCCTGGCCCTTGAGGAACTCGGGCCGGCTGACGTTATCGCGCAGGCGCCAGCCGGGGGCCGATCGTATGTGCGCGGGGATCAGGGGGGCGAGGCCTAAACCGCCGATGACGGCTCGGCGGCTCGGGTCTTCCATGGAGGGTGTCATGGCGACTCCAAGAGGCGACACATCGGATCTTTCGCCTGTATGACACAGGAAATAGCCCCCGTCAAGACTTGTCAGCCGAGATACATCGGATGCATCACCCCTTCACTGCTCCCGCGGTGAGCCCTTCGACGATGTAGCGGCGGATGGCGGCGAACAGCACCAGCGTGGGCAGCACCGAGACCACGGTGGCGGCCGCCATCGGGCCCCAGTCGATGTCGTACTGGGTGATCAACTACCACCGGGTGAAGCCGGTGGTTCGCTCTCACGGTCCCGTCTGGGTGAAGGGAGGCCGGTAGCGTGTGGCTGGTTGATGACAGCCCAGCCCGCAACGCCGCGTGTGGCGATGTTGCGGGCCGCGATGTGGTCGGCGTGCCCAGCGAGGCCGCACCGGGTGCAGACGAACCGGCCCCGCGCCGGCCGGTTCGCTTTGGCCACGCACCCGCACTCCGGGCACGTTTGCGAGGTGTAGGCGGGATCGACCAGGATGAAGGCGACTCCGGCCCGGGCGGCCTTGTAGCGGGTGAAGGTGATCTGCTGGGCGAACGCCCAACTGTGCAGGGTGCGCCGCTGGAGCCGGTGAGCCCTGACCCGCCCGCGAATCCCCCGCAAATCCTCCAGGGCGACACCGCGGCCGGTGCGTTCGGCTTCACGCACCACAAAGTTGCTGATTTGGTGGTTGAGGTCGGTCATCATCCGGCGCTCACACCCCGACAGGCGCGTACCTCCTGTCACAGCGGCCTCATCCGCCACGCATATTACCGAACGTGACCGAGTCTTTCCATACTGTTTTCGAAAGGAGGAGTGGCGCTTCCTCCCGGCCCTGAAGGACCGAATCTCCGCGCCACAATTCAGATGAAGGCGTTCATGGCCGCCGGGATCGTCTTGGCGTCCTCGCTGTCGATGAACACGAACGTGGCCGCGACCCTCGGCAGCATGACCGGGATCACCACCCGCATCATGGCGACCAGCCGAGAGGCGCTTGCTGCCCCTGAACGAGTAGCCGAAGGTTGCCCGCGGTCGTCCTCTTGTCCGCCTCGTACAACTTCCGCCAAGTGGCCGGCGGCTGGGACATGCCGAAGTCAGTGCGGTAGAAAAGGATCAGACAGCGCTGTCAGTCACGCTAGGCGACCGACGGCTTCCAGCGCTAGACCGAGATCCTTGATCAACGTGTCGGCGGGCTCCAGGCCGACCGAGAGGCGGACGAGTCCGACGGGGATGCCCATCGTGGCGCGGACGCTCTCCTCGGTGGACAGGGCGGGGGCGTTGACCAGGCTCTCGAAGCCTCCCCACGACACCCCGATCCTGAAATGTCGCAATTTATCGAGAAAAACCCCGACTTCTTGCCGTGCCTCCGTGTCCAGCACGACGCTGAAGAGACTGGAGAACCCCGACATCTGCCGCACCGCGATGGCGTGCCCCGGATGGCCGGGCAGCCCGGGATGGTTCACCGTCCGCACCGCCGGATGATCGGCCAGGAAGGCGGCCACCGCCAGCCCCCGCTCCTGGTGGGCCGCCATCCGCACGGACAGCGTGCGCAGCCCCTTGATCACCTTGGCCGCGTCGTGCGGCGACATGGCGGCGCCGTAGAGCTGGTACTCGGTCAGCGCCAGCGGCCTGATCAGCCTCGACGGCCCGGCCACGACGCCGCCGACGAGGTCGCTGTGGCCGCCGATGTACTTCGACAACGAATGCACGACGAGGTCGACGCCCATCGTCAGCGGCTTCTGGAACAGGGGCGTGGACCACGTGTTGTCCATCACGGTCACCAGCCCCCGCTCACGCGCCCACCCGGCGACCTCAGCGATGTCGACGACGGCGTAGGCCATGTAGGAGGGCGACTCGAAGTAGAGTAGGCGGGTGCTCGCCCTGATAGCGCTGTCACACTCCGCGAGGTCGCCGACGTGCGTATGCGTGATGCCGAACTTCTCCAGGTAGCGCAGGAACTGCGTGGTGGGTCCGTACACCGCGCCCAGCACCAGCACGTGATCTCCGGCCCGCACCAGCGAGGAGATGGTGGCCGAGATGGCCCCCATGCCCGACCCGAAACACTTGGCCCGCTCCCCCCGCTCCAGCGCGGCGAGCTTACGCTGGGCGAGATCGACCGTCGGGTTGGTCCCGCGCCAGTAGACGTACCGCTCGTCCTCGTTCCTGACCGCCTCCCCGAGCTCCTGCGCCGTCGCGAACGTGAACAGCGAGTTCTCAAACACCGGCGGGTTGACCGCGCCCAGCATCCAGGGCTCGTCCTCGCCCAACCGGCCACAGATCCATTCATCATCCATGGGGGCAGACTATGACAGGCAGGCGTCGGGGAGGGGCTGTCAGCAAGCCCACCATGGCCGATGTCGCCAGGCATGCCGGGGTGAGTCTCAAGACGGTCTCGCGGGTCGTCAATCAGGAGCCGCACGTCCGGGCGTCGCTGCAGCAGCGGGTGCAGGCGGCCATCAGCGCGCTCGGCTACCGCCGCAACGAGGCCGCCGCCCGCCTGGCCAGGGGCGCGACCATGCTCACCCTGGGCCTGGTGATGGAGAACATCTCAAACGAGTTCTACTCGCGCCTGGCCGCCGCCGTGGAGTCGGCCGCCGCCGGGCACGAGGCGCTGGTGGTGTTCGGCTCGTACGAGGAGAGCGCCGACAAGGAGCGCATGCTGATCGAGTCGATGTACGCGCGCGGCGTCGACGCGCTCATCGTCGTCCCTTCGGCCGCCGACCACGGCTGGCTGGCCGAGCACCCCGGCCTCACGACGGTTTTCGTGGACCGCGTCCCCCAGGGGCTGGAGTCGGCCGACGTGGTGCTGCTCGACGACGTGTGGGGCGGGCGCGCCGCCACCGAGCACCTGCTCGCCCGCGGCCACCGCCGCATCGCGCTGATCTCCGACGACGACGAGCTGAGCTCGGTGCACGACCGCGCCCTCGGCTACCGGACGGCCCTGCGCGCCGCCGGGGTCGCCGATGACGACGCGCTGGTGGTGCACGGGGTGTTCGATCCGTGGCGGGTCTCGCACGAGGTCGCCCGGCTGCTCGACCTCGCCGACCCGCCGACGGCGTTCTTCGCCACCAACAACCGGGCCGCGATCGGCATCCTGCAGGCGCTGCGGGAGCGGCCTGAGCGGCCCGCGTACGTGGGCTTCGACGACTTCGCGCTGGCCGAGGTGTTCAGTCCGGGGGTGACGGTGGTGCGTTACGACGTGACGCGACTGGCGCGCAGCGCGGTGGACCTGCTGCTGAACCCCGCGAAGGCGCCCCGGCGTGTGAAGGTGCCGGTGGAGCTGGTCGCGCGGGGTTCGGGCGAGCTCCCGCCTCCGGGAAGCCCGCCTTTCTGAGGCTGCCTTGGCGCGGCGGCGACCCCGCTACAGTCGGTACGTGGTTCATCTCCCCGACGACCTCGTCCTCCTGCTTCGCAACCGGCCCGAACTGTCCGCGGCATCGTCGCCGGAGGTGCTGGAACGCCTGCTGGCCCGCCCCGAGCTGGCCGTTCCCGCGCTGCTCGACCTGGACACCGACTGCCACACCGTCAGCCAGGCCGTGCAGACGGCCGGAGGCGAGATCGCCCGCGCCGACCTCGCCGCGATGCTGCACGACCCGCGCGGGCGGCTCGACGAGGTGCTGGGCACGCTGGCCGAGCAGGGCCTGATCACGCTCGACGGCGGCACCGTGCGCTCACCGCACCAACCGGGCCTGTGGGCGCATCCGTTCGGGCTCGGCAGACCGCTGCGCGAGTTCGCGAAGAAGGTCACCGCCGAAGCGCTGAAGGTCGTGGTCAAGGCGCACGGCGGCAATGCCCAGGGCCGCAAGGCCGACCTGGTGACGCGGGCCGATGAGCTGCTGCGCGATGGGGCGGCCCTGCGTGCGAACGCGGCCAAGCTGCCGCGCACGGTCAGGGAGTTGCTGGAGAAGATGGCGGCCGGGCCGCCGGTCGTGGAGCGGATCGTCTACGGCTCCGTCTCCCGGTCCGACCCTGTGCAACGCCTGGTCGACGCCGGGTTCATGATCCGTGACGGCTGGGAGGTCGAGATGCCGAGGGAGGTGGCGCTCGCCCTGCGCGGCGACGGCTGGAAGCCCGCGCTGACCGGGCAGCCCGACGTGCCGGCCCGCTCGTGTCCCGAGAGCGACGGCGTGGGCGCCGCCCTGGCCGCGCTCGACCGCGTCGAGGCGCTGGCCGAGCTGGCGGGCACGGAGACGATCGCCGAGCTGAAGTCCGGCGGCGTGGGCGTGCGTGAGCTCAGGCGGCTGGCCAAGGCGCTCGGCCTTCCCGAGCAGGAGGCGGTGTGCTGGCTCGACGTCGCCGCGGGCGCCGACCTGGTCGCCTCCGAGCTGGGCGAGCGGCTGGTCAGCACCACGCTGGTCGACGACTGGCT
Organism: Nonomuraea purpurea; assembly: GCF_042650645.1. Classification (NCBI taxonomy): domain Bacteria; kingdom Bacillati; phylum Actinomycetota; class Actinomycetes; order Streptosporangiales; family Streptosporangiaceae; genus Nonomuraea; species Nonomuraea purpurea. Next base: position 51,715 of record NZ_JBHSBI010000035.1, read on the forward strand.
GGCGCGCTCCCCCGACGCCAGGTGGCGGGAGCTGGCCGACGCCTGGCTCAGCCTGCCGCAGGCGCCCACGTATCGCGTCGTGGGCTGCTGCGAGGAGCACATGGAGCCGATGCCGCCGCCGTACGCGTTCGAGTGCGCGGCGGGCCCGATCCGGCGGGCCGTCCTGGAGACGCTGCGCACCCTGCCCACGGGTCTGGGCGCGGACGCCGCCGGGCTGCGGGCCGCGGTGGACTGGCGGACGCGGGCGACCAAGGAGGCCGTTCCTGCGGCCGGCGAATTCGTCGCCGCGGCCCTGCGGGAGGGCGAACTGCTCGGGATCGTCGCCGGCGGAGCGCTCACGACCATCGGCCGCGCGATCCTGTCCGACGGCGAGAGGGACGACGACGACGGGGTGGGCGCGTTGTTCCCCGCCCCCGCCACGACCACGACCCTGCAGAACGACCTGACCGCGATCGTCTCCGGCATCCCCGCCCCCGACCTGGCCGCGTTTCTGAACGGCTGCGCCGATCTGGAGTCACGTGACCGGGCCAGCGTGTGGCGCTTCTCGGACAAGACGATCCGCCGGGCACTGGACGCGGGCACGGACGCCGGCACCCTGCTCGACGGCCTGGCCACGTTCTCGGCCAAGGCGGTGCCCCAGCCGCTGCGCTACCTGGTCACCGACACCGCGCGCAAACACGGCACCATCAGGGTCACCGCCGCGCCGTCCGTCGTGATCGCCACCGATCCCGCCGTCATCACGGAGTTGTGCGGCGCCAGGGCGCTGCGCAAGCTGGGCCTGCGCGCGATCGCGCCGACGGTCGCGGTCGGCGCCCTGTCCCCGGATGAGACGCTGCGCCTGCTGCGCCAGTCGGGGCACGCGCCGGTCGGCATGTCGTCCGACGGCACGATCAAGGCCGAGTCGGTCCGGCGCCGCCGGCTGCCGGTGGACGCCGAGCCGCCGGCCGACCCCGCCGCGGCGGCGGCCGCGATCCTGCGGGGCGAGCCGACGGACCCGGTGGGCGAGGCGCTGGCGCTGGCCGCCGTGACCGGCGAGCCGGTCGTCATCGTGTGGCAACGCCGCGAGCACTACATGGAGGACCTCTCCGTCGTCGGCGAGGCGGTGACGGGCTTCTGCCACGACTGCGGCACGATCCACGTCTTCCAGCGTGCCAAGATCAAGAAGGCTTATCTGCTCTAGACGAGTAAGTCCGATCTCCGGTCAGTGGTCGTAGGCGGTCAGTGACCGGGTGATCGGTGCGTTGGTTGCGTTGTTGTGCCAGATCGCGGCCGCCATCGCCAGGACGCGCCGGGCGACGCCTGCGAAGGACCGGCCACCGTGGTCTTCCAGGTCGAGCCGGCCCTTGAGGGTGTCGTTGACCGACTCGATCAGTTGCCGGACCTTCTTGAGCATCGGCTCGCCGTAGCGGGCCTTCTCGTTTTTGCGGGACGGATACGACGCGGCCAAGAAGGGATCGAGCACCGGGCCTTCGGGGATGAGCTGGCCGCACTCGTTGCGGGTCGACGGCTGCGGCCCCGTGGGATCACCGTGCTGCTTAGGGCCCGTGATCAGGTTTTGTCGCCACCAGAACGTACTGATACGGACATACCGCTGCCGTCGAGTAGACATCTCGCCAGATCAGGATCGTGTGCGCATCGAAGATCTTTCGAAGGGACCGACATGCTCGCACGAGGTCACGCTGTTGTAGCCTCCTCCCTCTTCCGGAAGTCATGGTTCGCACCTCTCGCCGCCGTGGTCAGTGCGCTCACCATGGTGCTGACGATGCTGGTGACCGCCGGCCCCGCGTCGGCGAGTGACGCCCAGGTCCGCGTCATGACCTACAACATTCGATACGCCTCGGACACCCCGCCCAACGCCTGGCCGGACCGGCTTCCGGTGATGAAACGCCTCCTGCGCGACCATCATCCCGACCTACTCGGTGTCCAAGAGGCGTTGTGGCGCCAGATGCGGGACATCGAGGACGCGTTCCCGGAGTACGACTGGATCGGCATGGGGCGACAGGGCGGCACGCGGGACGAGTTTTCAGCGATTTTCTACCGTAAAGACCGTTTTGAAGTGCTCGATTTCGACCACTTCTGGCTGTCCGACACCCCGAACGTCATCGGGTCGGCGACCTGGGGCAACCAGATCACCAGGATGGTGACGTGGGCGAAGTTCCGTGATCGGCGTAGCGGCACGGAGTTCTACCACGTGAACACCCACTTCGACCACCAGTCGCAGAACGCCCGGGTGAAGAGCGCCGAACTGGTGCTCCAGCGGGTGCGTGGCTTCGAGGCCGGACGTCCGGTCGTCTTCACGGGAGACTTCAACGTGGCCGCGGAAAAGACGCAGCCCTATGCGATCCTCACCGGCGAAGACGCCTTCGCTGACACGTGGCGGACCGCAGCTCGCCGCGGCCCCGCATACAACACCTTCGGCGGGTGGAAGCCCCCCGTGCCCGATGGCGACCGGATCGACTGGATCCTGTCACGTGGCGCCGTTGAAACGCTCTGGACCGAGATCGACCCATTCGAACGGAACGGCCAGTTTCCCTCCGACCACTACCCCGTGATCGCTCACCTGAAGATCGGCGGATGAGCGTAGAGATACCGCGACTCCACGCTGCCTGATTGGGGCCACCAACAAGGAGGCCACCCGCGACATGTTGTCCCCCAGCCCCCACCGGGCTGGGGGCATCGACACACGGTATCCAGAGTGTGCGGTCAGCAACCGGCAGGCGCTCGGACGATCCAGAGGCGGACCGACCACGAAGCTGCACCTGCTCGTCGAAGCCCGCGGGCTGCCGCTGGCCCTGCAGACGTCCGGGAGGCGAAATCGCTTCTCGGGCGCCCGACCGCTCTCAACAAGAGGCGGTGAGAGTGGCCTTCCAAGAATGTGCAGAACCGGCCGGAGAATAGCTCGTGCTGATCTCTTGACAGCTGCCGCTGTACGCCTGCATTGCGGCTACCGCAGCGGCGTGAGCATCCGAGGGGAGATAACCGTAGCCGACGAAGGTCCGTTGATCTGCCACGGCAGCATCGGCCAGGCCGACCACGACCGCCGCCGCCAATGTCATTGTCGCCAACCCGCTGATTACGCGTCGATGCATTGTTCCCCCAAGGGCAAACAAGAGGTCACGATTTGTCAGTCAAACCGATCTTCTCGTCAAGGTCAAGGGTCACGCGCTGATACGACTCAACCGCCCACCGCCTACGACCACTGACCGGAGATCGGACTTACTCGTCTAGGACGAGCGGGGCCGCCAGTCGCCGCGGTCCAGGTCGAGGTTCTCGGGGGTGTGCAGCCGGACCATGATCCTGGCCACGCCGGGCGGCACCCGGTGCGGGGTCAGGAACGACACCGACACCATCACCGTGAACGCGATCGGCACCGTCCACGCCGCCGGCTGGGCCAGCAGCGCGCCGGCGAGCCCGTCGTACGGGCCGCCCGTGATCGTGACGAGCACCGCCCCGCACGCCAGTCCTCCGCCCACGAACAACCCGGCCAGCGCCCCCGTGGTGGTCAGCCGCCGCCACCAGATGCCCAGCACGAGCAGCGGGCAGAACGACGAGGCCGCCACCGCGAACGCCAGCCCCACCACGTCGGCGACCGGCAGCTCCCGCGCCCACAGTGCCAGGGCCAGCGGCACGGCCACCGCCATCAGCGTGGCGATCCTGAAGGAGCGCACGCTGCCTTTGAGCAGGTCCTGCGCGATCACGCCCGCCACGGACACGGTCAGCCCCGAGGACGTGGACAGGAACGCCGCGAACGCTCCGGCGGTGACCAGGGCCGTCAGCACGTCGCCCAGCGTCCCGCCGATCATCCGCGCGGGCAGCGTCAGCACGACCGTGTCGGTGCGGATCAGGTCGGGGGCGTAGAGGCGGCCGAGCCAGCCGTACAGGGCGGGCATCAGGTAGAAGGCGCCGAGCAGCGACAACACCACGAGCGTCGTGCGGCGGGCGGCCCGGCCGTCCGGGTTGGTGTAGAAGCGCACGAGCACGTGCGGCAGCCCCATGGTGCCGAGGAAGGTGGCCAGGATCAGTGAGTACGTCGAGTACAGCCCGTACTCCTTGCCCCCGGCCAGCGGCACCAGCCAGGTGGCCGCGTCCTGCGCGCCGATGCCCGGCGAGCCGTCGGCCTGCCAGGCCATCAGCAGGAACACCAGCGGCACGGCCAGCGCCGTCAGCTTGAGCCAGTACTGGAACGCCTGCACGAACGTGATCGACCGCATGCCGCCGGACAACACGTTCACCGCCACGACCACGGCGACCAGCAGCCCGCCCACCCACACGGGCGCGCCGGTGATCGTCCGCAGCACCAGCCCGGCGCTCTGGAACTGCGGCATCAGGTAGAGCCAGCCGATCAGCACGACGAGCACGCTCGCGGTGCGGCGCACGGTCATCGACTCCAGCCTGGCCTCGGCGAAGTCGGGCAGCGTGTAGGCCCCCGAGCGCCGCAGCGGCGCCGACACCAGGACCAGCAGCACGAGGTAGCCGCCTGTCCAGCCGACCGGCAGCCAGAGCATGTCCACGCCGAAGGACAGGATGAGCCCGGCGACGCCCAGGAACGAGGCCGCCGACAGGTACTCACCGCCAATGGCCGAGGCGTTCCAGAGCGGGCTGACCGTGCGGGAGGCGACGTAGAAGTCGGAGGTGGTGCGCGAGACCCTGATCCCGAACGCCCCGATGAGCACGGCGGCCACGACGACGACCACCACCGCGGTCAGGCTCACGTGCCCGGCTCCCGTTTCATCGGCGTTCGACCAGTTCGGCGAAGTGGCGTTCGTTGCGCTCGGCGTGGCGCACGTACAGCCAGGCCCCGATCACGAAGGCCGGGTAGATGAGCCCGGCCAGCACCGCCCACGGGAACGGCACGCCGAGCAGGTGCACCTCGCGCAGTTCCGGGATGAGCAGGAACAGCAGCGGCAGCCCGCCGACCACGCAGCCGAGCACCGTGCACACGAACAGGGCGAGCCTGAACTGGGTGCGCAGGAGCGAGCGCATGTAGACCTCGCCCAGGTGCGTCTGCTCGTCGATCTCCCGCGTGGCCGGGTAGCGCGGGCGGCGGGCGGCGGCCGTGCGCGGGCTGGTGACCACCACTCTGCGGGGCGCCTCGCGCGGCGCGCGGCGGGTGGGACGGGGTTCCGAGCTCATTCCTGCCTGCCTTTCCTGGCTCTGCGCACCAGCAGGTCGCGCAGCTCGCGCGTGTGGCGGCGGCTGACCGGGAGTTCGACGTCGCCGACGCGTACGCTGCACTTGCCCGAGTCGATGTGCAACTCCTCGATGTGTTTGACGGCCACCAGATGGCTGCGGTGCACCCGGACGAACCCGGCCGTGGCCCAGCGTTCCTCCAGGGTCGCCAGCGGGATCCGCACCAGATGGCTGCCGTTCGCGGTGTGCAGGCGGGCGTAGTCGCCTTGGGCCTCGACGTAGAGCACGTCGGCGCTGGAGACGAACCGGGTCACCCCGCCCAGCTCGACCGGGATCGTGTCGGACTCCCCGCCCTCCGCGGGCACGTCGGCCGAGACCGCGACCCGCCGGATGGCCTCGGCCAGGCGTTCCGGGCGCACCGGTTTGAGCAGGTAGTCCTCGGCCTTGATCTCGAACGCGTCGACCGCGTGCTCCTCGTAGGCGGTCACGAACACGACCCTGGGCGGGTTGGCGAACTGCGACAGCAGCCGTCCGAGCACCACCCCGTCGAGCCCGCGCATCCTGATGTCGAGGAAGACCGCGTCGATCGGGCGGCCGTCGGCGATGGCCCGGTCGAGCAGCCGTAGCGCCGCGGCGCCGTCCCGCGCGGTGGACACTTCGCCGATGCGGGGGTCGGCGCGCAGCAGGTACGACAGGTCTTCGAGCGCGGGGAGCTCGTCATCGACCGCGAGGACGCGCAGTTGTGCCATAGACAGTGATAAAACCGACAACAAAGATCGAGGTCAACGGGCAGAGACACCTGGGTGATATTTCGGCAATCTGATGTTGACCTTGGTACCGGCCCCTTTGCCCGTCTCGACCACGAGGCCGTACTCGTCGCCGTACACCTGGCGCAGCCGTTCGTCCACGTTGGCCAGCCCGACGCCGCCCGCCGGGGCGATCTCCCCCGCCAGGATGCGGCGCAGCCGCTCGGGGTCCATGCCGAGCCCGTCGTCCTCGACGCTGATGCCGCACTCGGCTCCGGCGTCCTCGGCGATGATCGTGATGCGGCCGACGCCGTTCCTGGATTCGAGTCCGTGCCTGACGGCGTTCTCGACCAGCGGCTGCAGGCACAGGAACGGCACCGCGACCGGCAGCACCTCGGGCGCGATGCGCAGCGTGACCTGGAGCTGGTCGCCGAATCTGGCCCGCTCCAGGATCAGGTAGCGGTCGATCGAGCGCAGCTCCTCGGCGAGCGTGGTGAACTCGCCGTGCCTGCGGAAGGAGTAGCGGGTGAAGTCGGCGAACTCCAGCAGCAGTTCCCTGGCCCGCTCGGGGTCGGTGCGGACGAAGGAGGCGATCGTGGTGAGCGAGTTGTAGATGAAGTGGGGCGAGATCTGCGCCCGCAGCGCGCGCACCTCCGCCTCCATGAGCAGTGTGCGCGAGCGGTCCAGCTCGGCCAGCTCAAGCTGCGAGTCCACCCATCCGGCCACCTCCTGGGCAGCCCTGACGAGCCCGGCCGAGGCGTTCTGCCCGTAGGCGGCCAGTGTCCCGACGACCCGGTCGTCGGTGGTGAGCGGCACGACGACGGCCTGGCGGATCGGGCATTCGAGCAGGTCGCAGTCGATGGTCAGCACTTGGGTGCGGCCGTCTTCGAGGGTGGCGGCGGCGTGCTCGAAGGCCTGGTCGGCGTGATGGTCGCCGGCGCCGTCGTAGACCAGCAGCCGCTCGCCGTCGGTGATCGCCACGGCGGCGGAGCCCAGGAGCGCGCGCAGGTGGCGCGAGGCGCGCTCGGCGCCGTCGGCGGTCAGCCCGGCCCGCAGCGGCGGCCCGGCCAGCGAGGCGGTGTGCAGGGTCTCGAACGTGGCCCGCTCGGCCGGGCTGGTGCCGAGCTCGCGGCGCCCGCGCATGACCCGCCACAACACGATCGAGGGGACGCCGACGAGCCCCGCCACGACCGCGACCCCGACCAGGTACTCCACGCGGTCAGAGCTTAGTCCCGTCCCCGCGTGATCGGCCGTGGGCCCCCTGGCTCACAGGGCCTTGGCGATCAGCTCCCGGTAGGACTCGGCCTCCTCCTCGGAGGCGTACCTGGTGCGGGGCCAGAAGAAGCCGCGCAGGCCGTCCTTCTTCTTGCGCGGCACCACGTGCACGTGCAGGTGGGCCACGCTCTGGCTGACGCGGTTGTTCATGGCCACGAACGTGCCGTCGGCCTCCAGGCCGGACTCGACCGCCGAGGCCATGGCCCGCACCCGCTCGAAGAACGGCCCGACGTCGGCGAGGTCGGCCAGCGTCTCGACGTGCACCCTGGGCACGACCAGCACGTGCCCCTTGAAGACCGGGCGGGCGTCGAGGAAGGAGACCGCCACCTCGTCGGAGCTCACCACGTACGCGGGCCGCTCGCCGGCGATGATCTCGCAGAACAGGTCAGTGCTCACCGCCCGACCCTATCCGCCCCGCCGTCCGCTCCTGGCGGCGAAGGCCGTCCAGCTCGTCACGTTGGGGGCCGACCACTCCTCGGGCGCGTGCAGGAACCGCTCGCCGACCCGCTCGCGCAGCCGCTGCGGCACCTCGGCCACCTTGGCGCCCCTGCAGTGGTAGACGAGCGCGCCGCCGCGCCGGCCCATCGCCATCCAGGGCAGCCACGGCGAGACCCGGCACCACGAGAACACGCACGGCACGTCAGGCACGCCGGAGTCGAGGTCTTTCGCGGAGGCGAAGAACTGGAACAGCTCCATCGCGCGGTAGGTGTCACTGGCGGAGTTGTCGGGGAAGTCGGCCACCTTCAGCGGCGACGGGTAGGCCAGGCGGATGTCGAGGTTGTAGACGACCTGGTCGCCCAGCCGGGTCGTCGGCACGGGGTACGCCCCGAGCCGCTGGTTGACCGGGTCGTTGAAGACGTGCTGCACCTCGACCGTCCGGCCGGTGAACGGGTTGTCCCACGTGTCGAGCACCTGCCGGCTCGCCGGGTCGAGGTAGAGGGCGGCCTCCCTGGTCAGGAGCTGCCGGCCGGCGTCGGACTCGACCGCCCTGGCCACGTTGAGGCCCTCGAACCCGAACAGGTGGTGCGGGCCGTCGTCGTCCTGCCAGCCGTAGACGTCGCCGGTCCAGTAGGAGATCGTCTCCGTGCCGTCGGAGGACGCGCGCACCCGGATGAAGTCCATGATCTGGAGCCTAACTTCTGCGGCCGGGATCGGCTCGGCTCATTTGACCGTGAGCGTGAAGACCGCCTCGCCGGACTCGCGCCGGCTCTCGTCGGTGGCCGGCGTCCTGTCCTGCCCGCAGCGCCAGCAGTTGAACAGCCTGACCTCCGTCGTGCCCGGCCGCTTGCTGTTGAAGACGAAGTACGCCGTGCCGCCGGCGCCGGTTCCCTCGCCGTCACTCTTGTGCTCCTCGCTGATGTACGAGGCCACCTTCGTGTCGGGGACGGCGACGAGCTCCCAGTTGTCGCCCACCGACGGGTTGTCGGGGACCGCCAGCGAGAACCGCTGGCCCGGGCGCAGTTCGACCGGCACGGTCGTACCCTTCGCGCCCTTGATCACCTTGCCGTAGTCGCTCACCGCTGACCCGCCGCCACACCCCGCCACCAGGAGGGCCAGCAGGGCGACGGCGGCCGTTCGACGCATCACTCCCGCAGGTTATCGACCTTCGCCGGGGGACGCTCACTTAGCCGTCTTGAAACGTCTGCCTGTCCTGAATCGCGTTTTGCGGTGTGTATCCGTCTTGCGGAGTCGCACCTGGCGCAGCGCCACGAAGGCGAGCACGGCGCCCGCGCCCAGAACGAGCAGCAGCACCGGCCGCTTCCTGGCGGTCTCGGCCACCCGGTGCCCGGCCGTCTCCGCCGCGTGGACCGCCCTGGCCTTGACGTCGGCCTTCTCGGCCAGCGCGCTGACGGTCTCGCCGAGTTCTCTGCGGGTCTGCCTGATCTCCTGGCGCAGGTCGTCCTCCCTCGCCCGCTCCTGCGCGCGCCACTGACGCTGCACGGCCTCGGTCCGCTCAGCCGGAACGGGAGGTTCGGGGGCGAAGGTCTCGTGTGCCCGACGGGCCGCCTCCGCCCTGCGTGCGTTGTCGGCCGCGCCAGGCCGGGTCGGGGGAACGTTGATGGAATCGCCCTCTGTCGGCGTACCCACGGTCGTTCTGCGCGCGCCGACGTCTCCGGCGTGCATCTCGCTGAATCCGGGGTTGGTCTCGCTCATCGTCGTGCCTTCTCCTTGACCATGTCGATGTCGGCCTTGACGCTCGCGATGGTCTCCGCAGGGACGGGCGGGCCGACCCGTTTCACCTGGCTTTTACCGGTCAGGCCGAGCAGGGCGGCCATGACGAACAGGAGCCCCGCCACGATGGCGGCGGCCGCCCATCCGGGCAGGACCAGGGCGAGGAGCAGGATGACGGTGGCCACGAGGGCGCCACCGCCGAAGAACGCGGCCATTCCCGCCGCGCCGAACAGGCCCGCGCCGAACCCCGCGTGTTTGCCCTTTTCCACCAGCTCCAGCCGCGCCAGGCGGAATTCGTCCTTGACGAGCCTGGAGACCTGGTCGGAGAGATCGCTGACCAGTTTGTGGGTCTCGTTCACGGCGTTCGCCTCCCTCCGCTGAGGATGGCGTCTACCCAGGCAAACGGCCTTCTATCACGCGCTAGCGGCGCTTGGCGGCCTTGAGCAGGAAGCCGAGCGCGGACACGACGGGGTCCTTCTGCCTCTCACACCAGTTGTCCGGCTGCTTCGGCTTACTCCACGGGGAGGGCAGCTCGCACGACGGAGCCTGCGGCTTCGGCCGCTCACACCACGATCCGGGAGGATTCATACCAACACTCTACAACTTCAGGTGTCGCTTATATAAGCTCTCCCGCATTGCGACGGGCCTGATCAACGGTTCGGGGCGGTAACCTGCCGTGGTGCTGGCACACGGGGTTTGGGCGGTCGACGGGCTCGCCTTCTGGGCGGAGACCACCGCGCCCTCACCGCGGACGGGCGGTGCCGCCAGGAAGAGCGGTGGGCCGAGGGCGCATCCGCAGGCCGTGCCCGTGACCGGGCTCGCCGCCGGGCTCGGGCTGGACGAGCCGCCCACTCGGACGCTGGAGCTGCTGCTTCCCGGGTCGGCCGAGGAGCCGCTGCCCTCGCCGGAGACCGGGCGGCTGCCGGAGACGACCCGGCCCCGGCTGCGTCTGTGGCAGGTCCCCGCCGTCGTCCCACCGGCCGCCGAGGCGCTGCGCGTCCTGGACGAGCACGCCGGCACCGCCACCATGCGCCACTGGGCCGCCGTCGCCGACTTCGCCCGCGACCTGGTGCGACGCGGCCGTGTCCTCCCCCACCTCATCCGCACCCCTGATGCCCCCACGCCCACCGATGATTCGATGGCCGTGTGGCGGCCGGTGCTGACGGGGGCGGACGCCGGGTACTTCAGGGAGCTGGCCCTGGCCATGCCGCCCGCCTGCCGCACCTCCGCCGTCGAGCGCCCGTCCTCGGACGTCCTCGTCGCGGCCCTGGAGGCGTTCACCGACGCGCTGGTCCGGCAGCGCCTCACCGAACCTCTGGTCGTTACCCCCAGAACCCCTCAGGACCGCTGGCTGGCCGCGCTGACCGGTCCGGAGGCCGCCTGCCCCGACGTCCCCGGCCTCCGCCGCGACCTGGAGGGCTGGCATCACGCGGTGGCCACGTCCGAGGGCGCCACGCGCGTGTGCTTCCGCCTCATCGAACCGGCCGACTCCGCCGACTGGCGGGTGGAGCTGGCGTTGCAGGCCGCCGACGACCCCAGCCTCTACGTCCCGGCCGCCAGGGTGTGGCGGGGCGAGCCGACCCTGCCGGGCAGGCCGGAGCATGATCTGCTGGCCGGGCTGGGCCGCGCCGTCCGGTTGTATCCGGAGCTGGAGCGGGCGCTGCGCGTGCCGGAACCGGCCGAGCTGCCCCTGGACACGCCGGGCGCGTTCGCGTTCCTGCGGCAGGCGGCGCCGCTGCTGCAGGCGGCCGGGTTCGGGGTGCAGCTCCCGCGCTGGGCCGGCCGGACGAAGCTGGGGCTGAAGCTGACCACCAGGTCCAAGGCGCAGACGGCGGCGGTGGCCCAGGGGTTCGGGATGCGGGAGCTGGTCGACTTCCGCATCGACCTGGCGGTGGGCGACGAGACGATCAGCGAGGCGGAGCTGGCCGAGCTGGCCAGGCTCAAGGTGCCGCTGGTCAGGGTGCGCGGCCAGTGGGTGGAGCTGGACGAGCGGCAGCTCAAGGCGGCGCTGCGGGCCGTGGAGGGCAGCCGTGCGGGCGAGGCGTCGGCCGCCGACCTGCTGCGTCACGTCGTCCAGGGCGATGACGAGCTGCCGCTGCTGGAGGTCGACGCCGACGGCGTGCTCGGCGACCTGCTGTCCGGCCAGGCCGAGCGGCGGCTGCGGCCGATCGCGACCCCGGCGGGGCTGGAGGCGACGCTCAGGCCGTACCAGGAGCGCGGTCTGGCGTGGCTGAGCTTCCTGTCGGAGCTGGGCCTGGGTGGGGTGCTGGCCGACGACATGGGGCTGGGCAAGACGATCACCACGCTGGCCCTGCTCGTCCACGAGGGGGCCGGCGCGCCGACGCTGCTGGTGTGCCCGATGTCGCTGATCGGCAACTGGCAGCGCGAGGCGGCCAGGTTCGCGCCGGGGCTGCGCGTCCACGTGCACCACGGCTCGGGGCGCGACGCCGGGCAGATCGGGACGGCCGACCTGGTGATCACGACGTACGGCACCGCCCAGCGCGACCTGGAGACCCTCAAGGGGCACGAGTGGCGCAGGGTCGTCTGCGACGAGGCCCAGGCGATCAAGAACAGCGGCACCCTTCAGGCCCGCGCCGTGCGCTCGATCCCGACGGGCACCAGGCTCGCCCTGACCGGCACCCCGGTCGAGAACCATCTGGCCGAGCTCTGGTCGATCATGGAGTTCGCCAATCCCGGGCTGCTGGGGCCGAGGGCGCGGTTCAGGACGCGCTTCCAGGAGCCGATCGAGGCGCAGCAGGACGAGCAGGCGGCCGCGGCGCTCAAGCGGGCCACGGGTCCGTTCATCCTGCGCCGCGTCAAGACCGACAAGTCCATCATCTCGGATCTGCCGGAGAAGCTGGAGGTCAAGGAGTGGTGCCCGCTCACCCCCGAGCAGGCCACGCTCTATCAGGCCGTCGTGGACGACATGCTGGCCAAGATCGACGACAGCGAGGGCATCGAGCGGCGCGGCCTGGTGTTGTCGGCCATGGCCAAGCTCAAGCAGGTCTGCAACCATCCGGCGCACCTGCTCAAGGACGGCTCCAGGCTGACCGGCCGGTCCGGAAAACTCACGCGGTTGGAGCAATTGTCCGAAGAAATCCTGGCAGAGGGCGAAAAAGCACTGCTTTTCACGCAGTACGCGGAATTCGGGGCCATGCTCCAGCCCTACCTCGCCCAGCGCCTCGACCGCCCGGTCCTGTGGCTGCACGGCGGCCTGCCGAAGAAGACCCGCGACCGCCTCGTCGAACGTTTCCAGACCGACGAGGAGCCGATGCTGTTCGTGCTCTCGCTCAAGGCCGCCGGCGTCGGCCTCAACCTGACGGCCGCCAACCACGTCATCCACGTCGACCGCTGGTGGAACCCGGCCGTCGAGGACCAGGCCACCGACCGCGCCTTCCGCATCGGCCAGCGCAAGAACGTCCAGGTGCGCAAGCTCATCTGCGCCGGCACCCTGGAGGAGCGCGTGGATCAGATGATCGAGCGCAAGAAGGCCCTGGCTGAACGGGTGGTCGGCACGGGCGAGGAGTGGCTGACGGACCTGTCGACCGACGAACTGCGCCAGGTGTTCGCGCTGGAAGGGGTGGGCTGAGCGTGTACGGCGGGCCGATCAGGGTGGAGGGCGGCATCAGGGCCCGCTCCCAGCGCGGCAGCATCGGGTCCACCTGGTGGTCCAGGCGCTTCATCGACATCCTCGAACGCGTCTGCGACAAGGGCAGGCTCTCGCGCGGCCGGGCGTACGCCCGCCGGGGACAGGTCCTGTCGATCGAGTTGTCCCCCGGCGAGGTCAGGGCGGCCGTCCAGGGCTCGCGGCGCGACCCGTACGAGGTCGTCATCAGGATCGAGGCGTACGCGGAGAGCCGCTGGGCGATCATCGAGGAGTCGATCGCGCGGCAGGCCGTCTACCGGGCCAAGCTGCTGGCCGGCGAGATGCCGCCCGAGATCGAAGAGTTGTTCGCCGCCCTGGGGATCGACCTGTTCCCGCGCGACCTCGACATGGACTGCTCGTGCCCCGACTGGGGTTTCCCGTGCAAACACCTGTCGGCGGTGCTCTACCTGCTGGCCGAGTCGTTCGACGACGATCCGTTCCTGGTGCTGGCCTGGCGGGGCCGTACCAGGGAGCAGCTGCTCGGGTCGCTGGCCGACGTGGCGGGCGGGCATCCGACGCGGGTCGAGGACGTGCCGTTCGCCGACCGGCTGGCCGACTTCTACGCGCCCGGTGCCACCGCCCACCGGCCGGAACGCCGCCCCACCACCGACGCCCCCGACCTCCTGCTGCGCGTCTTCCCGCCACCCGGCGACCTGGCCCGCGCGCTCACCCCGGCCTACCAGGAGCTCTCCGGCCCGTGACTGGTACGCGTGCGGGTCTCAGCGATCTTCGAAGGAGTCGGGCACCATGACGCGGACCCCGTTGGGGACGACGCGGAGCCTGATCGGCGTGCGCAGGCGCACCTCGCCGTCCACGTCGGCGGCCATCGGCGGGTCGGTTTCCAGCAGCATCTCGCGCCCCACCACGAACGGCCCGCCCGCCAGGCTGCGCCAGCGCCCGGTCGTCGCCCGCAGCAGGGTCTCGCCGAGCAGCCGCAGTTTCTTGCCCGAGCCGAGCTGGTAGGCCACCAGCATGCCGTTGTCGATGCTGATGTCCTTGGCCACCTGCCAGCCGCCGTGGAAGCGGCCGTTGGCGATGTTGAGCTGGTGGGTCAGCAGTTCGTGGCGCTCGCCCTCGACCGTGATGTACGCGCGGAACGGCCTGTGCCCGGGCAGGATGGTCAGCGCCGTCATCGGGTAGGCGGGCCGGCCCACGACGCGCTTGAGCCACGGCTTGACCTTGCCCGCCACCTCGACGGACACGCCGAAGCTGGCCAGGTTGGCGAAGGGCCGGTCGTCGGCCATGCCGAGGTCGATGTCGGCCACCTTGCCCGTCTCGAACACCTTGATCGCCCCCGCCAGGTCGAGCGGGAGGCCGAGGCTGCGGGCGAAGTTGTTGGTGGTGCCGAGCGGAAGCACGCCGAGCGCGACGTCGCGGTGGGCCACGTGGCGCACCGCGGAGGAGAGCGTGCCGTCGCCGCCGCCGACGACGAGCAGGTCGGGGTCGGTCGCCAGGGCCGTGTCGAGCAGGTCGCGCAGCCGCTTGGGGTTGTAGACCGACAGCTCGGCCAGAGGCTCGAACCCGAGGTTGTGGATCTGCTCGATCACCTCGAAGTAGTGACGGCGGCCGCGGCGGGAGCGAGTGTTCACCACCACCGCCACCCGGCGATCCCGCCGGATCGCCTCGGTGTGCTCGTCTTTGGTGCGCAGTTCGCTCATGGTCATCAATCGTAGGTGCATGAGGCGGTCGTTGAGGTCGGCCGCCGGGCCTCGAAGGCCGCCGGGGAAAACCCCGGCGGCCTCGGAGTTTACTTCTTCGGCGGGACCACCTGGACGACGGCGCCGATGTTGCCCGGCAGCGGGCTCACCAGCTTGAACTGCACGCCCAGAGCCTTGCCCTCGTCACCGGGGTTGCCGGTGCCGAGCACGGAGCCGGCGACGACCTGACCGTACCTCTGGGAGGCCGGAGTGCCGTCCTTGTTCACCACGCGGGTGCTGTAGGCCTGGTCGCCCTTCGACGGGACGACCGTCGAGGCGTCGAAGTCGCGGTAGTACAGCGCGCCGTCGATCTCCTCGATGCCCGGGACCCAGGTCTTGGCGTCGGTGAAGGCCGAGACGCCCTTCTGCGCGGGGAAGTCCGTGCAGTACTCGCTGAACGGCTCGTCCGCCGCCTCCAGGCACTCCTTGAACGGGTACG
Source organism: Nonomuraea purpurea (assembly GCF_042650645.1). Lineage (NCBI taxonomy): Bacteria > Bacillati > Actinomycetota > Actinomycetes > Streptosporangiales > Streptosporangiaceae > Nonomuraea > Nonomuraea purpurea. Next base: position 66,820 of record NZ_JBHSBI010000035.1, read on the forward strand.
TCTTGCCGAACCCGAACGCCGCGTTCGAGCTCTGGACGCGTCCCTGGAGGTTCTTGTTGAGCTGCGGGTCCTTCGCGGCCGCCGTGCCGGTGCGGCGCAGCGGGTCGAAGTGCGAGTCGACGACCAGCAGGCTGCCCTTGGCCCCGAGGCTCGGCTGGGCCGTCAGGCCGTCGCGCACCGAGTTGTTGATGAACGTCGAGTCGCGGTACCACACGAGCAGACCGGGCGCGTTGTACTTGATCTTCTCGACCTTCCACGCCTCGTCGCGGGAGTAGGTGGTGTCGTAGGTGTACTGCAGGCCCTTGTCGAAGCCGTCGAAGTTACGCCACTCGGCCAGGTAGAAGCGCTGGAGCTCGCGCTCGCCGTTGTTGCGGGTCCAGCCCTGGCCGCTGGTGTTGGTGAAGGTGCCGCCGGTGGCCTTCCAGCCGTTGTCGCCGCCCTCGACGTCGTCGCTCCACACGGTGGTCGTGCCGTTGGTGAGCGCGAAGTCGTCCACGTGCCAGCCGCGCATCTGGAAGGCGGCGTCGGTGTTGTAGGCCAGGCGCAGCTTGATCGTCTGCCCGGCGAACGGGGTCAGGTTGACGTAGTCGTGGCGCCAGGCGCCGCCGGTGTCGCCGGTCAGGCCGTACTTCTTGTTGCCGAAGGCCTTGAGGTTCTTGTTCGGGTCCGGGTAGTCGTCAGCCGTGCTGACCTCGTTGCCGGACTCGTCGTAGACCTTCTGCTGTGTCCACGTCTCGCCGCCGTCGGTCGAGACCTCGACGAAGCCGAAGTCCCAGTCGGGCTCGATCTCGTAGTTGTTCCACATCCACAGCTTGAGGTCGGTCCCGGCGGGGACGGGCAGGTCGCGGGTGAGCGACACGTTGCCCCAGTCCTGGTCCAGGCCGGTCCACCAGGCGTTCGCGCCGCTGTGCACGTCGATCATCTTCAGTGGCGTGGAGGCCAGGTTGACGCGGACGCCGTCCTGGGTGAGCTTGGGTGTTCGCGACGACTGGCCGACCGTGACGAGCTTGGAGGCGTCACCGGGGTTGAACGTCTTGGGGTTGGCCCAGCCGAGCACCCACTTGTCCCACAGGCCCATGTGGGTCGGCATGGACTGGAAGATCGGGCCCGAGTGGGAGCCGCTGGACATCAGGTCCCAGAAGTCCACGGCGGAGCTGGCCGCGCCCGAGGTGTCGTACAGGTCGGGCAGGCCGAGGTCGTGGCCGTACTCGTGGGCGAAGACGCCGACGCCGGAGTCCTCGGGCTGCACGATGTAGTTGGAGATCTTCTTGTCGGTGCCGGGGATCTTGTAGCCGCCGGCGACCGCGCTGGAGTGCGCCCAGATGGCGTAGGTGCCCTCGGCGCCGCCGCCGGAGGACTTGTCCTTGCCGGCGTGCACGAGCACCAAGTGATCGATGACGCCGTCGGGCTCGTTGAAGTTGCCGTCGCCGTCGGCGTCGGAGATGTCCTCCTGGTCGTACTCGGCCCACGGGAAGTCGGGCTGCGCCTGGGCCAGGGCGTTGACCGTGTCGATGGCGAGCTGCTGGGCGCCGAGCTGGTTGTCGGGGTGGCCCGACATGTCCTGGGGCGCCTGGCCGCAGGCCGCGGCGCCGTACCAGGCCTCGGAGTGCGGGACCTTGATCCAGCCGACGGCCGAGCCGGTGACCGAGTAGGCGCCCTTCGACATCTCCTCGTACATCTTCTTCATCGTCATGCCGGAGATGTCGATGCCGGCCTTGCCGTCGCGCGGGTCCTTCAGGTCAGGACGGACGCGCTCGGTGATGCCCTTGTCGGTGTAGAGCATCTTGTTGAAGTGCTCGGGGCTGAAGTCCTTGACCCAGAAGGAGTTGTTGTCCTTCTGCTTCAGCGTGGCCGGGTCGGGGATCTTGTTGTGCAGCGGGCCGTTCATCCGGGTGCCCGGCGGCTCCACCACGCAGTCGTCGGGGGCGCCGTCGGTCGAGCGCAGCCGGTTGAAGCCGGAGAAGTCGTCGTCGGCCTGGTCGTTGAACTCGACCAGCACCGTCAGGAGCTTGGCCTTCTGGGTCTGCTTGGTCTTCTTGAAGATCCATTCAGCGGGGTTGCGGCCGGTCCTGATGGCCTCGTCCTCGCGGGCGGCGAGAACGCGGCCGGCCGCGGGGTTGCCGCTGGTGAACTTCCTGTCGAACTTCTCCGCAGGGCTGAGCGAGCGGGCCTTCGCGCCGTTGACCGCGGGATCGGGCAGATCCTTCTCGACCATCGGCGGGGCGTAGTTGATGTAGAAGTCCGAAGGTCCGGGCTGGTACGTCGCCTCCGACGAGGCTTGGACGGGGGCCGCGGACAGGCCGGCCGCGAGAAGGGCGACCACCGGAATCGTTGCTAACAGGCGCTTTCTGCTTGGCACCAGGTACCCTCTCTGCCCGGGATCGCCGGGCACATGGCCATGGGGGTGTTGCAAAGCGGACGTTAGAGGGTGATCAAAGCAACGTAAAGTACGTTGTTGAAACGTGATCAAACTACGACAATCAGAACACAATGATGGCCGCGACCACGCCTCCCGCGATGGCGGCCCCGTAGCAGATCACCGCGATCACGAGGTCGAACCTGGCGATGCCGAGCAGCTCCTCGCTGGTGAAGCGGATGCGGTGCGCGGCGTGGAAGAGACAGAGCACGACGACCGCGAGCAGCGCCACCCGGACGAGCACGTGGCCCAGCAGCGCGCGCAGGTGCTCGGCCGTGGGCCAGTCGACCACGCCCAGCGGCATCAGCACCCCGAACAGCAGCACGAGCACCGGCAGCAGGAACGCCGCCACCACTCCCCCACCGCTGAACAGCAGCCACAGGTACGGCTCCGGCGTCCGCTTCACGGCGACCTCAGGATGACGTAGGCGATGAGCAGGGAGACCACGATCCAGGCCGAGTGGTTGCCGCCCTGGATCATCCAGGCGGGCACCCGCCAGCCGCCCAGGCGCACGACGGTGGCCTTGGGGGCGAGATTCAGGAACGTGATCGTGTGGAAGACGGTCGCGACCAGGGCGACCACGTTGATCGCGATCATCCAGGGCTGGGCGGCCAGCGCCGCGAACTGCCGCAGGCTCCCGCCGAGCACCGCGTCGGCCAGCATCAGGACGAAGACGATCGACCAGGCCACCAGCACGCTGGTCAGCTCGCGCAGCACGAACAGGGTGTAGTGGCGGCTGCGGGCGAACCAGAGCCTGTCGCGCGGCGGGCGATAGGCGGTCGTCATCGCCTGCTCCAGGGCAGGACCGAGCGCAGGGCGGCGGTGAGCTTGTAGCGCTGGATGGCCTCGGCCGGGTCCACGTGCTTGGGGCAGACCCGGGTGCACTCGCCGACGAACGTGCAGCCCCACACGGCCTCGTCCAGGTTCAGCACGTCGAAGCGGTCGTCCATGTCGCGCGAGTCCAGGTTGTAGCGCTGGGCCAGGGCGATGGCGGCCGGGCCGAGGAAGTCGGGGTCGAGCACGTAGACGGGGCAGGCCGAGTAGCACAGCAGGCAGTTGATGCACATGCTGTACTGCTTGTAGGCGTCGAGCTGCTCGGGCGTCTGGGCGTACTCGGTGGTCAGCGGCGGCTCCTCGCCCTCCCTGACCAGCCAGGGCCGCACGGACGACAGCTTGGCCAGGAACTCGTCGATGTCCACGACCAGGTCCCTGATGACGGGGAAGCCCTTCAGCGGCTCGATCCTGACCGGGCCCCGGTCGTACTCGGTGAGAAAGGTGCCGCAGGTCAGCCGGGGCTCGCCGTTGACGGTCATGCCGCACGAGCCGCACACGCCCATCCGGCACGACCAGCGGTAGGACAGGCTGCCGTCGAGCTGGTCCTTGATGTAGTTGAGCCCGTCGAGGACCGCCCAGTCGCTGATGAGAGGCACCTCGTAGCTCTGCGTCACCGGCTCGGCGTCCTGACCCGGCCGGTAGCGCGCCACCTCCATCCTGATCGTGCCCGTGGCCGCCTCCTGGCGGATCGCCCGCGTCGTGTCGGTGTCGGCGTTCAATGGTCGCCCACCTCTTCTCAGTCGCGCCCGTAGACCCGTTCTCCTGGAGGCCAGCGGGTGATCGTCACGGGGAGCAGGCCGACGGACGGCGTCCCGTCGGGCGCGCGGTGCACCAGCGAGTGCGCCAGGTAGGCGTCGTCGTCCCTGGCCGGGAAGTCGGTGCGCTGGTGCGCGCCGCGCGACTCCTGCCTGTTGAGCGCGCAGGCCACGATCGTCTGCGCGACCTCCAGCATGGTGTGCAGCTCCTGCAGGTTGATCAGCTCGGTGTTGAACGCGGTGCTGGTGTCCTCGAAGCGCACCTCCTCGGCCCGCCGGCGCAGGTCGGCCAGCGTGTCGACGGCCTTGGCCAGCACGTCGCCCGTGCGGTAGATGCCGGCGGCGCCCTCGAGCGTGTGCTGCATCCGCTCGCGCAGGTCGGCGACGCGCTCGCCGGTCCTCCTGCCCTCGCGCACGCGCTCCAACCTCCGCCGCTCGTCCTCTCCCTGCGTGCGCACGGCCCGCGCCTGGCCTCCCGTGTGCGCGCGGGCGAACTCGGCGGCGGCCAGACCCGCCCGGCGGCCGAAGACGAGGCACTCCGGCAGCGAGTTGGAGCCGAGCCGGTTGGCGCCGTTGATGCTCACGCAGGCGCTCTCCCCGGCCGCGTACAGCCCGGCGATGGGGGTCGCGCCGTCGATGTCGGTGTGGACGCCGCCCATCATGTAGTGCACGACCGGGCGCACCGGGATGAGGTCGGCGGCCGGATCGAGGTTCTGGTAGCTGCGGCACAGCTCGCGTACGAAGGGGATGCGGGCCTCGATCTTGTCCTCGCCCAGGTGGCGCAGGTCCAGGTAGACGACGGGCCCGTACGGGGTGTCCACGGTGCGGCCCTTGCTCTGCTCGTGCACGAACGCCTGGGAGAGCCGGTCGCGCGGCCCCAGCTCCATGCTGCGCAGCTTCGGCGTCGGCGTGGGCGTGCCGAGGTCGTAGTCCTGCAGGTAGCGGTAGCCGTCCTTGTTGATCAGCCAGCCGCCCTCGGCCCTGGCCGCCTCGGTGATGAGGATGCCGGTGAACGGCAGGCCCGTCGGGTGGTACTGGACGAACTCCATGTCCTTCAGCGGCGCGCCCTCGCGGTAGGCCAGGGCCATGCCGTCGCCGGTCTTGATGGCGGCGTTCGTGGTGAAGGGAAAGACGCGGCCGCAGCCGCCGGTGGCCAGGACGACGGTCCTGGCGGGGATGGTCTCGACGCGGCCGGTCCTGATCTCGACGGCCACGACGCCGTGGACGCGGCCGTCGTCCACGACGAGCTTGGTGACGTACCACTCGTCGTAGCGGATGACGTCCTGGTACTTCAGCGTCGTCTGGAAGAGCGTGTGCAGCAGGTGGAAGCCGGTCTTGTCGGCCGCGTACCAGGTGCGCATCTTCTTCATGCCGCCGAACGGGCGCACGGCGACGCGCCCGTCGCTCTCGCGGCTCCACGGGCAGCCCCAGTGCTCGAGCTGGATCAGCTCCCGCGGGGCCTCGTTCACGAACGCCTCGACCGCGTCCTGGTCGCACAGCCAGTCGCCGCCGGAGATCGTGTCGTAGCAGTGCTCGTCGAGCGTGTCGCCGATGCCGATCACCGCGGCGGCGCCGCCCTCGGCGGAGACCGTGTGGCTGCGCATCGGGTAGACCTTCGACACGACCGCCACCGTGAGCGAGGGGTCCCTCTCGGCGACCGCGACGGCCGCCCGCAGGCCCGCTGCGCCTCCTCCGACGATGAGCACGTCGATCATGTGCGTTCAGCTCCCGTGTCCGGGTTGTATCGGATCCTTCCCGCCGGGGGCCGTCTCAAGGCGGAGCGACATGATCAGTCGGGGGTTTCCGGCCCTCGCTCGCGGGGGTAGTGCAGGTCGAAGGCGGGCCGCTCGGAGCGGATGGGCGGCAGGCTGGTGAAGTTGTGCCGAGGGGGCGGGCAGGAGGTCGCCCACTCCAGCGAGCCGCCGAAGCCCCACGGGTCGTCGATCGTGACCTTGGGGGCGCGCTTGGAGGTCTTCCAGACGTTGTAGAGGAACGGCAGCGTCGAGGCGCCGAGCAGGAAGGCGCCCACGGACGACACCTCGTTGAGCGCGGTGAAGCCGTCGGCGGGGCTGTAGTCGGCGTACCGCCTGGGCATGCCTATCTGGCCGAGCCAGTGCTGGATGAGGAAGGTGGTGTGAAAGCCGATGAACAGCGTCCAGAAGTGCGCCTTGCCCAGCCGGTCGTCGAGCATCCTGCCGGTCATCTTCGGCCACCAGAAGTAGAAGCCGGAGAACATCGCGAACACGACCGTGCCGAAGACCACGTAGTGGAAGTGGGCGACGACGAAGTAGGTGTCGCTGATGTGGAAGTCGAGCGGCGGCGAGGCCAGGATGATGCCGGTGAGGCCGCCGAGCAGGAACGTCACCAGGAATCCGACCGCGAACAGCATCGGCGTCTCGAAACTCAGGTGCCCGCGCCACATGGTGCCGATCCAGTTGAAGAACTTCACCCCGGTCGGCACCGCGATGAGGAACGTCATGAACGAGAAGAACGGTAATAAGACCTGGCCCGTGGGGAACATGTGGTGCGCCCACACCGTCATCGACAACCCCGCGATGGCGATGGTCGCGCCGACCAGCCCCAGGTAGCCGAAGAGCGGCTTGCGGCTGAACACCGGGATCACCTCGGAGATGATCCCGAAGAACGGCAGCGCGATGATGTAGACCTCGGGGTGGCCGAAGAACCAGAACAGGTGCTGCCAGAGCATCGGCCCGCCGTTGTCGCTGAGGAAGACCTGCGTGCCGAGCTTGCGGTCCGCCTCCAGCACCAGCAGCGCCGCGGCCAGCACGGGGAAGGCCATCAGCACGAGCATGCTGGTCAGCAGCACGTTCCAGGTGAACAGCGGCATCCGGAACATCGTCATGCCGGGCGCGCGCATGCCGATGATCGTGGTGATGAAGTTGACGGCGCCGAGGATCGTGCCGAGGCCGGACAGGGCCAGCCCCATGATCCACAGGTCGCCGCCGACCTGCGGCGTGTGCACCATCGACGACAGCGGCGTGTAGGCGAACCAGCCGAAGTCGGCCGCGCCGCCCGGCGTGAAGAAGCCCGCCAGCACCATCAGCCCGCCGAACAGGAACAGCCAGTATGCCACCGCGTTCAGCCGGGGGAAGGCGACGTCGGGGGCGCCGATCTGCAGCGGCATGACCACGTTGGCGAACCCGGCGAACAGCGGCGTGGCGAACAGCAGCAGCATCACCGTGCCGTGGATGGTGAAGAGCTGGTTGTACTGCTGCTGGGTGACGATTTGCATGCCGGGTGAGGCGAGCTCGGCCCTGATGATCATCGCCATGACGCCCGCGAGGAGGAAGAACCCGAACGAGGTGATCAGGTAGAGGTAGCCGATGACCTTGTGGTCGGTCGTCGACAGCCAGGAGACGATCACACTCCCGGTGCGACGGCGCCTGACCTGCTCGAGCGAGGTCTCGCGAACAGTCGTCACGGCTGCTCCCTCCAGTGAGGAGTTAGGGCTGCCCCGATGCCTCCATTCCACGCCAACGACCGCCGCAGGGAAAGGCGTTCTTTAATATTCGCTGCGCAAAGCTTTGCGGACAGAAGATCCCACATATCGGATACTTGTCGGCTCACCGGGCGGGGTCTTCTATCCTTTCGAAGGCGAACCGAATCGGAGGAGACATCGTGACAGCTCAGCGTGACTACGCCGCCCTCGTCCAGCGGGGGCTCTCGCTCGACCTCACCAGGGGCAAGCCGTCGCCACGCCAGCTCGATCTCTCCGACGACCTGCTCAAACTGCCCGCCTCCTACCGGGCGGCCGACGGCACGGACGGGCGCAACTACGGCAACCTGCAGGGGCTGGCCGAACTGCGCGAGCTGTTCGCGCCGCTGGTTCAGGTGCCATCCGGCCAGCTCGTCGTGGGCGGCAACTCCAGCCTGGCCCTGATGCACGACACGATCGTGCACGCGCTGCTCGACGCCGTGCCCGGCGCCGCGCGCCGGTGGGTGGAGGAGCCGGAGGTGACGTTCCTGTGCCCGGTGCCGGGCTATGACCGGCATTTCACCATCTGTGAGCGGTTCGGGATCAAGATGGTGCCCGTGCCGATGAACGCCGACGGGCCCGACATGGACGTGGTCGAGCGCCTGGTGGCCGCCGACGCCGGGGTCAAGGGCATGTGGTGCGTGCCGAAGTACAGCAACCCGTCCGGGGTCACCTACAGCGAGGAGACCGTGCGGAGGCTGGCGGCGATGCCGACGGCCGCCCCCGATTTCCGGATTTTCTGGGATAACGCCTACGCGGTGCACCACCTCACCGACACCCCGGCCGAGCTGGCCGACCTGCTGGCGCTCGCCGCCGAGCACGGCAACGCCGACCGCGTGTTCGTCTACGCCTCCACCTCGAAGGTGACGCTGGCCGGGTCCGGTGTGTCGTTCTTCGGCTCCTCGCCGGCGAACGTGAAGTGGTTCCTGCACAACAGCTCCAAGCAGTCCATCGGCCCCGACAAGATCAACCAGCTCCGCCACGTGGAGTTCCTGCGTGACGGCGCGGGCGTGGCCGCGCACATGCGCCGGCACGCCGAGCTGATCGGGCCGAAGTTCGAGCTGGTCGACAAGGTGCTGACCGAGCAGCTCGGCGGGCTGGCCACCTGGACGAGCCCCCAGGGCGGCTACTTCGTCAGCCTGGAGGTGCCGCACGCCGCCGAGGTCGTGGCCAGGGCCAAGGCCGCGGGCATCGCGCTGACGCCCGCGGGCGCCACCCACCCCTATGGGAAGGACCCCGACGACCGCGTGATCAGGATCGCCCCGACCTACCCCGGTCTGGACGAGCTGGAGCAGGCCATCGAGGGCCTGGCCGTGTGCGTCCGGCTGGTGGCGGAGGAGCGGGCCTGACCTGCGGCGGCCTTCAGCGGCCTTTGCCCCTGAAGCCGAAGATGTACTCGCGCGTCTCGGTCGGGTGGAACGAGACGCCGACCCCCGGCTCGAAGGCGACGTTGTCGCGGGTGCAGTAGTAGAGGCGTTCCCAGACGGCCAGCGCCTTGGCCCTGGCGGGCGCCTCTACGTTGTCGCGCTTGCGGGCGCCGTACGAGCCGAGCACGTTCAGCAGCCCCAACCCCCAGAACAGGCCGGTCAGGCAGAACGGCGCCAGCAGCACCTCGCCCCACCTCGCGTCCTGCCCCATCGCGATCACCAGCGACACGACCAGGTGCACCAGGGCCGCCACACACAGCAGGATGTAGCCGTGGTTCCTGGTCCAGGGCGTGTAGTGCCTGCTGGGGAAGGACAACCAGACGGCGAGCTGGGTGCGGCTCATGACGTGTTTCGAGGCGCCCAGGGTCGCGGCGGTGGGCAGATCCGCGACCTCGCGCTGCCCGGGTAAGCGCACCCGGCCGATCTTGTACGTGGTCCCGGCGGCCACGGCTCCTGGGACCGCGACAATCTGGTCAGCCTCCGAACACACCGGGCACCTCACATCCACCCGCGCAGTTTTTCGCTTAAAGAACTTCCAGCGCAAACCGTAGGGTGTCGCTTGTGAGACCGATTGATGCCTTGGTGAACTCCCTGTCCGAAGCCCGTGTCGTGACCGACCCCGACGTGATCGACTCCTACGCCCGCGACCGGACGTTCGTGGAGCCCGGCAAACCGCTCGGCGTGGTCCTCGCCACCTCCCGTGACGACGTCGTCACCACCATGAAGTGGGCCGGCGAGCACCGGGTGCCGGTGGTGCCGCGCGGCGGGGGCACCGGCCTGGCCGGAGCCTCCATCGGAACGGATGGGTCGATCATCCTGTCGCTGCACAAGATGACCGCGATCAAGGAACTCTCCCCCGCCGACGGGATCGCCGTCGTCGAACCCGGCGTCATCACCGCAGACCTGGACAAGGCCGCCAGGAAGCACGGGCTGATGTACGCGCCCGACCCCTCCTCGTACGAGATCTCCACGATCGGCGGCAACCTGGCGACCAACGCGGGCGGGCTGCGCTGCGTCAAGTACGGCGTGACCAGGGACTCCGCGCTCGGCCTCGAAGTCGTGCTGGCCGACGGCCGGATCCTCGACACCGGGCGGCGCACCATGAAGGGCGTCACCGGCTACGACCTGACCGGCCTGTTCGTCGGCTCGGAGGGCACGCTCGGGGTCATCACCTCGGCCACCGTCCGCCTGCGCCCAGCGCCCACCGCACCGCCCGCGACGTTCGCGGCAGAGTTCGGCTCGCTGCGGGACGCGGGCGCCGCCGTCTCGGCGATCATGGCGGCCGGCTGCCAGCCGTCACTCATGGAACTGCTCGACCGGGCCACGCTGGCGGCCATCGACGAATGGCGCAACATCGGCCTCGAATCCACGACGCAGGCCATGCTGATCGGCCAGTCCGACGCCTCGGACGGCCAGGCCATGGTCGAGAAGATGGAGCGGATCTGCGCGGAGAACGGGGCCTCCTTCGTGGCCGTCTCCTCCAGCCCCGAGGAGACCGAGGAACTGATCGGGCTGCGGCGGCTGGCGTACGGGGCCAAGGAACGTCAGGGTGCCTGCCTGGTCGAGGACGTGTGCGTGCCCCGCTCCCTGCTGCCCGACATGATCACCGCCATCGAGGCGGCGGCCGTCCGGCACGGAGTGAGAATCGCCACCGTGGCGCACGCCGGGGACGGCAACGTGCACCCGGTCTTCATCTTCGACCATGGCGCCGTCGAACCGCCCCCCGAGGTGTGGGCGGCGGCGGACGAGGTCTTCAAGCACGCGCTGAAGCTCGGGGGAACGCTGACCGGGGAGCACGGGGTGGGGCTGCTCAAGCGGCGCTGGCTGGCCCTGGAGGCGGGGCCGGTGGCCTCTGAGGTGCAGCGGAGCATCAAGGCGGTCTTCGACCCGCTGGGCATCCTCAACCCCGGCAAGGCCATCTGACCACCGCACCCCGTTTTGGACGCCGTGTGATCCGTCCCGCGCGGGCGGGCGGAGAGATTTGCGATGGGCTGGGGTGGGTGGCCTGGGTTGGCGTTTGGGGGTGGTTTGATGGATTGTGATCCATTGGAGTGGTGAGGCGCTCTTCACCAAGCCGTGACCTTATGTCTGGAAGCGCACACGACCTGCGACGAAACGCTGACTTCCTTGGTCAAAAGATGAAAGTTCTGGTACGTCCGGCAGACGCCCCAATGTTCACGCTGGTAGCGTTTTACCTCATCTACTGGGTTGTGATGGGGGTCCGACGTGAATCAGTTCCAGCCGTTGGCGGCGGACGATCCGCGGCGGCTGGGGGCGTATGACATCGTCGCCCGGCTCGGCGAGGGCGGCCAGGGCATTGTTTATCTCGGCAAGAGCGACTCCGGGGAGCAGGTAGCGGTCAAGCTGCTGCACAACGCCCTCGTAGCCGACGCCGACGCCAGGACGAGGTTCCTGCGCGAAGTGGCAGTCGCCCAGCGAGTCGCCAGGTTCTGCACCGCTCCAGTGATGCACGCGGATCTCGACGGCAGCCGGCCGTACATCGTCAGCGAGTACGTCCCGGGGCCTTCGCTGCGTGAGATGGTCATCAACGAGGGGCCGCGCCGGGGCGCGGCGCTGGAACGGCTGGCGATCAGTACGGCCACCGCCCTCGCGGCCATCCACCGCGCCGGGATCCTGCACCGCGACTTCAAGCCCGCCAACGTCCTCATGGGGCCAGAAGGTCCCGTGGTGATCGACTTCGGCATCGCCCGCGCCCTCGACTCCCCCGGCGCCACGGCCACGGGGATGGCCATGGGGACGCCCTCCTACCTGGCGCCCGAGCAGCTCAGCGGGGCGGCGGTCTCGGAGGCGGCCGACGTGTTCGCGTGGGGCGTCACGATGGTGTTCGCGGCGACGGGCAAGCCCGCGTTCGGCGCCGACTCCATCCCCGTGGTGATGAACCGGATCCTCAACGAGGAGCCGGAGATCGGCGGCATGGAGGGCACGCTGGGCGACCTGGTGTCCGCCTGCCTGTCGAAGGACCCGACGCAGCGGCCCAGCGCGAACGAGATCATCGTCCAGCTGACCGGGCAACCGGCTCCCAAGGCGGCCGTCGAACCGGTCACGGGCCAGCAGCTCACCGCCCAGCCAGGAAAGTCCGAGCCCACCGGTTCCGGCAAGCCCGCCGGCGCTTCCGCGGGCGCCGGGAGCGGCTCGTCGGCGAACCAGCGCGCCTACCCCGGCCCCTGGACGCTGTCCACGACCGGCCCGCAACCCGTGGGCAACCCGCAGGCCGCAGCCCCGCCGCAGACCGGCCCGTACGGCCGTCCGGCGGCGGCCCAGAACGGCCCCGGCCACCCGACAGCAGGCGGCCCGCCGCCCGGCACCCCAGGCGGTCCGAACCAGGCTCCTGGCGCGAACCAGGTCGGCGGCCCGAACACGCCCGCAGGACCCAACCAGCCCGGCAACGGCCCGCAGGCCCAGCCCGGCGCCCCGGGCGGCCCCAAGACCCCTGGCGGCCCGCATGCGGTCCCAGGCGCGGCCGGTCCCGGCCTGGCCGGTCCGGGTTCAGCTGGTCCGGGCGGCATGGCCGGCCCGGGTTCGGGCGGTGCGGGTTCGGGCGGCGCGGCTGGTCCGGGCATGGTCGGTCCGGGTGCGGCCGGGCTGGGAACGGGTGGCCCTCAGGCAGCGGGGCCCGGGGCTCCGCACGGCGGACCCAACGGTGGTCTCCAGGCTGCCGCGTCGAACATGCCGCCCCAGGGCGGGCCCGGCATGCCCCCTGGCCAGCACCCGCATGGCGCCTTCCAGCCCGGCGGGCCCGGCAACGCGGGCAGCAAGCCGGGTGCCCCCGGTGGGGCGACGCAGCCGGGCAACGACGGCGCGCCCGCGAAGCAGCGCCGTACCCTCACCTTGGCCCTTTCCGGAGCCGCCGCGGCCGCCCTGCTCGTGGTCGTCGGCGCGGTCGTCGTACAGGCGAACAGCAAGCAGCCCCCGGTCGTGGCCATCAACAACACCTCGGGGAACTCCGAAAGCGACGGCTCGGGCGCCGGCCAGGGTGAACCCGCGACGGCCGTGCAGAGCCCGGCCCCCGCGCTGCCCAGCGGCACCTCCCCCGCCGTCCCCACCCTGGACGTGGAGGACCCCCAGGAGACCAAGGAGGCGAAGAAGCCCACCAAGGAGCCCGTCTCCCAGGTCCCGCAGCAGGTCACAGAGGTGCCCAGGCCCCAGACTCAGCCCACGACGAAGAAGCCGGAGCCCAAGCCCACCCCGACCAAGAAGAAGGTCAACGTCATCGAGCCGGACGACCTGGCGGGAACCGGCCAGCCGACCTCCGGCCCCACGTCGACCATTCCCGGCAAGCCGACCAAGAAGCCCACTGCCAAGCCGACCGCCAAGCCCACCCCGACCCTCAAGCCGAACCCGTACTCGGCTGCCTCGGTCTGCGGTTCCGGTTACAAGGTCATCAACTCGCGTTCCCTGGGCAGCGGCGCCACGGTCTACCTGCTGTACAACAGCGGCGCGGGCAAGAACTGCGTGGTCACGATGTCGCGCGTGGTGTGGCCCGGCAAGATGTCGATGAACGCGAGCCTCCAGGTCAAGGGCGGTTCGACCGGGAGCAACCCGGGCAAGTTCACCGCCTACGCGGGCCCGGTCCGGTTGCCGGCCAAGGGCAAGTGCGTGATCTGGGGCGGTTCGTGGGGCGTGCAGAGCTGGAAGTCCGGCTGGACCCACTGCAAGTGACGCCGCTGGTGGGCCCTTGAGCGGTCAAGGGCCCACGTTTCGCCCGTCCACGGCCGTCAACCTGGCACTCGCGATCGTCGTCCTGCCGATTCGCGCCGGGCCGGGGCGCTGATAGGCGAACCAGGTCCGCCGTCGTTGTTGGCATGGCCTCAACATTCACGCCGAGGACCGCCGTTCCTGGTGATCATCGCGACGCCGAGCGTGCGCCGCCCCCTCTCCTCCTGCGCAATGCGCTCATGCCCTGAACGCGGAAGTTGAGCCCACTGTGGGTTAATGTACTTGACGTGATCGTCAGGTCTTCGGCCCCGACGTCCAAGGGCAGGCGGACACGTGCCGTCCTGCTGCAAGCCGGGCGCGAGGCGTTCGAGGAGCACGGGTACGACGCCGTGCGGATCGACGACGTGTGGGCGCGGGCCGGGGTCTCGCACGGCACCTTCCACACCTACTTCCGCTCCAAGGAAGCGCTGTTCGGCGACCCCTACGCCCGCGTCGAGGCGGCGAACCGGCTCTACCTGCGTGCCTGGGCCGCGAACTCCCGGCTCGTACGGATGCTGGAGCAGGCCGCGACCGCCGACGACCCGAGTCAGAACGGCCCGTCGCCGCCCACGAGACCTCTCCCTCAGCACGTTGGGCAGCAGGAACACGGGGCGGCCGGCGGTGGAGGGGCGAGGCGGGAGAGGACAGGGGCGGCGGAGGGCAGGGTGGTGGCGGTGGATGAGGAGGTGGGGTTGCGATGATCAGGAGCAGGCTCGATCCGGGAGGCGCCGACTACCGGAGCCGCCGTGAGGCGATGCTGGGCAAGCTGGCCGACCTGGACGCCGAGCAGGCCAAGGCGGTGGCAGGGGGCGGTGAGAAGTACGTGGAGCGGCACCGCGGCCGGGGCAAGCTCCTGGCCAGGGAGCGCATCGAGTTGCTGGTCGACCCCGACTCCCCCTTCCTGGAGTTGTCGCCGCTGGCCGCCTGGGGCAGTGAGTTCCCCGTCGGGGCGAGCGTGGTCTGCGGGATCGGGGTGGTCGAGGGCGTCGAGTGCGTGATCACGGCGAACGATCCCACGGTCCGGGGCGGCGCATCCAATCCGTGGACGCTGAAGAAGTCACTGCGGGCGGCCGACATCGCGTTCCAGAACCGGCTGCCGTACGTGAATCTCGTCGAGAGCGGCGGCGCGGACCTGCCGACGCAGAAGGAGATCTTCATCCCGGGCGGCCGGATATTTCGGGACCTGACCAGGCTGTCGGCGGCGGGCATCCCCACCGTCGCGCTCGTGTTCGGGAACTCCACGGCGGGTGGAGCGTATGTGCCCGGCATGAGCGACTACGTGGTGATGGTGCGGGAACGAGCGAAAGTGTTCCTGGGCGGCCCACCGCTGGTGAAGATGGCGACCGGGGAGGAATCGGACGACGAGTCCTTGGGCGGTGCCGACATGCACGCCCGGGTGAGCGGCCTGGCCGACTACCTGGCCGAGGACGAACACGACGCGTTGCGCATCGGGCGCTCGATCATCAGGTCGCTGAACTGGCGCAAGCAGGGCACGATGCCGCTCGAACCCGTACAGGAGCCGAAATATCCGGTGGACGAGCTCCTCGGCATCGTCCCAGAAGACCTCAAGATCCCCTTCGACCCCCGCGAGGTGATCGCCCGGGTGGTGGACGCCAGCGCGTTCGAGGAGTTCAAGCCCGCTTACGGCGCCTCGCTCGTGACGGGCTGGGCCCGGATCCACGGCTACCCGGTGGGCGTGCTGGCGAACGCGCGCGGCGTGCTGTTCAGCGAGGAGTCGCAGAAGGCCACGCAGTTCATCCAGCTCGCCAACCAGTCGCGCACGCCGCTGATCTTCCTGCAGAACACGACCGGCTACATGGTCGGCAAGGACTACGAGCAGGGCGGCATCATCAAGCACGGCGCCATGATGATCAACGCGGTGTCCAACTCGACCGTCCCCCACCTCACGATCGTCATGGGCGCCTCGTACGGCGCGGGCAACTACGGCATGTGCGGCCGGGCGTACGAGCCGCGCTTGCTGTTCAGCTGGCCGAGCGCCAAGTCGGCGGTGATGGGCCCGGCGCAGCTCGCCGGGGTGCTGTCCATCGTGGGCCGGGCGTCGGCGCAGGCCAAGGGGCAGGTGTACGACGAGGAGGCCGACGCGGCCATGCGCGCGATGGTGGAGGCCCAGATCGAGGCCGAGTCGCTGCCGTTCTTCCTGTCGGGCCGCCTCTACGACGACGGGGTGATCGATCCGCGCGACACGCGTACCGTCCTGGGCATGTGTTTGTCGGCCGTCAACAGCGCGCCGGTGCCCGAAACAGCGGGATTCGGGGTGTTCCGGCCGTGATCAACCGTCTACTCGTCGCGAACCGGGGCGAGATCGCCCGCCGCGTCTTCCGTACCTGCGGGTCTCTCGGCATCTCCACGGTCGCCGTCTTCTCCGACGCCGACGCGGACGCGCCGCACGTGGCCGAGGCCGACCTCGCGGTACGGCTGCGCGGCGTCCGGCCCGCCGAAACGTACCTGGACATCGAACGCATCCTGGACGCCTGCCGCGCCACCGGCGCCGACGCCGTTCACCCCGGCTACGGCTTCCTGTCCGAGAACGCCGGCTTCGCGCAGGCCGTGCTCGACGCCGGGCTCGTCTGGGTCGGCCCGCCGTCTGCGGCGATCGCGGCCATGGGATCGAAGATCGAGGCCAAGCGGCTGATGGCGGAGGCCGGGGTGCCGGTGCTGCCGTCGCTGGACGTGGCCGCGCCCGGAGAGTTTCCTGTGCTGGTCAAGGCGTCCTCGGGGGGTGGCGGGCGCGGGATGCGGATCGTGCGCGAGCCCGGCGAACTGGCCCGTGAGGTCGAGTCGGCGCGGCGGGAGGCGGCCTCGGCGTTCGGCGACGGGGAGGTGTTCGTGGAGCCGCTGCTGGAGGCCGCCAGGCACGTCGAGGTGCAGGTGCTGGCCGACCGGCACGGGCAGGTGTGGGCGCTGGGCGAACGTGAGTGCAGCGTGCAGCGGCGGCACCAGAAGGTCGTCGAGGAGTGCCCGTCACCGGGGATCTCACCGCAGATGCGCGAGCGGCTCTGCGAGGCGGCCGTCAGGGCCGCGCGGACGATCGGCTACGTCGGGGCCGGGACCGTGGAGTTCCTGGTCAAGGGGGATCGGGTGGCGTTCCTGGAGATGAACACCCGGCTCCAGGTCGAACATCCGGTCACCGAGCTGGTCTACGGCGTGGACCTCGTCCGGCTGCAACTGGAGGTGGCCGAAGGGGCGCCGCTGCCCGCATCGCCGCCCGAGCCCGCCGGACACGCGGTGGAGGTACGGCTTTATGCGGAGGACAGCGATTACGTCCCGCAAACTGGGGTGTTGCGGCGGTTCGAGGTCGCTGGGGACGTACGCGTGGATTCCGGGGTGGAGTCCGGGTCGGTGATCTCGCCGCACTACGACGCGATGCTGGCGAAGGTCGTCGCGCACGGCCCGTCCCGGGCGGAGGCGGTGCGGAAACTGGTCACGGCGCTGCGGCGGGCACGGCTCCACGGCCTCACGACCAACCGCGATCTGCTCCTGAGAATCCTGACAAGCCCCGACTTCCAGGCGGGCGCCACCCACACCGACTTCCTCTCCCCAACCGGCCCGAACGCCCCCCTGGACGGTGAGATCCGCTCGGATGCGGTGGTGTGGGGCCTTGTCGGGCTGGCGGCGGCGTTGGCCGTGGCGGCGGGGAACCGTGATCGTGCGACCGTCCTGGCGAGCCTGCCCTCCGGCTGGCGCAACGTGCGTTCCGCGCCCCGCCGGGCCGTCTTCGAGGAGGCCGAGGTCGTCTACGACCCGCTGCCCGACGGCGTCACCACGGTCAGCGCGCGCCCGCACCGGGTGGTGCTCGAACGCGACGGCGTCCGCCACGCCTTCGACATCGCCCAGTACGAGCCGGACGGCAAGGTCTACGTGGACCATGCGGACGGCTGCGCCGAGCTGACCCCGCTCCCGCGCCTGCCCGAGCCGGTCGACCATGTCGCACCGGGTTCGCTGCTGGCGCCCATGCCGGGAAACGTGCTGCGGGTCGAGGTGGAGCCCGGCGACCGGGTCACCAAGGGCCAGGCGGTGCTGGTGCTGGAGGCGATGAAGATGGAGCATCGGATCGCCGCGCCTGCCGACGGCGTGGTCTCCGGCGTACACGTCGAGAAGGGCCGGCAGGTCGAGGCGGGTGCCGTGCTGGCGATCATCCAGGAGGAGGACCGATGACGAGCCTGGTACACAAGGAGTTGGCGGACGGCGTCGCCACGATCACGCTGGACTCGCCGCCGAACCGCAACGCGCTGTCCGTACGCCTCCTGGAGGAGCTGCGCGAGCACCTCTCCTGGGCGCTGGCCGAGCCGGAGGCCAGGGTGATCGTGCTGACCGCCACCGGGAACGTGTTCTCCTCAGGCGCCGACCTGAAGGAGCAGCGCGCGGCGGGCGCGCCCATCACGGGGGCTCTTCCCGAGATCATGACGCTGCTCTGGGAGAGCGCGAAGCCGGCCGTCTGCCGGCTCAACGGCACCGCGCGGGCGGGCGGCCTGGGCCTGGTGGCCTCCTGCGACTTCGCGATCGCGCCGCTGACGGCGTCGTTCGCGTTCACGGAGGTACGTCTCGGCGTCGTGCCCGCCATGATCTCGGTGCCGGTGCTCAGGAGGCTCGACCCCAGGGCGGCGGCCGAATACTTCCTGACGGGCGAGGTGTTCGACGCCGCCAGGGCGGCCGAGATCGGGCTGCTGTCGCGGGCCGTACCGGAGGAGGAGTTGGACGCGACGGTCGCGCACTACGCCGAGATGCTGATCAAGGGCGGCCCTGAGGCGGTGGCCCTGACGAAGCGGCTGGTCAGGGATGTGCCCAAGCTGTCGTTCGAGGACGGGCTGAGGCGGATGACGGAGCTGTCGGCCGAACGGTTCACCTCGCAGGAGGGGCAGGAGGGCATCGCGGCGTTCTGGGAGAAGCGCCCGCCGAAGTGGGCCGCGCGATGACGCTGCGGGTCGCCAACTGCAGCGGCTTCTACGGCGACCGTCTCTCGGCCGCCAAGGAGATGGTCGAGGGCGGCCCGATCGACGTGCTGACGGGCGACTGGCTGGCCGAGCTGACCATGCTGATCCTCGCCGGCAACCGGCTCAAGGGCCGTCCCGGGTACGCGCCCACGTTCCTGCGCCAGCTGGAGGACGTCCTCGGGCCCTGCCTGGACAGAGGCATCAAGATCGTGTCGAACGCGGGCGGACTGGACCCCGCCGGATGCGCCGAGGCCGTCCACGAACTGGCCGCCAAACTGGGCCTGTCCCCCGCGATCGCGCACGTGACGGGCGACGACCTCACCGGCCGCGACCTCGACCTGGTCAACGCCGACACCGGCGAACGCTTCGCCGGCACGCCCCTGACCGCCAACGCCTACCTCGGGGGCCGCCCGATCGCCGCCGCCCTGTCGGCGGGCGCCGACGTCGTGGTGACCGGCCGCGTGACCGACGCCGCGCTGGTGACGGGGCCGGGCATCTGGCGGTACGGGTGGGGTCCCGGCGACCTCGACCCGCTGGCGGGGTCGGTGGTCGCGGGCCACATCATCGAGTGCGGCTGCCAGGCCACGGGCGGCAACTACGCGTTCTTCCAGGACGTACCGGACCTGGCGCACTGCGGCTTCCCGATCGCCGAGCTCCGCGCCGACGGGTCGGCGGTGATCACCAAGCACCCCGGCACCGGCGGGCTGGTGTCCGTGGGGACGGTCACGGCGCAGCTCGTGTACGAACTCGGCAGCCCCTGCTACCTCGGCCCCGACGTCGTGGCCCGCTTCGACACGATCACCCTGTCGCAGGAGGGGCCCGATCGTGTCCTGGTCTCCGGCGTCCGGGGGGAGCCGCCGCCGGACACGCTCAAGGTCGCCGTCAACTACCTGGGCGGATACCGCAACACGATGACGCTGGTCCTGACGGGGCTCGACATCGAGGCCAAGGCGCGGGCGGCGCAGGCGGCGATCTGGGCGAGAATTCCGCGGGAGTCGTTCGACGAGGTCGACGTGTCGCTGTCGGAATCGGGGCTGCTGCGCATCACCGTCATGGACGCCGACCAGCGCCTCGCCGGGCGTGCCTTCTCCTCGGCCGTGGTGGAGACGGGGCTGGCCAGCTACCCGGGCTTCTACGGCCTCACCCCACCGGGCAACGCCTCACCGTTCGGGGTCTACTGGCCTGTACTGATCCCGGCCACGGAGGTCCGCCCCCAGGTCTTCCTGAACGGCCGAGAACTCCCCCTCGACACCACCACCCCACCGCACTCCCCCGCTCCGAGTCGGCGAGAAGCGGACCGGCGGAGCCAAGCGTCCCAGACGGCCGGCGACGGGCACCAAGTGCCGGCGGTCGGTGGTCAAGGAGCCGGGGGTGCTGGGAGGGTGCGTGTTCCGTTGGGGTGGATTGCCGGGGCGCGTTCAGGGGACAAGGGCGGGAACGCGAACCTGGGCGTCTGGACCGATACCCCCGACCGCTACCGCTGGCTGGTCACCCACCTGACCACGGAAACCCTCAAAACCCTCCTCCCCGCCCTGGCTCCCCACCGCGTAGAACGCCACGAGCTCCCCAATCTCAAAGCGATCAACTTCGTCATCCACGGCCTTCTCGGCAGGGGTGTGGCGGCGAGCCCTCGGATGGACCCGCAGGCCAAGGCGCTGGGTGAGGAGTTGCGCGCCCAGCCGGTGGACGTGCCTAGCCCGCTGGCACCGCCCGCCACCCCAGCAGCCCCGCCCCCAGCAGCCCGGCCCTGATCCCCAGCCCGGAGGCGACCACGTCCGGGGGACGGCGGAAGGCCAGGCGGGCGCCGAGCCGTTCGCGGAGCGGCACGAGCAGCGTGTCTCCTGCCAGCGAGACCCCGCCGCCGATCACCACCGTGGCCGGATCCAGCAGCAGGGTGTAGGTGGCCAGGGCAAGAGCGAGGGCTTCCACGGCCTCGTCCCACACCTGCACGGCCGGCGGATCGCCCTCGGCGACCCGCCGCACGACGTCGGCCGCCGACGGCGAGCCGCACCGGGCCGCGACGGCCCCTCCGGAGGAGTACGCCGCCAGGCAGCCCCGCTGCCCGCACCGGCACGCCAACCCCTCAGGCCATACCGGGATATGTCCGATCTGCCCCGCCCATCCATCAGCGCCCCCGTATAAGCCCCCGTTCAACCCCCCAGAAAGCACCACAGCTCCCGCGATCCCCGTCCCGATGGGGAGGAACAGCACGTCGTCCCCGCCGACCCCGTAAGCCAGCTCGGCCTCCCCGGCCGAGCGCACGTCGTGCCCCAGCGCCACGGGCAGATCCACGTCCGTGAAGGACGCGACCGGCACGTCCCGCCACCCGAAGGCGGCCGAGAAGACGGCGTGCGTGGGTGTGACCAGCCCGGGAACGGCCAGCCCCACAGCCCGGGGCACCAGCCCGTCACGCGGCCGCGCGAGATCTCCGACAAATCGCGAAATGGCGTTGATCACCCCGCTCTGCGGCGTCGGACGGCGCTCGTCGTACAGTACTGTCCCGTCACGGCCGACGAGCCCGCCCTTCATCGTCGTACCGCCGACGTCCACGGCGGCAACGCACTCCGTCCCGGTCCCTGCAGAAGAAATCACTTTGAGATCAACCTCCTCCATCGAGAAAGATTCCCCCATGCTCATCCGCCGCCTCACCCCCGCCGACCTCGACGACTGCGCCCTTCTCGCGAAAGACCGAGGCTGGCTGCCCGAGCGCCACAAGTGGCGCCTGCTGTTCGAGGTCGGCGAGCCGTACGGCATCGACGCCCCCGACGGCGACGGCCTGGCCGCCACGAACATCCTGACCCGCTACGGCAAGGACCAGGCCGTGATCAGCATGGTCCTGACGGCTTCCAGGTTCGGCAGGCAGGGCATCGCCCGCAAGCTCATGGAGCACGTCCTCGACCAGGCGGGCGAGCGCACCGTGTCGCTGTATGCCACCGACAACGGCCGCCCGCTCTACGAACGGCTCGGCTTCCGGGTCGTCGGCGCGGCGGCCAAGCACACGGGCGTCTTCTCGGGCGAGCCGTCCGGGCGCACCCGCCCCGCCACGGAGGCGGACCTCGACGGCATCCTCGCGCTGGACGCCGAGTTGTTCGGCACGGACAGGTCGGCGGTGCTGCGGCGGATGTTCGGGTTCGGGCTGCGGGTCAGGGTCGCGGACGGGGGCTTCGGCCACTGCTGGCGCAACGACGACAACACGGTGATCGGCCCGGTCGTGGCCAGGGACGCGGCCACCGCGCGGGCGCTGATCGGCGACCTGGCGCTGGACGCGGGCGGCGAGGTGCGGATGGACTTCGACCTGGACAGACAGGACATGATCACCTGGGCCGGCGGGCACGGCATCGGCGCGCCGTGGCAGGTCTCGCGCATGGTGCGCGGCGGCGACCTGCCCGGTGACCTGACCTGCCAGTATCTGCCGTTCATGCAGGCGCTGGGTTGACCGCGTCGGCGGCGCTCTCATAGGGTCGCCGCCAGAATATGGTTCTGTCGAAAGGCGGCCATGACCCCTGCCCACATCGACGTCGTGCTGGAGGGCACCCATGCGCGCGCGTTCGCCGGCAAGGCGCCCAGGGACATCGGAGACGAACTGCACGCGGCGGCGTTGGGGCTGTTCGAGCGGGCAGGGGAGTTCATGGAGGGGATTCTTCACTGACCCTTAACCGATTTCCGGAAAACGATCACGTCCGCAATCCCCGAGTCCTACAATTGCGCGCAATTGCATCGCGCTACTTTCGGGGAAGGATCGTCATGCGAATGCGGTTCCTCGGCTCCACATCGGAGGCGGGCGCCTGTCCCACCCTTTACGAAACCGACCGCGGCACCATCGTCGTGCAGGGGTTGCGGGTCACCGACGCGGAGGCCCTCGCCGACCTGCGCGACGTCCTCGACGGCGAAACAGCGGTCGAGGTCCCCCGCGAACTCATCACCCAGATCGCCCGCCAAGTCCTCCCGGACGAATCGGCAACCGCTTTCCCGACCAGCGCGGGAACACCATCCGCAACCAGTTGATCACAATTGCGACCGACGCTGGCATGATCAGCACAACCGGGGTTAGCCTCTTTCGGCGTGACGTCCTTTCAACAGGCGCGCATCGACCTCGGCGGCCAACTGCGTCAGTTGCGCGAGGCGGCCCACCTGTCGGGCAAGGAGCTGGCAGAGCGGCTGCGCTGGCAGCCCTCCAAGGTCTCGCGCCTGGAGAACGCCCGGCAGACGGCCACCGAGGATGACGTCGTCGTGTGGGCGCAGGCCGTAGGCGCCTCGCCCGACACGACCGACGAGCTGATCCGCGAGGCCATCGGGCTGGTCGAACGGCACGACAGCTGGAAGCAGCGCTACCGCAGCGGCCTGGCCGCCATCCAGGAGGACCTGCGCGACCTCGAAGCGCGCACGAAACTGTTCCGCGCCTTCGAACCGGGCATCGTCATGGGCCTGCTGCAGACCGCCGAGTACGCCAGGCACGTCTTCCGCAAGGTCAAGCGCCTCTACAGCGCCGCCGACCAGATCGACGCGGCCGTGCGGGTGCGGATGCAACGCCAGGAGATCCTCTACGACCGCACCAGGACGTTCAGGTTCGTGGTGCCCGAGGCAGCGCTGCACACGACCCTGGCGCCCGCCGACGTGATGCGCGGCCAGCTCGACCGGCTGCTGGCCGTCAGCACACTGCCGAACGTCGAGTTCGGCGTGATCCCCTTCGGCGTCGAACTCCCGTCCGCGCCGGTCAACGGCTTCTGGATCTACAACGAGGCCCTGGTGGGCGTGGCCACGATGACGAAGGACCTGACCCTGCGCGATCCGGACGACATCGCCTTCTACGTCCAGGCGTTCGACGGCTTCGCCAAGGTGGCCGAGTTCGGTGAAGGGGGGCGTGACATCATCATTAACATTCTTCACGAGTATCGGAAACAAGCTACACATTAAGCTCAGCAATTGCTTGCCTCCCGCCCCAAGATCGTGCAATTCTGTCGCGAGACGTTGCGGAGGTGACGCATGATGCTCGATACCGCGCTCTGCCTCGAGCGGTTCGCCTGGCACGCGGGTCGCCACGCCGACCTGTCGATCCAGAGCGTCGCGCTGGCGAGCGATCCTGCGTACGTGTCGGTCCGCAACCGCTTCTCGGCCACCCTCGCCGAGACCGTGACCTGCTCCGACGAGGGCGCCTTCATCACCTCGTGGGGCTACCGCCTCGGCACCGCGGAAGACGTCGAGTCCGCCGCGGCCCGGCTGGCCTTCCTCCTGGCCGCGCTCCCCGCCTGACCGCACCGCGCCGCGATCGGGATGACGGCACTCCTGATGATCGTCGCCAGGCCGTGGCCGATGAGGCAGAGCAGCAGGTAGACGCCGACGAGCGCCCCGAGGCCGGTCACCGCGCCGTCGTGCGCGGCGAGATGGCCGGGGGCCGTAACCAGGACGGCAGCGGGGACCCCGGCCACGACGACCACGGACAGCTTCGCCGCGTACAGCGTCTCTGATTGGCATAACGGTGCACCAGTTCGTCCTGGAATCCGAAACGATATCCTGGATCAGCAGCCCGCCTTGTACAGGAGCTTGCTCACCTCCGGCTGGTCCACGTTCTGCTTGGTGACGATGGTGGCGTCCGTGAGGATCGACGGGACGTCCTGCGCTTGGGGTTGAAGACCCACACGCGCAGCAGCATGAAGCGGACGAATGTGGCGCAGGCGTTGGCGATGATGACCGCGACGAGCTCGGCCCCGTGCGAGACCCCGTCGGGCAGCAGGGCGAGGCTGCCCGAGGTGAGCGTGAGCCCGACGAGGAAGGCGATCAGGCCCTCGAGCTGGTGCCGCACGGCACCGTCCGGGCCCTTGACGCCGAAGGTGAAGCGGCGGTTGGCGGCGGTGTTGGCCACGGCGGTGACCAGCAGCGCGATCGCGTTGGCGGCCTGCGGCGAGATCGCCTGCCGCAACATCGAGAACAGCACGAGGTAGGCCAGTGTGCTGAACACGCCGACGATCGCGAACCTGGGCAGTTGCCTGGCCATGCCCTTCGGCAGCTCGGCCTGTTCCACGCGGGCGGGCATGGGGATGCGGGCGGCCCCTGACAACGTCTTGCGCGCCACTCTGGCCAGGCCGCGCAGGTCGTCGAGGGCGGTCCGCAGGATGTCGACCCGGCTGTCCGGATCGTCCACCCAGTCCACGGGCACCTCGTGGATGCGCAGCCCGTGCCGCTCGGCGAGCAGCAGCAGCTCGGTGTCGAAGAACCACTGCTCGTCCTCGACGCCGGGCAGCAGCGCCTGCGCGATCTCCGTGCGCACGGCCTTGAAGCCGCACTGCGCGTCGGAGAACCCGGCGCCCATGACGGAGCGGAGCAGCAGGTTGTACGAGCGGGAGATGAACTCGCGCTTCGGCCCGCGCTCCACCCGCGACGACCTGGCCAGGCGGGTGCCGATGGCCAGGTCGCTGTGCCCGGACAGCAGCGGCGCCACCAGCGGCAGGAACGCGTCGAGGTCGGTGGACAGGTCCACGTCCATGTAGCTGACGACGTCGGCCTCGCTGATGGACCAGACGCGGCGCAGCGCCCGTCCCCGGCCCTTCTCGTCGAGGTGCACGGCGCGAACGTGCGGCAGCTCTTCGGCCAGTTCCGTGGCGATCCGCCAGGTGTCGTCGGTGCTGGCGTTGTCGGCGATCGTGATGCGGAAGCCGTAGGGGAAGGTGCCGGACAGGTAGGTCTGCAGACGGGTGATGCTCGCGCGCAGCGCCCGCTGCTCGTTGTAGACCGGGACGACCACCTCGACCAGGCGGGTCCGCACTGCTGTTGTCTCCATACCGCCAAGCTCACGATTCGGGTCTTTAACGCGACTTATCCGATTCTGAGTTACGAAGGTGACTTCCCGGAAGGTCCATTGTTGCTACCGCCCCGCCACCTGGCGCGTTCGCCAGGCGTACCTGTCCGCCGGCCTCCGCGACGGCCTGCGCGACGATCGCCAGGCCCAGGCCCGACCCGGGCAGGGCGCGCGCCGACGGGGAGCGCCAGAACCGCTCGAAGACGTGCGGCAACTCATCCTCGTTCAGTCCTGGCCCGTGGTCGCGTACGGTCAGGCGGCCGCCGTCCAGCCTGACCTCGACGCGGCCTCCCGGGCTGAACTTGGCGGCGTTGTCGATGAGGTTGAGCACGGCGCGTTCCAGTGAGGCGGCGCTGCCGACGACGTACCAGGGGCTGAGCTCGGTGACCACGTCGGCGCCGCGCAGCCTGGCGCGCTCGACGGCGGCCGTCACCACCTCGTGGAAGCCCAGCTCGACGTGGGGCTCGTGGTCGTGGTCGCCCCTGGCGAGCTGGAGCAGATCGGCGACGAGCGTGGACAGCTCGGCGAACTGGGCTTTGACGTTGACCAGCAGGCGCTCCTTGGCCCCCGGGTCGAGGCTGCGTCCGGTCTGCTCGCTGCGCAGCAGCAGGTCGATGTTGGTGCGCAGGGTGGTGAGGGGGGTGCGCAGCTCGTGTCCCGCGTCGCCGACGAGTTGGCGCTGGCGCTCCCTGGAGCCGGCCAGGGCGGCGGTCATGGCGTTGAAGGAGGAGCTCAGGCGGGCGATCTCGTCGCTGCCCTCGACGGGGATGCGGGTGTCGAGGTCCTCGGTCTGCGCGATGTGCTCGACCGCCTTGGTGAGCTGCTGCACCGGGCGCAGCGCCGTGCGGGAGATGGTCAGGCCCGCCCAGGCCGCGCCGAGCACGCCGAGGGCGGAGATGGTGCCGAGCGCGAGCGCCGTGTCGCGCAGCGTGGTGTTGACGTGGTAGAAGGGCCTGGCCTCCAGGACCGCCACGCCGGGGGCGAAGTTCGTGGTCACCACGCGGACCGGCTTGCCCACACGGTTCACCCCGTTGCGGAAGATCGGCTCGGGCAGGGGGTGCTCCACCGCCGCCATGTCCTCCTGGGTCGCCACGACGGGCGGGCCGATCGAGCACGTCCCGCCGTCGGGGTAGAGCAGGGTCGCCGAGTCGTGGAACTGCTGCGGCGAGCCCTCCGGGGAGCAGGCCTTGACGAGGAACTCGCGGTCCTTGTCGCTCTCGGGTTCGAGGATGGTCTGGTCGAGCTGCCGGATCAGCCGGTCCTGCAGGACGAGCCACGACAGCGCGGCGCAGAGCATGATGGCGACCGCGACGGCCGCCGTGACGAGGATGGTCAGCCGCGAGCGCAGGCTGCTTCCTCTCATGGCGTGGCCCGCAACACGTATCCCACCCCGCGCACCGTGTGGATCACGCGCGGCTCGCCCCCTGCCTCGGTCTTGCGCCGCAGGTACATCACGTACACGTCGAGCGAGTTGGAGGTCGGCTCGAAGTCGAAGCCCCACACCTCGCTCAGGATCTGGTCCCTGGTCAGCACCTGACGCGGGTGCGCCAGGAACAACTCCATCAGCAGGTATTCGGTCCTGGTCAGGTCGAGCCTGCGCGAGCCGCGGGTGACCTCCCTGGCCGCCAGGTCCATGCGCAGGTCGCCGTAGGAGAGCGTGTCGTCCTCGGGGGCGCCGGAGCTCAGCGCGCCCCGCCGCAGCAGGGCGCGCACCCTGGCCAGCAGCTCGTCCAGCTCGAACGGCTTGACCAGGTAGTCGTCGGCGCCCGCGTCGAGCCCCGACACCCGGTCGCCGACCGCGTCGCGGGCCGTGAGCATCAGCACGGGGATGTGGTTGCCCGACGCCCGCAGCCGGCGGCACGTGGTGAGCCCGTCGAGCCTGGGCATCATGACGTCGAGCAGGACCGCGTCGTAGGATCCCTCGGCCAGCGCCTCCAGCGCCGCCTGCCCGTCGCCGGCGGTGACGACCTCGTACCCCTCGAACTCGAGGCTCGACTGCAGAGCCTCGAGCAACGCGGGCTCGTCGTCCACCACCAGCAACCGTGCGGGCTCACTCATATGGCAAACGCTAGAGGTTCATCATGAAAAGGCGATGAACGCCTCTGTAGATCACCAGACGACGGGCAGGGTGTCGAGCCCGAAGATGGCGCCGTCGGACTTCAGCGACAACTCCTCGTCGGGCGCCTCGACGCGCAGGCCCTTTCGGCTTCGGCGCGCTTTCTACGCTTTCAGTACGGCCATCGCGGCGTTGTGTCCCGCGATTCCGCTCACGCCGCCGCCCCTGCGGGCGCTCGCGCCGCACATCAGGATGCGTTCGTCCGCCGTTTCCGCGCCCCAGCGGCCCTCTTCCCCGTCTTCCCCGTACGGCCAGGTCAGGTCGGCGTGGAAAATGTGGCCGCCGGGGAGTCCCGCGTCGCGTTCGAGGTCGACGGGGGTTTTGGCCTCGACGCAAAGGGCGCCGTCGGGGGTTTTGAGCAGGCATTCCTCGATGGGCTCCGCGAGGACGGAGTTGATGGAGGCGAAGGTGGAGCGCAGGGCGTTTTCTCGCGACTTTTCCGGATTTTTCCGGAAAAGTCGGGCGGGCATGTGCAGGCCGAACAGGGTCATCGTCTCGGCCCTGCCCCTCAACTCCGGTCCGAGAATGGACGGGTCGGTCAGGGAATGGCAGTACACCTCGGCCGGGGGCGCTTGCGGGATCTCGCCCCTCGCCGCCTGCGCGTACGCCCTGGCGAGCTGATCGCGTCCCTCGTTGATGTGGAACGTGCCGCTGAAGGCCGCCCTCGGGTCCACCGACGGGTCCTTCAGCCTGGGCAGCCGGGTGAGCACCATGTTGACCTTGAGCTGCGCGCCCTCGGGCACGTCCTGGACCCTGCCGAGCACCCTGTCCCGCACGGCCGGCGGCAGGTTGACCAGCACGTGCCGGCCGTTCACGGTGTGCTCGCCGTCCTCCCCCGTGAACGTGACCTCTCCCGACGGCGAGATCCCGACGATCTCCGCGCCCGTCCTGATCTCGGCGCCCGCGCGCCTGGCCGCCGCCTCCAGCGCCCCCGAGACGGCGCCCATGCCGCCGACCGGGACGTTCCACTCGCCGGTGCCGTCGCCGATGACGTGGTAGAGGAAGCACCGGTTGGCCAGCAGGTCGGTGGCGGGGTCGGCGAAGGTGCCGATGAGCGCGTCGGTGAGCACCACGCCCCGGACGGTGTCGTCGCGGAAGCGCTCGTCCACGGCCACGCCGATCGGCCGCTCGAACATGTCCCGCCACGCCTCCGGTCCGACCAGCCGCTCGATCTCGGCTGAGGTGCGCAGGGGTTCGAGCAGGGTGGGGGCCAGGGTCCTGGCGACGCGGGCGGTCATGTCGTAGAAGTCCCGCCAGGCCTTGTGGTCGTGGTCGCCGCCCGTGACGTCCCTGAACGAGGCCGCTGTCCGCCCGTCGTCCTCGTTGTCGACGAGCAGGCCCGTGACGCCCTTGGGGGTGTAGGAGGCATAACGGCGGCGGCGCAGCTCCAGGTTCAACCCGAGGTCTCGCATGATCTTGGTGGGGAAGAGGCTGACAAGGTACGAATAACGCGACAGGCGCACGTCGACGCCCGGGAAGGGGCGAGCGGAGATCGCCAGGCCGCCCAGGTGGTCGTACCGCTCCAGAACCAGCACCCGCCGTCCGGCCCGCGCCAGGTAGGCCGCCGCGACCAGCCCGTTGTGCCCGCCGCCTGCCACGATCACGTCATACGCACCCATTCCCGCACCCTACGGCCCCCACCGCATCCCCCTCAATACGCCCCTTTCGAGTCCGAGCCCGCGATCCGAAGGCTCCTGAGAGCCGCGTCCAGGGTTTCGCGCATACCTGAGGCAGGCTCTCGGGCCACGAGGGGCGTCGCGGCAGGCTCAGCGCCTCTCAGGACGGTAAGGCGGCACGCCCACGGATACCCACCGAGCGCCACCGTGGGCTGAATCCCTTGCGGCGTGGGGACGGCTCACGGCCCGCGCATGTTCGCGAGGGAACGGTCTTCGCATCGGCTGTAAGACTGATCCGCCTTTGACCATTACCTGATGTAAGGGCCAAAGAAGGAGCCTGTGTGCTGAATGATGATGCGTTCGCCGCTTTATTCGATGCGTACCGCCCCCGGGTGTACGCGTACGCGGTGAGCAGATGTGGTCGCCGGTTGGCCGAGGAGGTGGTCAGCGAGACGTTCGTCGTCGTGTGGCGACGGCGGGACGTCATCCCGGTCAAGGCGCCCTTGCCCTGGCTACTTGGTGTGGCGCACAACGTGATCCGCGAACTCTATCGCGACGAGCTCCGGCAGGCGGCGCTGGACGAGGCGCTGCGCGTCTGGACCGAGGAACTGGAGGGGGACGTGGCCGACCAGGTGGCTGAGCGGGCCAGCGCGATGAAAGCCCTGTCCACGTTGAGCGACGCGGACAAAGAGGTGCTGACCTTGGTCGCCTGGCAGGGGCTGACCTCGGCGCAGGCGGCCGCGGTAGTGGGAAGTTCCCGGTCGGCGTTCTTCGTCCGGTTGCATCGGGCCCGTCGGCGGCTGGAGGCCGCCATGAACAACGTGACGGCGGCCGACCCCCGGCCCGCATTCATCCAGCAGGAGGAGAAGTGAAGCGGAAGAACGCGCTCGATCTGCTGGCGGCGGCCCGGCCCGCCGACCTCGACCTGCCGGGGTCACCCCGTGCGCGGATGGAAGAGCTGCCCACGCCGGTGCGACGGGGCCGCGCACGGTGGGTCGGGGCAGTCGCCGCGTCGCTGGCCACAGCGTCCGTGATCGGGGCGCTGGCCTTCCCCCGCCTGCTCAACCCCAGCGTCTCCACGGGGCAGGTGGTCACCGTTCCCGCCGGGAACGCGCTGGACACGGCGGCCCGCAACGCGGCCGCGCAGCGGCAGACGCCCGGGCGGTTCTGGCACACCGAGGGCCTGATCCTGGGTGAGGAGGTCATCGGTGCACCGGACAACCGGTACCGGATCAAGACCCGGAGCCAGAGCGGCCTATGGAATCCGCGCGACTCGGCGACGCTCACCGTGCTCACCGAACGCGGCCTGCCCACCGTACCGGCGTCCAGACAAGAGGAGCAGGCGTGGCGGCGAGCAGGGAAGCCCAAGCTGTGCGGCAACGACACCGACTGCAAGAACGACACGGCTCCGCTCGGACGCACGAGATTCATGTTCATGCCCGGCACCTGGCCCTACGGAGATCAAGGGCTCACACTTCCCGCCGCTGAGCTGCTCGATCTGCCTCAGGAACCGGACGCGCTGCGCGAACGCCTGCTGGCGTTCTGGCCCGCCTACAGCGAGACAATGAAGGACTGGCCGACACCGCCCGCGGGGACCTCGCTGCCCACGAAGGACTCCTGGCTCCTCGGCATCTCCCTGGACCTGCTCCAGCGCGCCCCGATCTCAGCAGGCACCCGCGGGGCCCTCTACCGGATGGTGGCCAACCTGCCCGGCACCCGCGCCCTCGGCCGGATCCCCGATGCCGAGGGACGCCTAGGGATCGGCATCGGATGGACCCAGGCTGTAGGGGACGGACAGAGCGAGCAGCAACTCATCGTGGAGGAATCCAGCGGCCGGCTACTCGCGCTGCAGAACGTCGTCGTGAAGCCCTGGTCGCAGGACCCGGCGGGCAGCGAAGGGGCCGCGGGCCTGCCCGCGGGAACCGTCTACCACGCACTCGTCCACCAGCGAGCCGCCTGGACCGACACCCCCGCCCGGCTTCCCAAGGGGTGCTCCGCCCCCACTCAGAGCGACCGGAAGGACTGCGTCGGCTGAGGCCCGACATCCACTCGGCGGTCAACCTCTTGGAGGAGTTCCGGGCCGTGACGTGCGTAAACTTGACAGGGGAGGCAGGGGCGATCGCATTCGGCGGTATCGCTGCCCCTTGTGATGCGACGGCAGACGGCGCGACAGGCGGTCCCGAAACCCGCTTAGTTCGGAACAAATTCCGTAAAATATGCCGTTCCGTCTTAGCCCTGCCACGCGCCCTCAAGGAGGACGAACCTCGCCATGCGCAACACCGCCGACTCCCTACTCCAGACGTCCGACGAGGTGGCCGAGGCCCTGGCAAGCGGCGCCCCGGTCGTCGCGCTGGAGTCCACGATCATCTCCCACGGTCTGCCGCAGCCGCGCAACCTGGAAGTGGCGCGGGAGTTGGAGGGGGTCGTAAGGGCCGCGGGCGTCGTCCCGGCGACGATCGCCGTACTGGACGGCGTGCCTCGCATCGGCCTGAACGAGGTGGAGCTGGAGCGCATCGCGACCGAGTCGGGTCTGCGCAAGCTGGGCCAGCGGGACCTGCCGGTGGCGACGGCGTTGAAGGCGAGCGGCGCGACCACGGTGTCGGCCACGTCGTTCCTGGCCGCCCGCGCCGGCATCCGGATCTTCGCCACCGGCGGGCTCGGCGGCGTGCACCGCGGCTGGACCGAGGACCAGGACGAGTCCGCCGACCTCGACACGCTCGCCCGTACCCGCATCACGGTCGTCTGCGCGGGCGTGAAGTCGATCCTGGACGTGCCCGCGACGCTGCAGCGGCTGGAGACGCGGGGCGTGACGGTGGCGGGATACCGTACCGACACCTTCCCCGGCTTCTACCTGCACTCCTCCGGCCAGCCGATCGACTGGCGGATCGAGTCCCCGCAGGACGCGGCGGCCATCATGCGCGGCCAGGACGCGCTCGGCGGCCCCGAGACCGCGCTGATCGTCGCCAACCCGGTCCCCGAGGACCGGCAGCTCGACCCCGAACTGCACGACCGCGTGCTGAGCCAGGCGCTGGCCGCCGCCGAGCGGGAGGGCGTCAAGGGCCAGGCGATCACCCCGTTCCTGCTCGGTTACCTGGTCGACCGCACCGGGGGCGCCTCGCTGGAGGCGAACCTGGCCGCCGTGCGCGGCAACACCGCCCTGGCCGCGCAGATCGCCCTCGCGTGGGCCAGATCGTGACCGACAGGGGGCTCCTGGTCATCGGCGACGCGGTCACAGATGTGGTGGCGTTACATGGCTCGCCCGTCATATTAGGCACCGACACCGCCGCGGACATCGTGCTCCGTCCCGGCGGCTCCGGCGCGAACACCGCCGCCTGGGCCGCCCATCTGGGCGCCGACACCCGCCTGCTGGCCAGACTGGGCTACGACAGCAGCGACTGGCACACCACCGAGCTGGTCAAGACGGGGGTGCGCCCCCACATCACGGTCGACCCCGACCACCCCACCGCCGTCGTGATCGCGATGGTGGACAAGAGCGGCGAACGTTCGATGCTCACCAACCGCGGCGCCGGCAGCCTGATCTCCGAGGCCGACTGGAACCCCGCCCTGCTCGACGGCGTCGCCCGGCTCCATCTGTCCGGTTATGTGCTGTTCGCGGAGCCGGGGCTGCGGCTGGCCCGGCTCGCCCTGGCCGACGCGTCCGCCCTGGGGGTCGCCATCAGCGTCGATCCGGCCTCCACCGGTCCGCTGCGCGACTTCGGCGTCGCACGTTTCCTGGACGAGACGTCGTCCGCCGACCTGATCATCCCGAATCTCGAGGAGGCCCTCCTGCTCAGCGGCGCCACGACCGCAGAGCAGGCGGCCTTACTGCTGAGTGAGAGATACGGCACAGCGGTCGTGAAGCTCGGCGCTGCCGGCGCGCTGGCGGCGGTGGACGGCGTGGTCGTCGCGCGGGCGGCGGGCGTGTCCGCCGAGGTCGTGGACTCGACGGGGGCGGGGGACGCGTTCGCCGCCGGGTTCCTCGCCGGAACTTTGCATGGTGTCAGCGAACAGGCCGCTTTGGAGGCAGGTTGCCGTGCTGGTGCGGCATGTGTGGCCCAGGTTGGCGGTCGGCCACGGTACGGTTTGGATCTGAACCGTCTTTACCCTATTCACACTGATTGATAGCTTGCCGCGTAGGCTGCACCATTAGCCACAGACGTTACGGGCAGCACCACGCGGCTCACTGGGGAGGATAAGGTCCGCCGATGGAAGTCGAGTCATCGATCTGCCTGAGCGACCTAGTCCCTGCGCTGCGTTGGAGCCGCCCGCAGCAGGTGGCCGAGGCGCTGGGCGATCCGCGCCTGCCTGCGGGGTGGTGGTCCTCGCTGGCATTGTCGAAGGCACTCGGCACGGCGGGGCTCGACTGGATCTGCGAGCGTCTGGCCAGGCTGGCCTCCTCCCGCTGGGACCATCTGCCCCTGGCTGATCTGCTCCCCGCGCTGACGGTTCATCACATCGATCCCACGCTGCCCGGCTGGCCCGACGCCACCCGTACGGCGATCACCGGGCTCGGCGGCTGGCAACGGCTGCGCCGCCTGTCCCCCAGCGACCTGGGCACCCCGTCGGCCACGCCGGAGGTCGTGATCGGCTCGGTGTTCCGCGAGATCCTCGGCCGCATCCCGGCCCAGCGCGAGGCCCCCGTCCAGACCGGTCACCCGGAGATCACCCGGCCGGTGCAGCAGCAGCGAGGGCTGTTCGAGGAGGGACCCGCCCCGGCCGACGGCTCCCCGCAGCGGCAGCCCACGGGGCCGTTCGCGGGCCAGGGACAGGGCGGCGGCTCTGGGACCGGCTCGTTCGCCGCACAACCGCCCGAAGGCACGGGCTCGTTCCCTGCGCAGCAGCCGGAACGCCAGACCGGCTCGTTCCCTGCGCAGCCCACCGAAGGCGCCCCTGCGCGTCAGACCGGCTCCTTCCCGGCGCAGCAGCCGGAACGCCAGACCGGTTCGTTTCCGGCACAGCAGCCTGAACGTCAGACAGGCTCGTTCCCCGCCCAAACCGGCATGTTCCAGGCGCTGCCGCAGGGTGGCGGGCCGCGCCAGAACCCGGCGGGCGAGGGCCCCCCGCAGCAGCGCCCGGCCCCCGGCCAGCCCGAACGCCTCCCGCAACGCCCCGGCGGCCCGGTGTCCGGCAGCCCGGGCTCAGGCGGACCTCAGACCGGCTCAATGCCCCCGATCCCGGGCGGCCCGCAGACGGGCTCGATGCCCCCGATCCCAGGCGGCCCGCAGAAAGCCGCCCCCGGCTCGGGCGGACCGCAGACCGGCTCAATGCCCGCCATTCCGGGCAGCCCGCACAACGCCGCCCCCGGTCCTGGCGGACCGCAGAGCCCCGCTCCCGGCTCGGGCGGACCCCAGACCGGGTCGATGCCCGCCATTCCGGGCGGCCCGCAGAAAGGCGTTCCCGGCTCAGGTGGACCGCAGACCGGCTCGATGCCCGCCGTCCCTGGCTCGGGCGGGCCCCAAACCGGGTCGATGCCGGCGGTTCCCGGTGCGGACGGCGCGAAGGGCGGCAACGCGGGCGCGGGCAGCACCCCTGCCCCCGTCTACGCGGCCCCCGTCCCCGCCGCCCCGGCCGCTCCGCCCAACCCCGCGCTCTCCTCCACCGACCACGCGATGGTCCGGGTCGTGGACAACCTGTTCCGCAGCCTGGACAAGCTGGAGCTGGCCGTGGCCGTCCACCGCCTCTTCGCGGAGGACCCGGTCAGCCTGCGTTCGCTCGCCCACAAGATGCTGGTCGACCGGGACGCGCTCTCCCAGGCCCAGCGCACCGCCGAGGAACGCGTCCTGCACTGGCTGCGCTCCTCGGAGTCCGCGCCGGTCACGGGCCACATGTTCCGCCTGACCGAGTGGCTCGGCGCCGCCGCGACCGAAGACCAGCTCATCGGCGCGGACCCGGCCCACCCGGTGACCGTCCCCTCCCTGCGCACCCCGCTGTGGCGCGTCCTGGTCACACTCATGCCCGACCGCCGCTTCCAGGACGGCTGGCTGGTCGTGGGCGACATCCACGGCCTGCAGGCCCGGACGAGGCAGCTCCTGGCCGCCAACCCCGGCGACGGCGACCTCGTGGCGCTGATGAGCGAGCTGGGCATCCGCGGCCATTCGGCCAAGGCCTGGCTCGATTCGCTGCCCTCCGAGGCGAGCCACGACCAGGCGTCCGAGATGGCCTCCTCGGCTCCGGCCCTGCCGCTCCCCCGCCGTACACCCGGAGCCAACGGCCACCACCACAGGGGTGGTCAGCCCATCCCGTCCGCGACGGCGGGTTCGATCGATCCGTCGGCCGCGCTGGCCACGTTGTCGGCGCTGTCAGGCGGCCGTTCCGGCATGCTGGCCGGTGCCCCCAGCGCGCCGCCCCCGCCGCTGCCCGGCCCGTCTTCCGAGCCGCGCCGCTGGCAGCGCATCGAGGTCACGCCCGAACATCTCAGGGGCGGCCCGGTGCCGGTGCCCGAGGGCTACGCGGCCCAGCTCGGCATGCGTCCCGGCACCCTGCTGTCGGTCACGGGACCCGGCGACAACGCCATCGTCCTGGTCTGGCAGGGCCACCAGCCGGTCTTCGACTCTCTCCAGCCGGTGCTCATGCGGCTGAACGCGCGCCCCGGCGACCAGGTCTACGTCACGGTGGACGGCTACCGCCTGGAGGCCCAGCTGACCGGCTGACGCCGCTCACCCGCCGTCGAAAAGGCCGAGGCGGTGGGCGGTGGCGGCGGCCTCGCCCCGGGTGGCGACGCCCAGCTTGGCCAGGATGTTCGAGACGTGCACGCTGACCGTCTTGGCCGAGATGAACAGCGCCTCGGCGATCTCCCGGTTGCTCCGCCCGTTCGTCACCTCCCGCAGCACCTCGAGCTCACGAGCCGTCAACCCCAGCGGCTGCCCGTCCGCGGCCTCGTCGGCCCCGCCGATCCTGGCGCGCCTGCCGAACAGGTCGATCTGCTCCAGCAACGGCCTGGCGCCCAACCGGCCGGCGAGCTCTCTCGCCCGCGCCAGCCGCGCCGCCGCCTCCCGCCGGTCGCCGGCCGCGAGCGCCGCCTTCGCCGCGCCCACCAGGCACTGGGCCTGCGCGTACGGCTGCCGCAACGCCGCCCACGCCCCCGAAGCCGCCTCCCACGCCTCGAACGGCCGAGCGTCCGCGGAGGACTCCGGCCCCATGAAAGCGATGAACGTGAGCCGGTGCGCGCGCTGAAGGTCGCCGACGGCCCCGAGCTCCTGCCCGAGCGCCCGAAGCCGGGGCAGCAGCGACGCCCCGGCCTGTGAGGCCACCGACGTGAGCAGGGACGCGAAGGCCACCACGACCGGCCACGAGTAACGCGGAGTGGCGAGGAGATCTCGCTCCTTCAGCGCCCGAGCCGCCACCTCCACCGCCTCGTCGAGCTGTCCCCGCCCACGCGGCAACAGCACCTCCCTGCACAGATGCGGCAGAACGTTCTGATCGCGGAACACTCCACGCGACAACACGCTCCGCGACGACCCCAGCAGCGCCTCCGCCCGGTCGAACTCCCCGCGAGCCAGGGCGATGTCGATCGCGTACCCCTGCAGGCTCGCCCGGTAGGGGCTGGGCGGCGCGAGGTCGAGGGCGTGCTCGACGACCTCCAGCGCCTCGTCCCAGAGCCCGAGCGACACCAGCGGCTCGGCCAGGTTGATCGACAGGAACGTGCCGGACGTGCGCGCCAGCCCGTACTGGGCGGCCTCCTCGACGCCCTCGCGGGCCACCTGGGCGGCCCGCTCGTGCCGGCCCGCCCCCTCCAGCGCGTCGGACTCGGAGATGGCGCAGCGCATCAGCGCGTTGTAGGCCCCGTCGCGCTGCGCGATGCGCCGCGCCCGCGCGAACGACTCCGACTGGGCCTCGACCTCCGAATGGCCGAACCCGGCCCAGGTGAGGTTGATCAGCGCGTGGGCCTCGATCGCCGCATCGCCTATCTGGTGGCCGATCTCCATCGCGAGCTCGGCGGTGGCGAGCTTCTCCGGCAGGTCGCCGGGCCGGTGGAGCATGCGGGACAGGCTCTCCAGGACCTGGCCGCGCAGCCTGCCGGGATCGGCGGGCACCAGCTCGGCGGCCCTGCGCAGGTCGTCGATGTAGCCGGCGCGGCCCAGGTCGTAGCGGGTCAGGCCGCGCTGGCGCAGCAGGTGGGCCGCCCTGATCGGCTCGGCGTCGTGGTCGAACTCGGCCAGGGCGGCGCCCGCCAGGGCGATGGCGCGTTCGTACTCGCCGACGAGGTGGGCGACCGTGGCCGTCTGCCGCAGCACGTCGAGCCGGTCGCCGCCGATGCGCTCGACGGCGTCGGGCACCTGGTCCCACAGCTCCAGCACCCTGGACAACATCCTGAGCTGCTCGTTGTAGGCCGTGGACTTGCGGGCGGCGGCGGCCGCGCGCCAGGCGCTGACCAGCGCCCAGGTGGAGTCGTGGGCGCTGTGCCAGTGGTGGGCCAGCTCGATCGCGCCGCGCGGGGCGGGCAGGATCGCCAGGTCGTCCTCCAGGGCCTCGGCGTAGCGGGTGTGCAGGCGGGTGTGCTCGCCGGGCAGCAGGTCGTCGTGGAGCGCCTCGCGGATGAGCGCGTGGCGGAAGCAGTAGCCCTCGCCGTCGACGGTGAGCACGTTGCCCGCCACGGCCGGGCGCAGCGCGCGGGACAGCGCGTTCTCGTCGAGCCCGGCGACGGCGCTGAGCAGGTCGTGCTCGATGCGCTGGCCTCCGGCGCTGGCCACGCGCAGCAGCTCCTGTGTCTCGTCGGGCAGCCGCTCGACGCTGGCCAGCAGCAGGTCGCGCAGCGACTCCGGCAGGTCCGCGTCGGCGCCGGCCTCGCTCAGCAGCGCCTCCACGAACAGCGGGTTCCCCTCGCTGCGGGCGTAGATCAGGTCCATGTCGGCGGGGGACGGCTCGCGCTCCAGGATGCCGGCCGCCTGGGCGACAGCCTCCCTGCGGGTGAGCCTGCGCAGCTCGATCCTGCTCACCCACTCGATGCGGCCCAGCTCGGCCAGCATCGGCCGCAGCGGGTGGGTGCGGTGGAGCTCGTCGGTGCGGTAGGTGACGACGAGCAGCAGGCGTGCCGCCGTACGCTGATAGCGGACCAGGAACGACAGCAGGTCGCGGGTGGACCGGTCGGCCCAGTGGGCGTCCTCGACGATCAGCAGCACGGGACGCTCTTCCGCCAGCCGCTCCAGCAGCCCCAGCACCTGCTCGAACAGCCGCGCCCTGGCCTCTGGCCCGTCCTTGTCCGGCTCTCCGAACTCCGGCAGCAGCCGCGCCAGCCCCCGCGTCGTGCCTCCGGGGACGAGCGCCGCGACCCCGTCGCGGCCCAGCTCGCGCACGAGCCCGCGCAGCACGGCCGTGAACGGGGCGAACGGCAGGCCCTCCGTGCCCAGCTCCAGGCACCCGCCGACGAGCACGCGGGCGTCGTCGGCCCGGGCGGTGAACTCGCTGATCAGCCGGGTCTTGCCGACTCCGGCCTCACCGCCGGCCAGCACGGTCGACGACGCTCCGGCACGCGCCCTGACCAGCGCGTCACCAAGAAGGGACAGCTCGCGGGCACGCCCGACGAACAGCGGGCTCACGGCATGGATGCTCACGCCCCAAGGATGCCATCCGGGGCCGACAGAAACGCCCGCCCCATGCGACGGCCTAACGCAGGACCTTGCGGAAGAACGTGGCCGACGCCTCGTATTCGAGGGCGTGGTAGAACTCGGGCGCCCGCCGCGTGGCCATCCCCACGTATCGGGCATCGCGCGAGCGGGCCCACCGCTCGAACTCCTCCAGCAGCGCCCGCCCGATCCCCTTCCGCCGCGCCCCCGAGCCGACCATGGCCTCCTCCACCCAGGCGACCGGCCCGTTGGCGAACAACGTCAGGTGCGTGAACCCCAGCAGGTAGCCCTGCACCCGCCCGCCCACGACGGCGACGATCAGCAGGGCGTCCTGGTTGGCGAGCAGTTCCGGCAGCGCGGCGTCGAAGGCGTCGCGCTCGGGCCTGAAGGTCAGGCCGAACTCGCGCGCCAGCGCGAACACCTCGTCCGCGTCGGACTTCTCCGCCCTCCTGATCAGAAGATCGTCAGCCGTCATGGAACACGACACTAGATCGTCGCGCGTCGTGAGCGCAAACATTCGGAGAGCGTCATCCGAGATCGGCCCGTCACAGATCGGCCAGGCCGAGCTGGCGGGCGATGAGCATGCGCTGCACCTCGCTCGTCCCCTCCCCGATCTCCAGGATCTTCGCGTCGCGGTAGAAGCGCCCCACGGGGAACTCGTTCATGAACCCGTACCCGCCGAACACCTGCGTGGCGTCGCGCGCGTTGTCCATGGCCGCGTTCGAGGAGACCAGCTTGGCGATCGCGGCCTCCTTCTTGAACGGCAGCCC
The DNA here is from genome assembly GCF_042650645.1 of Nonomuraea purpurea. NCBI lineage: Bacteria > Bacillati > Actinomycetota > Actinomycetes > Streptosporangiales > Streptosporangiaceae > Nonomuraea > Nonomuraea purpurea. The sequence goes on from NZ_JBHSBI010000035.1 coordinate 106,274, forward strand.
CGCCAGCATCCGCTCGGCCGCGTGGTAGTAGGCCAGGCGGGCGGTGTGCGCGCGGGTCTCCATGTCGGCGATCTTGAACTGGATGGCCTGGTAGTGGCCGATCGGGTGGCCGAACGCCTTCCTGTCCCTGACGTACTTCACGCACTCGTCCACGCACCCCTGCGCCAGCCCCACGCTGACGGCGGCGATCGCGATGCGGCCCTCGTCGAGGGTCTGCAGGAACTGGGCGTAGCCCCGGCCGCGCTCGCCCAGGAGGTTCCCCTCGGGGACGCGGCAGTCGGTGAACGACAACTCGCGGGTGTCGGAGGCGTTCCAGCCGACCTTGGAGTACTTCTTCGACACCGCGAACCCGGGCGTGCCGCTCGGCACCAGGATCGTGGAGATCTCGCGCTCGCCGGTGAGCGCGGCCACGCCGACGACCGCGGTGATGTCGGTGCCGGAGTTGGTGATGAACGCCTTCGTCCCGTTGATCACCCATTCGCCTTGGTCGAGCACGGCCGTGGTGCGCATCCCGCCGGGCACGTCCGTCCCGCCGCCCGGCTCGGTGAGCCCGAACGCGCCCAGCTCCGCGCCGGAGGTGAGCCTGGGCAGCCAGCGTTCGCGCTGCGCGGCGGTGCCGAACCGGAAGATCGGCATCGCGCCCAGCGACACCGCCGCCTCCAGGGTGATCGACACGCTGGAGTCGACCCGGGCCAGCTCCTCCAGCGCCAGGCACAGGGCGAAGTAGTCGCCGCCCATGCCGCCGTACTCCTCCGGGAACGGCAGGCCGAACAGGCCCATCGCGCCCATCTGCCGCACGATGTCGTAGGGGAACGCCTCGCGCTCGTAGTAGTCGCCGATCACCGGCGCCACCACCTCACGGGCGAACGCCTCGACCGTCTTGCGCAGCTCTTCGTATTCGTCCGTGAGCATGTCAGCCTTTCGACAGCGCCTGTACGACGCGGGAGGGGCTAGGACGGCCGAGCAACTCCGCCAGCCAGGTGCTGGTGGCCACGAGCTTGCCCAGGTCGAGGCCGGTCTCGATGCCGAGTCCGCGCAGCATCCAGACCAGGTCCTCGGTGGCGAGGTTGCCGGTGGCTGACTCGGCGTAGGGGCAGCCGCCGATGCCGCCGGTGGAGGCGTCGACGGTGGTCACGCCCGCTTTCAGCGCGGCCAGGGTGTTGCCGAGCGCCTGGCCGTAGGTGTCGTGGAAGTGCACCGCGAGCCTGTCGGGCCGGCGGAACGCGCCGATCAGCTCCGTGACGTGCCCCGGCGTGCCCACGCCGATCGTGTCGCCCAGCGACAGCTCGTAGCAGCCGAGCCCGAGCAGCCGCTCGCCCACCGAGACGACCTGCGCGATCGGCGTCGGGCCCTCCCAGGGGTCGCCGAAGCACATCGACACGTACGCCCGCACCCTGAGGCCGTGCTCCAGCGCCTTGGCCACGACCGGCTCGAACATGTCGAACTGGCTCTCCAGGCTCCTGTTGAGGTTCTTGGCGGCGAACGTCTCGGTGGCGCTGGCGAAGATCGCGATCTCGTCCACGCCCAGGCCGAGCGCCCGGTCCAGGCCGCGCAGGTTCGGGACCAGTACGGGGTAGCGCACGCCCGTCCTGCGGTTCAGCCTGGTCAGCAGTTCGTCGGCGTCGGCGAGCTGCGGCACCCACCTCGGGTGCACGAAGCTGGTCGCCTCGATCATCTTGTGCCCCGCGTCGGCGAGCCGGTCGATGAACTCGGCCTTGACCTCCACGGGGACGACGTTCGGCTCGTTCTGCAGGCCGTCACGCGGGCCGACCTCGTAGACCGTGACCTGCCGGGGCAGCCCCTGCATGGGGTACGGCATCACCCCTCCTTTGTGCTGGTGACCACGGCCAGGACGGCGTCCATGTCGACCGGCCGGCCTGCCTGCGCGGGCAGTTCCGAGACGGTGCCGTCGCATGGGGCGGTGACCGTGTGCTCCATCTTCATGGCCTCGACGATGACCAGCGCCTGTCCTGCGTCGACCCGGTCGCCGACCTGGGCCTTGACGATCAGGACCGTGCCGGGCATGGGGCTCCTGACCACGCCGTCCCCGGCCGCCGCGGCCCCCGGCCTGTCGCCGGGGTCGCCGATGAGGTGGCGGGTGAACGACCAGGACGCGCCGTCCCTGCCGAGCCAGAGCGTGTCGCGGTCGCGTACCCGGAGGTAGTGGTCGGTGCGGGAGCCGAGTGTGACGGCGCCGTCCCGGACGCGGGCGGGGAGCGTCTCACCATTTATCCGGACCTCTGCGGATTCTTCGGGCAGGCCACGTACCTGGACGGCGTGCACGCCGTCCCTCGACTCCAGCCGCCACGTCGTCCACGCGTGCTCCCCGACCCGCCAGCCGTCCGTGACCTCCCACGGGTCGTCGCCCCGGGGGACGGCGTGGAAGGCCAGCGCCGCCGCGGCCAGCACCTCGCCGGGGACGGCCACGCCGGGAAGCAGGTCGGGCAGCACCCGCTCGACCAGGCCGGTGTCCAGCTCTCCTGCCAGCACGGCGGGGTGGACGGCCAGGGCCCGCAGGAACGGGATGTTGGTGACCACCCCCAGGACCGCCGTGGCGGCCAGGGAACGGTCGAGCCTCCTCAGGGCCTCGGCCCGACCCGGCGCCCAGGCGACGACCTTGGCCAGCATCGGGTCGTACTCGCTGCCCACGACCCCGCCCTCGACCAGCCCCGAGTCCACGCGCACACCCTCCATCGCGGGCTCGCGCAGCGCCAGGACCCGGCCGCCCGTGGGCAGGAAGCCGCGCGCGGGGTCCTCGGCGTAAACGCGGGCCTCGACGGCGTGGCCGTGCAGCCGCACGTCCTCCTGGGCGAACGGCAGCTTCTCCCCCGCCGCGACCCGCACCTGCAGCTCCACCAGGTCCAGGCCGGTCACCAGCTCCGTGACCGGGTGCTCGACCTGCAGCCGGGTGTTCATCTCCATGAAGTGGTAGGCACCGGTGAGGCCGTCCACGATGAACTCCACCGTGCCCGCGCCGACGTAGCCGACCGCCCTGGCGGCCTCGACCGCCGCGGCGCCCATGCCGGCCCGCGTCTCGGGGGTGACGAAGGGCGACGGGGCCTCCTCAATGATCTTCTGGTGCCTGCGCTGCAGGCTGCACTCGCGCTCGCCGAGGTGCACGACGTTCCCGTGGGCGTCGGCCAGGATCTGGATCTCGATGTGGCGGGGGTTGCCGACGTAGCGCTCGATGAGCAGGGTCTCGTCGCCGAACGCGGCCCGCGCCGTGCGCCGCGCCGACTCCAGGGCGTCGGGCAGCTCGGCGGCCGACCGTACCAGGACCATGCCCTTGCCGCCGCCTCCGGCGGACGGCTTGATCAGGGCGGGGAAGTCGTTCCAGCGCGTCAGATCGTCACGCGGCTCGGCCCCGCCGGGCACGACGGGGACGCCGGCGGCCGACACGGTCTCCTTGGCGCGGATCTTGTCGCCCATCGCGTCGACGGCCTCGGCCGGCGGGCCGACGAACACCAGCCCGGCCTGGGCGCAGCGGCGCGCGAACTCGGCGTTCTCGGCCAGGAAGCCGTAGCCGGGGTGGACGGCCCGCGCGTCCGACTCCTGAGCCGCCCGGACAATCGCCTCAATATCCAGATATTTCGGCACCTGAAGGGCTATGTCGGCTTCGAGGGTGTGCCTGGCGCCCGCGTCGGACGGCGTGTGCACGGCCACCGACGTGATGCCCAGCCGCCGCAGCGTGCGGATGATCCGTACGGCGATCTCGCCCCTGTTGGCGATCAGAACACGGTCGAAGAGCATGCGTCACATCCGGAAGACGCCGTAGCCGGCAGGTTCGAGCGGGGCGTTGGCCGCCGCGGACAGCGCCAGTCCCAGGACCGTGCGGGTGTCGAGCGGATCGATCACCCCGTCGTCCCAGAGCCTGGCCGTGGAGTAGTACGGGTTCCCCTGGTGCTCGTACTGGGCCCTGATCGCGTCGGCGTCGGCCGTCCCGACGGTGGTCAGCACGTTCGCGGCCTGCTCGCCGCCCATGACCGAGATGCGGGCGTTCGGCCACATCCACAGGAACCTGGGCGAGTACGCCCGCCCCGCCATCGCGTAGTTCCCCGCCCCGAACGACCCCCCGATCACCACCGTGAACTTGGGCACCCGCGCGCACGAGACGGCCGTCACCATCTTGGCCCCGTGCTTGGCGATGCCGCCCGCCTCATAGGCCTTGCCGACCATGAAGCCGCTGATGTTCTGCAGGAACACCAGGGGAATGCGCCGCTGGTCGCACAGCTCGATGAAGTGCGCCCCCTTCATCGCCGACTCGCTGAACAGGATGCCGTTGTTGGCCACGATCCCCACCGGATGGCCATGAAGGTGGGCGAATCCGGTCACGAGGGTCGAGCCGTACTCGGCCTTGAACTCCAGCAGGCGCGAGCCGTCCACGATCCTGGCGATCACCTCGCGCACGTCGTACGGCTGGCGCGTGTCGGCGGGCACGATCCCGTACAGATCGCGCGGATCGTGCCGGGGCGGCTCCGGCGCGACCGTCTCCCACGGGCGCGGGGCGCGCGGCGCCAGCGTCGAGACGATGTCGCGGACGATGGCCAGCGCGTGGGCGTCGTCCTCGGCCAGGTGGTCGGTGACGCCGCTGATCCGCGCGTGCAGGTCGCCGCCGCCGAGTTCCTCGGCCGTGACCTCCTCGCCGGTGGCCGCCTTCACCAAGGGCGGTCCGCCCAGGAAGATCGTGCCCTGGCCGCGGACGATGACGGCCTCGTCGCTCATCGCGGGCACGTACGCGCCGCCGGCCGTGCACGAGCCGAGCACGGCGGCGATCTGCGGGATGCCGCGCGCGGACATCGTGGCCTGGTTGTAGAAGATGCGGCCGAAGTGCTCGCGGTCGGGGAAGACCTCGTCCTGTTTGGGGAGGAACGCCCCGCCGGAGTCGACGAGGTACACGCACGGCAGGCGGTTGTGCAGGGCCACCTCCTGCGCGCGCAGGTGCTTCTTGACGGTGATCGGGTAGTACGTTCCGCCCTTCACGGTGGCGTCGTTGGCGACGACCACGCATTCGCGGCCCGAGATCCGGCCGACGCCCGTGATGATCCCCGCGGCGGGCGCCTGGTCGTCGTAGAGGCCGTTCGCGGCCAGCGGCGACAGCTCCAGGAAGCGGGAACCGGGGTCGAGCAGGCCGTCCACACGTTCGCGCGGCAGCAGCTTGCCCCGCTCGACGTGCCGCCGCCGCGACCGCTCGGGGCCGCCCAGGGCGGCGGTCGCGAGGCGGTCCAGCAGTTCGGCGGCGAGCCGCTCGTTGAGCTCGGCGTTGCGCTTGTACGCCTCCGTGCCCGGCTCCGCGGCCGATCTCAGCACCGGCCAGTCGCTCATGAGTCCCCCATGCACGAAATGTTAGTCATCATTAACGTAGCCGTCTAGTATGTGAGACGTGACCAGTACCTCCACCCCTACCCGCAATCGCGGCAACCGGCGCACGGAAATCCTCGACGCGGCCGCCAGGCTCTTCGCCGCGCGCGGCTTCCACGGCGTCTCGATGGAGGACATCGGCGGCGCGGTCGGCATCTCCGGCCCCGCCCTCTACCGGCACTTCAGCGGCAAGGACGCGCTGCTGACCGAGATGCTCACGGACGTCAGCTCGCGGCTGCGCGAGTCCGCCGTCGCGGTCGCCACCTCCTCCCCCGGCGCGCGCGAGACGCTGGACGCGCTGCTCAACGTGCAGATCACCTTCGCGATCGAGCAGTCGGCGCTGATCACGGTGCACGACAGGGAACTGGGCAACGTACCCGAGCAGGAGCGGCGGCAGATCAGGCGGCTGCAGCGCCTGTACGTCGAGGAGTGGGTGACCGCGCTGGCCGAGCTACACCCGGGGTGCCCCGCCGCGCGACTGCGAGCGGCCACCCACGCCGTCTTCGGACTGCTCAACTCCACGCCGCACAGCGCGGGCGAACTACCTGGGCACGACATGCGCCCACTGCTGCACACGATGGCACGGGCGGCGATCGACGCCGCCGTTAACGACCGCTAACACACGGGCGACTCTCGACCACCTGGTTCCGGTGGCGCTGAAGCTCGGACTCGCGACAACCCTCCGGGCGGGGATCGCCGAGTTAGGGCGGGTCAAATCGGACTGGCTTTCGTATCGGAGTGCGATCATCTCTGTACGGAGAGTAGTCTTCCTGATGCGCCGCGCGGCCCCCACTTCCCCCCCAAACAAGGAGTGCATCCAAATGTTGGATTGCCAAGCGAAGTTCCGTGACCTCGAAGTCAGGGTCGCTGGTCTCGAGGACGCTACCTTTAGTGGCATGCCAGGTGAGAAGATCGCCACTCGTATCAACTCGCTGCACGACCGCGTCGGCATGGTCGGCGAGAACGTCCAGGACAAGATCGAGCGTGAGATCGGCACGCTCAGGACCGAGATGAAGGCGGGCTTCGCAGCGGTCGATGGCCGCTTCGCAAAGGTCGACGAACGCTTCGACACGATCGACGGCCGCTTCGCAAAGGTCGACGAACGCTTCGACACGATCGACGGTCGCTTCGCAAAGGTCGACGAACGCTTCGACGCCATGGACGAACGCTTCACCAAGGTCGACGAACGCTTCGACGCCATGGACGAACGCTTCACCAAGGTCGATGAGCGATTCGACGAGGTCGACAATCGCCTGTCGCTGGTCGAGAGCAGTGTCCGCCAGGTTCAGTCGAACGTCTTCGACGTGTGGACCGAGGTCACGATGATCAACAAGGACAGCGGTCGCAGGGATCTGCGGGTCGACAAGATCGAGAAGCGACTCGACGGGATCGAGACCGTCCTCCTCCGTATTGAGGGCAAGCTGCCCAACTAACGGCACAAAAGGACAAAGGCCCGGGAAGGCGCCTCCCGGGCCTTATTCCCCACTCACGAACGATCAGCGCTTCACGCTCCCAGTAGACGCGCGACCATCCGGGAAAGTCGGCGACCCCGGCAAACGGGTATCGAAGCGGGTCGATGGGAGCGGTCCACAACATGTCATGGGGGGTCCGGCAGACGCCGGAGCCGCGGCAGGACATAATCGATGCTGTGGCGCGCGACACAGTTGAGACTCACTTCACCCAGGCGGTTGCGACGCTGAAGGCGGGCCCCCCGCGAGAACCGGGGCAGCCGGTCCGCGAAGGCGCCGCCCTGACCGGCGAGCAGTGCAGGCAACTGTTCCGGCGCCAGCTCGACAGCCGGCTGCTCGACATCGCCGCCCGCTGGCTGCGTGAGCAGGACGAGGGCTTCTACACGATCGGCTCCGCCGGTCACGAGGGCAACGCGGCCGTCGCCGCCGCCCTGCGCCCCGGCGACCCCGCGCTGCTCCACTACCGTTCCGGCGCCTTCTACCTGACCCGCTCCGAGCAGGCAGGACGGCTGCCGGAGCAGGGCATCCGCGACGTGCTCCTGGGGCTGACGGCGGCGGCCGACGAGCCGATCGCGGGCGGCAGGCACAAGGTGTTCGGCCACCCGCAACTGGCCGTGATCCCGCAGACCTCGACGATCGCCAGCCACCTGCCCAGGGCCGTGGGCGTGGCGTTCGCCATCGAGCGGGGGCGGTCGGTCGGGGCCCGTTCCGCCTGGCCTGAGGACGCGATCGCGGTGTGCTCGTTCGGCGACGCCACCGTCAACCACGCCAGCGCGCTGAGCGGCTTCAACACCGCCTCCTACGCCACGTTCCAGGGGCAGTCGCTGCCGATCCTGTTCGTGTGTGAGGACAACGGCATCGGCATCAGCGTCCGCACCCCCAAGGGCTGGGTGGAGGCGGCGGCGCGGCGTCCTGGCATCGAGTACTTCGCCGCCGACGGCTGCGACCTGGCCGACGCCTACGACGCCGCCGTCCGGGCGGTCCGGCACGTGCGTGACAACCGGGCGCCGGCGTTCCTGCACCTGTCGACCGTGCGGCTCATGGGGCACGCCGGTTCCGACGTCGAGTCGGCGTACCGCACGCAGCGCGAGATCAGGTCCGATCTCGACCGCGACCCGCTGGTGCGCACGGCGGCGCTGCTCGTCGAGGCCGGGCTGGACACACCAGACGAACTACTCAAGATGTACGAGTCCGCGCGCGAACACGTGTTGCGGATCGCCCTGGAGACGACGCGCAGCCCTCGGCTCGGCTCCGCCAAGGAGATCATGGAGCCGATCGCGCCGCGCAGGCCCGAGCTGATCGCCAAGATCAGCCCGATGGCGGCCACGGCCGCGGCCAGGGAGAAGGCGTTCGCCGGCGCGCTGCCCGAGCACGACAAGCCCATGACGCTCGCCCAGTCCATCAACCGCACGCTCGCCGACGCGCTGGCCGTCTACCCGGAGATGACGGTGTTCGGCGAGGACGTCGCCAAGAAGGGCGGCGTCTACGGTGTGACCAGGGGGTTGCAGAAGCGGTTCGGGGCGGGGCGGGTGTTCGACACGCTGCTCGACGAGCAGGCCGTGCTCGGGCTGGCGCTGGGGGCCGGCGTGTCGGGGCAGCTTCCCGTGCCCGAGATCCAGTACCTCGCCTACCTGCACAACGCGCTCGACCAGATCCGCGGCGAGGGCGCCACGATGCAGTTCTTCTCACGCGGCGCCTACCGCAACCCGATGGTGGTGCGGGTGGCGTCCTACGCCTACCAGAAGGGGTTCGGCGGGCATTTCCACAACGACAACTCGGTGAGCGCGCTGCGCGACATCCCCGGGCTGGTCATCGCCTCGCCGTCGCGTCCCGACGACGCCGCGGCCATGCTGCGCACGTGCCTGGCCGCCGCCGGCACCTGCGGGTCGGTCTGCGTCTTCCTGGAGCCGATCGCGCTCTACCACACGCGCGACCTGTTCGACGAGGGCGACGGCGGCTGGCTGGCGTCGTACGTGCCGCCCTCCCGCTGGGCGGAGACGCACGTGCCCATCGGACGCGCGCGCTCCTACGGCGACGGACGCGACCTGACGATCGTGACGTTCGGCAACGGGCTGCGGATGAGCCTGCGCTCCGCCGTCAGGTTGACCCAGGAGGGATACGGCGTCCGCGTCCTCGACCTGCGCTGGCTGGCCCCGCTGCCGGTGGAGGACCTGCTGCGGGCGGCCGAGCTGACCGGCAACGTGCTGATCGCCGACGAGACTCGGCACACCGGCGGGGTCTCCGAGGGCATCGTGGCCGAGCTGGCCGACGCCGGGTTCAGCGGGCGGGTCGCCCGGGTGACCTCGGCCGACAGCTTCATCCCCTTGGGCGGGGCGGCCGATCACGTGCTGCTGTCGGAGGCGGAGATCGAGCAGGCGGCGCGCAAGCTCCTGGGCTGACCCGCCTGGTCAGCGGGCTACCGCGCCTCTGATGCAGGTCGGCTTCGACCAGGCCACCGTCGAACTCTCGGAGATTTGCAGCGGGACGCCGACCAGGAAGCAGTAGCCGCTGTCCGGGTCGAGGCCCGCCACGCGGGTGGAGGTGGCGCCCGCGGTCAGGGCGGTGATGGGCTGTTCGCCCTTTTTGATCGGGGACCGCTGGAGGACGACGGGGTAGCGTCGGGCCGCCGCGGGGAGCGTCCACTGCAGCTCCACCAGGGCGCCCTGGTCGGCGGTGACCTTCACCGCGCGTGGGGCCAGGGCGGCGATGTCCTGTTTGTCGATCTGGGTGTCGTCCTGCGTCGCGGCGGTGGCCGCCGTGGTGTCCGGGGTTCCCGGTGGTGGCGTCTGCTGGAGCGAGAGGTACACGGCCGCCGCGACGCCGCCCACGACCACGGCCGCGACCGCGCCGCCGATCACCAGACTCCTCGGGAGACGGCCCTGCTCGGAGGACGGTGGCACGGTGGGGGTCGGCGTGTGGGCACCGCTGTGCTGCGGTGCGGGCTGTCCGAAAGGCGGGTAATGCTCTCCGGTGGGCGGGTGGTTCCCGGCGGCCCCCGGCAGGTGGTTGCCCGTCGCGGGGAACGGTCCGCCCGGCGGGTCCTGGCGGGTCCGCGGCACCGTGGCCATGCCGGGCCCAGGCCCCGCATCGGCCCCGACCAGGTCCGTCACCGACAGCCCGAGCTCGGCCTGCAGCGCCTGAAGGTGCCGGGCGAACTCGCGCGCCGACCCGTACCGCGCCTGCGGCTGTTTGGACATCGACCGCCGGATCATCTCGAACACCTGCGTCGGCACGTCGGGCCGGGTGATCGGCGGCGGATCGACGCTGAGCACGCGGTACATCAGCGGCGCGATCGACGGGTCCGCCGGGTTGTGGAAGGCCGGCTGCCCGGCCAGCAGGTGGTAGAGGGTGGAGCCGAGCGAGTAGATGTCGGTCGAGGCGGAGTGGGGCTGGCCGGTGAGCACCTCGGGGGCGGCGTGCAGCGGGGTGAAGGCCTGCGACGTGGCCGAGATCTCCGAGGAGTCCACGACCCTGGCCACGCCGAAGTCGGCGATCGCGAGTTCGCCGTACCGGGAGATGAGGATGTTCTGCGGTTTGATGTCGCCGTGCAGGACTCCGGCTTCGTGGACGGCGGCCAGCGCCCCGGCCAGTTTTACCCCGGCGCGCAGCACGTCGGGCACCGGCAGCGGGCCTTGTTTGCGGATCCGGTCGCGCAGTGAGCCGTTCTCGAAGAAGTCCATCGCGATGTACGGCTTGCCGGAGCGGGTGACGCCGGTGTCGAAGACGGTCACGACGTTCGGGTGGCCGGTCAGACGGCCGGTGAGCTGGAGTTCGCGCTGGAACCTGCGCATGGTGCGCTGGTCGACCCGGTCCACGGACAGCACCTTGAGCGCCACGACCCGGTCGAGGCGCTCCTGGTAGGCGCGGTACACGACGGCGAATCCGCCCTGGCCGGCCTGATCGAGTACCCGGTAGCCGGGTGCGTCCTCGACTGGCAGCACGGCACTCCCCCCTGTCACCAAGGGAGTTTAGTGCGAAATTTCGATATCAGAGTGGGTTCATGAGGTACGCACCGAACAGCAGCGACGCGACCGACACCAGCAGGAACAGGAACACGTAGAACCCGCCCGGCAGGAACGTCAGCCTGGCCAACTGGTCGGCGTCGGAGTCTCTGGCCTGCCGCCTGCTCCGCTTGCGCTGTAACTCGATGACCGGCCTGATCCCGCCGAACAGCAGAAACCAGGTCGCCACCAGGGCCACGATCTGCTGGACGTCGCTGGGCGCGTACATGATCAGGGCGTACACCGCGCCGCCGGTGACCAGCAGGATCAGCGCGCCGTACAGGTTGCGGATCAGCAGCAGCATGCACACCAGGAACAGCAGCACGCCCCAGATCAGCACCGTGATGCGGCCCGCCTCGGTCAGCACCGCGGCGGCCAGCCCGAGCAGCGACGGCGCGACATAACCGGCCAGCGCGGTCAGCACCATGCCGGGCCCGGTCGGCCTGCCCCTGGTCAGGGTCACGCCGGAGGTGTCGGAGTGCAGGCGGATGCCTTCGAGCTTGCGCCGGGTGAGCAGCGCCATCAGCGCGTGCCCGCCCTCGTGGGCGATCGTGATCAGCCCCCTGGACACCTGCCAGGGCATCCGGAAGCCGACGATCACGAGCGCGGCCAGAGCCGAGACCGCCACAACCCAGGGGTCGGGGTCAGGCTGAACCTTGATCAGGTGGGCCCAGAACTTGTCCATCGAGGAGAAACCCTATCCCCGTAGAGTCGTCCCCGTGCTCACAGAACAGCATTCTGACGCGGGGGTGCCGGACTGGTGGCGGCGGCTGGGGCTGCCCGGCCTGATCGATCTGCACGTGCACTTCCTTCCCGAACGGATGGAACGCCGGGTCTGGCACCACTTCAACCACGGCGGCCCGCTGATGGGCGACGGGTGGCGAATCGAATACGAGTGGCCCGTCGCGCAGCGGTTGGAGCGGCTGCGGGCGATGGGCGTCCAGACGTTTCCCGCCCTGGCCTATGCCCACAAGCCGGACATGGCGGCCGACCTCAACACGTGGACGCTGGACTTCGCCCGTCGTACACCCGAATGCCTCCCGTCTGCGACCTTCTACCCCGAGCCTGGGGTCGTGCAGTACGTGCGGCGGGCCCTGGCGGACGGCGTCAAGATCTTCAAGGTGCACCTGCAGGTCGGCGGGTTCGACCCGCGGGCGCGGGAACTGGAGGAGGTCTGGGGGCTGCTCGCCGAATCGGGCGTGCCGGTGGTCGTGCACGCCAGTTCGGTGCCCGTGCCCGGCGGGTACGTCGGGGCCGAGCCGATCGGCCAGGTGCTGCGCCGGCATCCGCGGCTGCGGGTGGTCATCGCGCACCTGGGCATGCCCGAGTACGACCCGTTCTTCGACCTGGCCGCCCGCTACGAACGGGTGGCGCTGGACACCACGATGACGTTCACCGACTTCGCCGAACGCGGAATGCCGTTCCCCGACCGGCTGCGTCCCGCGCTGCTTGACCTCGGCCTGGCGGGGAAGGTGGTGCTCGGCAGCGACTTCCCGACCATCCCGCACCCCTACGCGCACCAACTCGACGCGCTCGCCCGGCTCGACCTCGGGGAGCCGTGGCTGCGGGCAGTGTGCTGGGACAACGCTTCCGCCATGATCTGATAGAAAGGTGAACAATCGGCACGTGGCGCTCATCGGCGCTTTCTACGACGCTCTCGGCCGTGCGGACTTCGCGGCCATGGAGCGGTGCTACCACCCTGAGATCAGTTTCTGCGACCCCATCTTCCCAGAGGTCGAGGGGCGTGACAGGGTGATGCGAATGTGGCGGTTGCAGCTCGGCGTCCGCGACGGGCTGACGTCCCGTTGCCGTGACGTCGCGGCCGACGATCACAGCGGGAGCGCCCACTGCAGCTCCCGCTACACGTTCTCCCGCACCGGCCGCGCGGTCGTCGCCGAGATCGACGCGCAGTTCAGATTCCAGGACGATCTGATCGTGCGTCACAGGGACGAGTTCGACTTCAAGCGCTGGTCGAAGATGGCGCTCGGCCGGCCGCAGGGGCCGGTGTTCGGGTGGACTCCGACCTTGCGCAAGACGATCAGGGATCGGGCGGCGCAGCGGCTGGAGGAGTTCCAGCCGTCGTAGAGGCATTCAGGAGGTGGCATGGCCAAGATGAAGGGGTTTCGGCGCAGCGGCACGGCACGCGAGGAGGCGCCGGAACACTCGATGGACCCGCGTGCCACCGAAGAGCCCTCCGACCGTCCGACGGTCATCGACAACGCGATCTACAGGGACGGCGAACGCGTCGACAGCCCCCGCTCGCTGGCCGACGCGTTCGAACACCTCAAGCAGCTGCCGGACAGCATGGCCTGGATCGGCCTCTACCGGCCGAAGGAATGGGAGCTGGTCAAGCTCGGCGAGGAGTTCCAACTGCACGAGCTGGCGCTGGAGGACGCCATCGTCGGCTCCCAGCGTCCCAAGGCCGACCGCTACGGCGACACGCTGTTCGTGGTGCTGCGGGCCGCGCGTTACCTGGACGAGGTGGAGGAGGTCGCGTTCGGCGAGGTGCACGTCTTCGTCGGGCCCAACTTCGTCATCACCGTACGCCACGCGGAGGCGCCCGACCTGCAGGCCGTACGCAGACGCATGGAATCCGACCCCGACCTCCTCCGGCAGGGGCCCCAGGCCGTGCTCTACGCCATCCTCGACGCCGTCGTCGACGGCTACGCGCCGGTCGTGGCCGGGCTGCAGAAGGACATCGAGGAGATCGAGGTCCAGGTCTTCGGCGGCGACCCGTCGGTGTCGCGGCGCGTCTACGAGCTGTCCGGCGAGGTGATCGAGTTCCAGCGGGCCACGGCGCCGCTGGTGGGCCTGCTCCACGGGCTGATCGCCGGGGCGGCCAAGTACGGGGTGAACGACGAACTCCAGTCGTACCTGCGCGACGTGGCCGACCACGCGATCACCGTGACGGAGCGGATCTCGTCCTTCCGCCAGATGCTGCAGAACATCCTGGTCGTCAACTCGACGCTGGTGACGCAGGCGCAGAACGCGGAGATGGCCCGGATGACGGAGGCCAGCATCCGGCAGGGCGAGGAGGTCAAGAAGATCTCGGCCTGGGCGGCCATCCTGTTCGCTCCCACCCTGGTCGGAACCATTTACGGGATGAACTTCGATTTCATGCCGGAAACACACTGGTTGTTTGGCTATCCCTTCGCCATCGTGCTCATGGCCGCCGTCTGCCTGATCCTCTACATGGTCTTCAAACGCCGCGACTGGCTCTAGCTGCACTGCAACCTCGCTCGGCCAGTCGCGTGCGACTGGCGGCCCACCGGGGTTTTCCCTTCGCCACATTCGGAGGCCCTACCCGACCAAGCGGGCGCCAGCCGTCGGACGCTCCCCAGGTGCAGGCCCATCAGGGGTAGTGGGAGGTGCAGCCGTAGGCGTACGTCTTGTCGGCGATGCGGACGCTGTGACCTGGGGGAAGGACCGGGTCCAGTAACTGCGGGATGTCGATCACCCTCGCCGGGTCGTCGAACAGCGCGCCGAACTCCTCGTCCGTGAGGTTCGGCCCGGGGTTACTCTCGGCGACCAGGTCGACGACCGAGGTGAGCGCGCCCCGCTGGTAGACGCGCAGCCAGCAGACGTCCTCGTGCCACGGATAACCCAGCTCCCAGGCCAGCGCGTTGATCGCCCGTCTGAGGTCGTCGGGGTCGCTGAGGACGTGGATACGGCTGTATGTGTCGCCGTTGTTGTTGGTCATCAACGAGCGGTGCAACACGTAGTAGCTGTACACGCGATCTTCTCCTGCGGACGGGACGTGCGTGCTGGCAAAATAGCGCGAATGCGAGAGCTGTACGGCCCCGGCGACGGTCTGGAGAAGTTACGCGCAGCTGCTTCCGAGGGGCGGCCGGGAGCCGCGCGGGAGCTGGGGCACCGGCTGAGCATTCAGTGGGAGAGCGTCGATCTCCGGCATCCCGGCGACGTGCCCGAGGGCGAGCAGCTGCTGCGCCGGACGCTGGATCAGGATCCCGGGGACGCGGACACGGCCGTGTTGCTCGCCTGTCTGCTGCGACAGCAGTCCGGGGAGATCCACGAGAGTCTGTGGTCACGCAGCTTTCCGCCCTCGTCGAAGGAGCAGGGGGAGCCCGAGGCGATCGACGATCTGTGGGCGGATCCGCCCGGGTCGGAAAAGTGGCGGGAGCATGCCCACCTGCGCCTCGACGAGGCCGAACGCTGGTACCGCCATGTGCTCGACCTCGACCCGGACCACGAGGTGGCCACCGCTGGCCTGGCGTCGATGCTGGCGGCCGACTGCGGGGACTGGAACTGCCGGCGGGCGGGACGAACCAAGGACAAAAGGCTGCGGGAGGAACATTTCGGCGAGGCGGCGCGGTGGTGGCGCAGGCACCTGGCCATCGCCGGCGACAGCGACCTCGCGGCCGGTGCCCTCGCCGGCTGCCTGAGCGGGCGTGGCTCATCGGAGGAGGTCGCCCTCTGGCGCCGCCGCGCTGTCGAGGCGGCCCCGCAGAACTGGTGGGCGGCGATGGAGCTGGCCCTGACCACGACAGGGCAGGAAGACCGCAGTGACATCGAGCGCCGCCGCCAAGAGTTCAGCACCGCCGAACAACGCTGCAGGGGTCTCGCCGACGCAGGCGACCCTCAGGCCGTCTACAGCCTCGCCCTGCTCCTGGACGCGACCGGCCGCGAGGACGAGGCGGATCGCCTGCTCCGGCGGCCCACCACCGCCGAATTTCCTCTGGACCTGCACCACACCGGTTGGGACCAACCCGGAGCTGAACCGGCCCGATGGCTCGAATATCAGCTGAACAAGCACGGCGACCACACGGCCGCGCAGCGCTGGAACCGCCGCGCCGCGTGGCTGAAGGCGGCCGAGCCGGAGCCGATCCAGTCGCCGGACCCCGGGCCCGAGCGGGAATCCGGCGAGCGGTCCTTCCAAGACGACGACACCCCCTTCTGATAGGGGTCGTGCCATTGACCGCTTCCGCACTGCCAGGCAGCCCCGCCCATGCCCGCGGGAGATCGGCTGTCGGCGAACACGCGGCGCAGCGACGACGGCCTCGGACGGCCGACTCGGATGAGCGTCTTCAGCGCGTCAGCGGCGATCGCCGTGGCCGCGAAAGGTCCGCCGGTAGGCCGCCGGGGTCGTCCCCAGCCTGCGGTGGAAGTGCTGCCGTAGCCCGTCGGCGGTGCCCAGGCCGGAGCGCTCGGCCACCGCGTCAACTGTCAGGTCGGTGGTCTCCAGCAGTTCGCAGGCCCGGGCCAGCCGCTGCTGGTTGAGCCAGCGCAGCGGGGTGGCGCCGATCTCGCGCGCGAAGTTCCGGCCGAAGGTGCGCAGGCTCATCCCCGCCCGCTGGGCCAGCTGGGCCATGGTCAGCGGCTCGTGCAGCCGGGCCAGCGCCCAGTCCAGCACCGGGGCGAGGCTCTGCGGAGCGGGGGCGGGCCGTAGCGGCGCGTACTGGGTCTGGTCCCCCTCGCGATGCGGGGCGACGACCATGCGGCGGCCCACCGCCGCGGCCGCCGCCGTGCCGTAGTCCGTGCGCACGATGTGCAGGCACAGGTCGATGGCGGCGGCCGTGCCCGCGCTGGTGAGAATGGCGCCGTCGTCGATGTACAGCGCCCGGTCGTTGACCTGGACGCGGGGATGGCGGCGGCGCAACTCCTCGGCGTACATCCAGTGCGTGGCCGCCTCACGGCCGTCCAGCAATCCCGCCGCTGCAAGGACGAAAGCGCCTGAGCACAGGGAGGCGATGCGGGTGCCGCGGGTGTGCGCGGCGCGCAGCGCGTCCAGTAGCCCTGCCGGAGGCTCGTAACCGACGTTCATCAGACAGGCGGGCACCACGATCAGGTCCGTGTCCGCCAACGCCTCCAGCCCGTGCTCGGCCTCCAGGCGCAACCCGCCGGGCGCTTGCTGGGCGCCACCGGGGGTGGTGGCGCACAGGACCAGCTCGTAGCCCTCGCCGCCGAAGACCGCGCACGGCACGGCGAGCTCCAGCAGGGAGGCCGGGTCGAGGAGGGTGACGGCCACGCGAAGAGGCTTGATGGTCATGGCGCAAATCTAGCGCATCATGACGTTTCTGCCACTCGCCCGATATCTACCCAGGTAAGAGCATGAATGTCATGAATCGATCGCTGATCCTGGGCGGCGCCGCCGTCATCGGTGTGACCTTCGGCCTGGCCCGCTACGGCTACGGACTCTTCGAACCCGACCTGCGCCGGGAGTTCGACCTGTCCATGTCCGCGGTGGGGCTGATCGGCAGCGCGACCTACGCCGGCTACCTCCTCGCCCTGCTGCTCGTCGGCGCTCTGGTGACCCGCTTCGGTCCCCGTCCGCTGGTGATCGCGGGCGGTGTCTCCGCCACCGCCGGGATGGCCTTGGTGGCTTTCGCGCGTGAACCGGTGGCGCTGACGGCTGGGCTGATCCTGGCCGGGACCAGCTCCGGCTGGGCGTGGGCGCCGTACTCCGATGCGGTGGACCGGGCGGTGCCGCCGGGGCGGCGGGAACGGGCCATGGGCATCATCTCGTCGGGCACCGCGTTCGGCGTGGTGGTGGCCGGGCCGCTCGCGCTGCTCGCGCAGGGCACGGGATGGCGGATGGTCTGGCTGCTGTTCGCCGCGATCGCGCTCGCGACCACGGTGTACAACGCCCGGGTGCTTCCCGCCGGAGCACACCGCCCGGCGCGCAGCGGCTCGCGGGTGGGGCTGCGATGGCTCGCACGCCGTTCGGCGATGCCGCTGTATGCGATGGCCGTGGCCTACGGTCTGGTCGGGTCGGTCTACTGGCAGTACGCGGTGGCGGCCGTCGAGGACGGAATGGGCGACGGCCGGGCGACCGCGCCGCTGTTCTGGACGCTGGTGGGACTCGCGGGCACGGCAGGCGCGTTCACCGGGCACGCCATCGGCCGCTACGGGCTGCGGCGGGTGCACACCGGGATCTTCGCCGGGCTGGCCGTAGCCGTGGCGCTGCTCGGGCTGGCGCCTGGGTCACTGCCCGCAGTGATCACGTCGGCGGTGCTGTACGGCCCGCTGTTCATGGCCGGCTCTGGGCTGCTGGCGGCCGCGAGCTACCACCTGTTCCCCGAACGACCGGCCATCGGGTTCAGCGCCGCGGTGGCGTTCCTGGCGGTGGGCACGATCGCCGGGCCTGCCACGCTGGGGATGGTGGCGGACGCCTACGGCCTTCGGACGGCGTTCCTGGCGACGGCCGCGGTGGCCATGCTGGCCCTGCTCGCACGGCCACGCGCCACCAACGGGCACACAGCCCGCGCCGCCGGACCGACAGCCGGCCGACCAGTTCGGGCTCGTTGACCGAGTCGCTGTTCACCCGGGCGCTGTCACTGCTGGACTCCCTCCAGTCGCGCCGGCACTTTGAGAGCAAGCATGTGCGCCCTCGCCACCTGCTTGAGCGGGCGTAACGCAGCGGAGGAGGTCGCGCACTGGCGCCGCCGCGCCGTCGAGGCGGCCCCGCAGAACTGGAAGGCGGCCGAGCCGGAGCCGATCCAGTCGCCGGATCCCGGGCCCGAGCGGAAATCCGGGCAAGCCGGTCGGCGTCAGTGGCGTGAATGGTCAATCGCCGCATCCGCCGTCTGTAAGGGGGTGATCTGCCGGCGCCCGACCCGATCGTTGCCCGTTTTCCGCAACAAGCAGACGACGGCATCCCCTGCGTGTCCGATCGCCGGGAGCGGGCGTCACAGGGACAGTTCACCGCGCAGGCGGTCGAGGCCGCCGTCGAGCAGGGACAGATAACGGTGGACGAAGCCTTCTGAGACGTCGTCGGCGGTGGCCGTCCAGACGGCGATGGCCACGCCGATGATGGCCCCGGACAGGGTGAGCACGGCGATGTCATCGGCGGGACGACCGTGGCGGGTGGCCAGGGCGGTCGCGAGCAGAGGGGTCGCCTGCGCCATGTGCCCGGGCACCCTGGCGCGCAGTTCGGGCACGCGGCGCAGCAGTTCCTCGCGTTGGCGGTTGACGGACAGCCCTTCCTCCGTGGCCAGTTCGAACAGCCGGTGGATCGCCAGCCGTAGTGCGTCGATCGGGTGGCTGTCGGCGGGGAGGTCCCGCATCGCCTGGACGACCAGGAGGTCGCCGACATCGTGCAGGACGATGTCGGCTTTCGTGGGGAAGTAGCGGAAGAAGGTGGCTCGGGACACCTCTACCGCCTCGACGATCTCCTCAATGGTCGTGGCCTCGTACCCCTGCTCGTCGAACAGCCGCAGCGCCTCGCGCTGGATCGCGGACTTGGTCTTGGCTTTCTTCCGGGCGCGCAACCCGCTACCGCTCATGTCTGATCCTGTTCCGGCCGGGCGTCCTGGAATCGTCCGGACATCTGGCGCAGCATATCCAGCCGTCCCGCCTGCCCCATGGTCATCCCCCACAGCTGGTGGGCGGCGTGAAAGCCGTAGTCGTCGACCAGCGCCTGCTTCCATGGGCGCGAGACGATGGCGTGCGTCAGCCGCCGCGCCGCCCGCGGCCGCTGCATGATCATCTCGGCGATCTCCCAGGCGCGCGGGAGCAGTCGCTCCCGCGGCAGCACCTCATTGACCAGGCCCAGCTCCAGTGCGGTACGGCCGTTGAGCCTGGCGCCCGTGTACATGTAGTAGGAGGCGCGCTTGATGCCGATGGTCCGCTGCAGGGTGAGTCCCATCCCGTCGCCGGGCACGCCGCCGCCGAGAAAGTGCGGGTCGAAGAAGTCGGCGTCCTCGACACACAGGGTGATGTCGCACGCGGTCGCGAATTCGCAGTGCGTGCCCGGCCCGTTGACCGCCGCGATCGTTGGGATGTCGACCGAGAAGATCAGGTTCTCCAGCAGTTTCGCCATGTCGTAGTACATCTTGAGCTGGCTGTCGCCCGACCACTGCGCGAAGGGTGTGTGCCAGAGCGCGGCCGGGTCGCCGGTGTGCCAGCGGTCGCCGGTCCCGGTGAGGATGAGCACTTCGTTCTCCGGGTCGTTGCCGACTTCGAGCCATGCCTGGCCCCATGCGTTGTGCGCGGCCCAGCTGTGCTGGAACGGGCCGTCGTCGGTGTGCATGCGCAGCTCGATGATGCCGTCTCGGCGGGTCATGACGAAGAAGTCCGCGTACTTCTCGGCGTACTCCTCGAACCGTGACGGGTTCACGCGGGCGTCCCACTGCGACAGGTTCTCCGGCATGTGCTGCTGTCCTCTTCTCTATATTGAGACGTGTATAAATTGATACTAGTCTCATTTAGGAGCGTTGATGACAACGGACCTGCTCGACCTCGTACGCGACCTCATAACCTCACCCTGGATCTATGTGATCCTCTTCACGGTCACCGCACTGGACGCCGTTCTTCCTCTCGTCCCGAGCGAGAGCGTGGTCATCCTGGTCGGCGCGTACGCCGCGGGCGGGGAGCCCAACCTGGTCGTGGCCATCGTGGCCATCGCGCTCGGCGCGCTGGGCGGAGACTACGTCTCCTACTGGATCGGCCGCACGATGGGCGCCCGGCTCTACCACCGCATGAAACCCGGCACCCGCCGCCGCGCCGCGATGGAGCGCGTGGCCGCAGCACTGGAACGGCGCGGCGGCGTGATCCTCATCATCACTCGCTACCTGCCCGCGCTCAGGAACATCACCACCCTCACCGCCGGAGCGGTCGGCTACCCGCAGCGTCCCTTCCTGCTCTACAAGTCGATCGCCGCCCTGACCTCGGCGCCGATCGGCATCCTGCTCGGCTACCTGGGCGGCCTCGCCGCCGGTGAGAACCCCATTGCGGGTGTGGCCATCGGGCTCGGACTGGCTGTCATGATCAGCATCGTGGTGGAGAAGCTCCGCTCCCGGACCCGCGCCTTGCAACTGGCTCCGGCCGGGGACCCGAAGGCCGGTCAGGACCAGGAACGCTGACGCGCCACACCGTCGAGGCGCGATCGCAACGTGGTCTCGATGCCCTCTCCGTCCAGGGTCTCAGGCGAGCAGGCCCGTCAGCTCCACGGGTAGCCCAGCTCCCAGGTCAGTGCGTTGACCGCCTGTCTGAGGGCCGCGCCCAGGGAGGTGGTGTTTGAGAAGGCCACCCGCAATCCGGTGGACTATTAGGAGGCAATCGCCTCAATATTCACTTTAGCATCGTTTG
>NZ_JBHSBI010000036.1:0-123810 GCF_042650645.1 Nonomuraea purpurea
TTGGCGGCGCTGATCGTCGGCTTCTCCGGGGTGGGGACGGCGTTGGGGGCGCTGTCGCAGGCAGACAAGCAGTCGGCGGCGTCGGCATCGTCGGCGGCGCAGGCCCGCGAGGCGGCCGCCGAGAGGATCAAGAACGCTGAGCGGGCGATTCGGGACGCGGCGCACGCCCGCATGCTGGCGAACGAGCGGGTCGGCGACTCCCGCGACGCCACGGTGGAGGCGGCCAAGGCAGTCGAGCAGGCCGAGGCCCGCGTCCGCGAGGCGGTCGAACGGGTGGCCGAGGCACGTCAGCGGGTCGCGGACGCGGTTGCCGCGGCGGCGGACCGGCAGGAGCAGGCCGCGCGCCGGGTCGAGATGGCCGAACGCCGGGTGGCCGAGGCGCAGCGCGCCACGCAGCGGGCCACGGAAGACCTGAACGAGGCCAGGAAGCAGGCCAAGGAGCGGCTTGAGGATCTTGCTCTGGCGGCGCGTGGCGGGGCTCTGGATGAGGAGTCCGCCAAGATCGCCATCGAGCGGGCCAAGGAGCGCTTGGAGAAGGTCAACAAGGACCCGTTCGCCAGTGACCTGGACAAACGCGAGGCGGATCTTGCGTACCGTCAGGCGCTGCTCCGGCTGGATGAGGTCAAGGAGCGCAACGGCGACCTGGCCGAGGAGAAGGCCGAGGCGGACGCCCGAGGCGTTGAGGGGTCCAAGGAGGTCGAGGCGGCCAAGGAGCGCCTGGCCGCCTCGATCCAGGCTGAAAAGGACGCCGAATACGAACTTTCGCAGGCGCGCAAGGACGCGGCGAAATCGGCTGTGGACAGCGCCCGCGCCATCGCCGACGCGCAGCGCGGCGTGGCCGACGCCATGCAGGGGGTGAAGGACGCCCAGGACGGCGTCAAGTCCGCGCAGAAAGCGCAGGTCCAGGCGGCACGCGGTCTTCGCGAAGCCTTGTGGGACCAGATGCTCGCCGTCGAGCGGCTGAAGGACGCCGAGGCCGAGCTGGCCAAGGCCCGCAAGGCTGCCAAGACGGCGGGCCAGACCGGCGGCGGTGGGCCGGATCCGGTCGCCCAGGCTCTGGCCGACCTGTCCCCTGCGATGCGCGAGCTCGTGTTGTACATCCACCGCGAGGTGCGGCCACAACTGCGCGACCTCAGATTGGACGTGCAGGAAGCGCTCGCGCCCGGCATCCAGCGTGGGGTGAAGGCGGCCCTGCCCCTGCTCGGCACCCTGCGCTCCGGCCTGTCTTCCTCCGCCACCGTGGTGGGGGACCTGGCCGAGGAATTCGGGGAGTTGCTCGGATCGCCCGCGTTCTCCGGCTACGTGTCACGGATCATGGGCCGCAACACCGAGGTCATCCGCCTGTTCGGCAAGGCAGGCATCTCCGCGTTCAAGGGCGTCGTGCGGATCATCGACGTGTCGATGCCGTTCGTGATCAAGCTTGCGGACGGGATCGCCCGCGGCGCCGACACCTTCGACAAGTGGACCAAGCGCGTCCGTGAAAACGGCGACATGGAGGAGTACTTCGAGGGGGCTTGGCTCGCCGCGTCCCGGGTGTGGCGGATCATCAAGAACGTCGGCGGCGCCATCGCCGGCATCTTCCGGCCGGGCAAGCAGGCCGGGGGCACGATGCTGGAGGACCTCGCGCAGGCGGCCGAGCGGTTCCACAAGTGGATCGATCAGCCGGAGACTCAGGAGCGGCTGAAGAGGTTCTTCGACGGGCTGATCCCGGTGATGCGGGAGGCTGGCGGGCTGATCAATGACGTCGCCACGTTCCTGGGGAAGATCACCGAGGCGTTGGTCGATGACGGCACCCTGACGGATTTTCTGGCGTTCCTGCGCGGCGTCGTCCAGTGGCTGACGAAGCTGACGGAGATCCCGTTCGTGGGCGACGTCCTGGGCTGGATTTTCGTGCTCGGCCTGGTCGCGATCGCTGTCAGCGCCCTGACGAAGAAGCTGTCGATCCTGGTGAAGGGCATCAAGTTGCTCGGCAAGGCAGGCAAGGGCCTGTCCAAGCTGACCGGCCTGTCCAAGCTGCTCGGCGGCGGCGACGATAACGACGGCAAGGGCGGCAAAGGGAAGAAGGGCGGCGGCCCGGACGTCGACGTGGACCTCGGCGGCGACGGCGACGGTGGGAAGAAGACGAAGGACGCGGCCAAGAACGCCGACAGGCTCGCCGACGCCTACGACGGTGTGGGCCGGTCGGCGGACCAGGCCGGGAAGAAGACGCGCGACCTCGGCAGCGGGATCGACGACACCGGCAAGAAGGCAGACGGCGGGGCGAAGAAGACCGGCGTCTTGTCCAAGGCTCTGGACGGGCTGCGGGGCGTGGCCGGGAAGGTCGGCGTCGGGCTCGGCGGCCTGGCCGGCGTGCTCGGCCTGGACAAGCTCGGCGATATCGGGACGAAGCTCAAGGCTTCCCTGTCCAAGGTGGACCTGACCGGCTCGTTGAAGAAGGTCAACCCGACCAGCCTGATCGCCAAGCCGACCGGGCAGATCAGCACCTCCTCGTGGTTCTCGAAGCTGAACCCGAAGAACCTGATCAGCACGGCCGGGGAGAAGATCAACCCGTCCGGGTGGGTGTCCAAGCTGAACCCCAAGGGGCTGGTGGGGGACGTCGGCGACAAGAAGATCGACCCCGGCGGCTGGATGCAGAAGGTCCGGCCGGACAGCGTGTTCGACACGAAGAAGAAGATCGACGCGTCGAGCTGGTTCACCAAGCTCAACCCGGCGTCGCTGTTCGACACCTCCGGCGGCGGCAAGTCCAAGACCGGTGCGACCGGCACGCCCACCCCCACCAAGACCGGCAAGACCGGCAAGGCGGGCACCGTCGCGAAGGTCGGGGGCGGAACGGCGGCTGTTGGCCTCGCCGTGGCGTCGATGTTCGGCGGCGACTGGATCGACGAGGTCCTGGCCAAGGCCGAGGAGCATCTCGGCAAGACCGGCGCGGGCGCGGCGAAGGGCGCGATCGACGGCGGCCTGATCGGGCAGATCGCCGGGCCGATCGGGTCGTTGATCGGCTCCGTGTACGGCGCCGCGAACGGCGCGGTGAAGGGCGGCGGCGGCAACACGACCGCGGCCGCGCTCGGCTCGGTCGTGTCCGCTCCGATGGCGCTGGCGGCCGGCTTCCTCCCTTCTCCGGAGGAGCTGTCCAAGAAGCTGGGGCCCGCGATCGCGGCGGTCAAGAAGGACTGGGCCGATATGTGGGCGTCGCTGACCGGCCAGTCGAGCACGTACTCGACCACTCTCAGCTCCAAGATCGGAGCCTTCACTACGGGGACGACGGCCAAGTTCGTCACCCTCAAGCAGGACGCGCCCCAGCACGTGAAAGACGCTTGGGCGGCCATCCAGGCGGACATTAACGCAGGTCTGCCGCCCAGCCAGGCTAAGATCGACGCCTTCGCCAAGGCCGGCGGGGCGAAGTTCCTGGACTTGAAGAAGGAAGCGCCGTCGGCGATGCGAGGCATGCTCACCGACATCCAGGCGCACGCGGCCGCGTCACTGCCGATCACCGCGCAGAAGTTCACCGACTTCGCCAAGAACGGGAACCTCAAGTTCGCCGAACTCAAGTCCGGGGCGCCCAAGTCGCTGCAGGAAGCTTGGAAGTCGATCCAGGCGGACGCGGCCGCAGGTCTGCCGCCGAGCAAGGCCAAGATCGACAAATTCATCTCGGACGGCGGGTTGGCGTTCGTCAAGCTCAAGAAGGAAGCGCCCGCGTCGGCGAAGGCCGCGTGGAAGGACGTGACCGACTCCACAACGTCCGGGTTGAAGCCAGCCGAGAGCGGAGTGACCGGCTTCCTGAAGCGGGTGCGCGAGTTCTTCGGAGAAGCCAAGGGCAAGATCAGCTCGGCGTGGTCCGGCGTGGCCGAGGCGGTCCGTCAGCCCATCCAGGGCGTGATCAACAGCCTCTACAACAACGGCATCGTCAAGCTGTGGAACTCGGTGGCGTCCAAGCTGAAGCTGCCCATCCTGCCGACGCTGCAGTTCGCGCTCGGCGGTGTCGTCCCGGGCGGCGGGTACGGGGTGATGCCCGGCTACTCCCCCGGCCGCGACACGATGCTCGCCGCCGTCAGCCCCGGTGAGGCGTGGCTGAGGCCGGAGGCGGCCCGCTGGCTCGGCACCGGCTGGATCAACGCCATCAACACCGCCGCCCGCCGCGGCCACCTTCAACGGTTCGCGAATGGCGGCGTCGTCGGCACCACGGCGGCGGACCTGTATCAGGCGTCGCGGTCGGCGCCGCGGGCTCGCGCGGTCGAACAGCAGCAGGCCACCGGGGTGGGCGGGTCGGCGACGGTGATCGTCAATCCGCAGCCCGGCCAGGACGAGATCCAGATCGGTAACCAGGCGGCGCGGCGCCTCGGCGCGCTGATCCGCTGAACAACTCGAACGAGGGGGGATCAGATGGGGCGCATCTGGCAGAACACCAGTCTCGGCGCCGGCCAAAGCACCTACGAGGTGTCGTTCCCGCAGGCGGCAACGGCCGGGAACCGGATCATCGTCGGCGTCGTGTCGCTTTTCGGCGAAGACGTTCTCTCGTCTGGCTACGAGTTGGTGGCGCAAAGCTTCGGCTACGCCGAAGTGTCCATCTACAGCAAGATCGCGGACGGCGGCGAGACGAGCTTCCGAGTCGATGGCGGCGAGGACAGCGACGTCATCTTGTACGCGGAGGAGCGGGACGACGCCCGTGACCTGCTGTTCCAACACAACGGATACGTCAACGGCGACACGGTCACGCTGAACAGGGTGACGGTGCCGCAGGTCTCGGCAGGCTACGTGTTCGCGGTGGAGGGCAGAATCCCGCCCGCCGTGCAGGGCGGCACGTGGACGCCTGCGCTGGCGGCGGCAGCAGCATCGGGCGGCTACTCCAACACCTTGACGCGCGCCCAGTTCTACGGAGCCGCGATCGGCGCCGCCGGCAACCGCACATACCAGGTCAATTACAGATCAAGTGGACCGACCGGGGTCACGCTCGCGGGGTTCGGCGTCACCGACCCGACCCCGCCGAGCATGCCGCCCGGCCTGCACGCCACCGACGTAGCCGACACCAGCGTGAGCATCGCGTGGAACCCGGCCACCGACAACGTCGGCGTGACCGCGTACGGGCTGTACCGCAACGGCTCCAAGGTGGGCGCCGACCAGACCGGCCGCACCTACACCTTCACCGGCCTGACCAAGGGCACCGTGTACGAGCTCGGCGTGGACGCCCGCGACGCCGCCGGTAACCGCTCTGAACGCTCCACCATCTCCGTGCTGGCGATCACTGACCTCGCGCCGCCGACACCGCCGGAGAATGTGCGGCTGGTCGACCTGGCGCACACCACCGCCACCCTGGCGTGGGATGCCGCCGCAGATGACGTCGGCCTGGCCGGATACGGCCTGTACGTGAACGGCAGCAAGGTAGGAGACGACCATTCCGAGCTGCAGCACACATTCACCGGCCTCGGCCGGGGCCGCGCCTACACGGCAGGCGTCGACGCGGTGGACACCAGCGGCAACAGGTCTCCGATCGTCACCCTCGACTTCACCACGATCGCCGACACGCTGCCTGGCGCTCCTCCCGGCCTGACCGCCACGCCCGGGGTGGAAGAGGTGACGCTGGCGTGGCAGCCCGCCACCGATGACCTCGGCATCGCCCGCTACGAGGTGCTCCTTGACGGGCAGGTGACCGCCGCGACCGCGACGCTCGGCTACGTCATCGAGGGCCTGAACCCGGGCGGCACCTACACAATCGGGGTGCGGGCGGTCGATGACGGCGGCGGCCGCGGCCCGATTGTGGAACTCGAGGTTTCGACGCTGGCGGCGGACTGGACGCCGAACGCAACGCCTGTCTACCGGCTGGAGGGGTGGACGGGCAATGCCCGCGATGCCTATGGCGTCGACTGGGTGGTCGAGCGTGAGGAGGGGTGGGCGTCGACGGCCGATGTGACGCCGTTGGAGGCGGAGTCCGATTCCAGCGACGGCGGGTTCTCCGGCCCGGGTAGCTTCGGCGCGCGGCGGATCACCCTGTCCGGGAAGGCGGTCGCCAACTCGCGGGCGAGCATGCTGGCCGCTCAGGACCGGATCAAGGCCGCCTTGACGCCTCGCGAGCTCGGCACGCTGCGGGTGCAGGAGGGCGGCCTGACCAGGCAGGCGCAGGTGCGGCTCACCGGCGGCGTCGAGATCAGCGACCGGGGCTCGATCGCGTTCGGGTGGGTGCTGCCGCTGCTCGCGCCGAACCCGCGCCGCACGGCTGTGCGCCCGATTTATGACGAGGTGGCGGTCGAGACGCTGCCGGGGTCGGCGTCGATCAGCATCCATATGGCCGGGGACTACCGGTGGATTCCGGCGCAGATCCGCGTGTGGGGGCCTATCAAGGATTTCACCATCACGCATCAGGAGTCGGGGTTGGTGATCCGGACGAAGCCGGGCACGGCGCTGCCCGCCGATTCGCGGTACAGCCTGGACATCGACTTGGCGACGCGGGTGGTGCTCGCGTACGTGCCGCCGGACGTGTACCCGGAGCCGCGCCCAGGCCGTGGCGCGCTCGGCTCGTTCCCGGCCCGGTTCGCCCTGAAGAACGGCCCGAACACGCTCATCTTGGCCGGCGATCCGGTGCCGGGGGCGGCGGGGAGCCCGCGCATGGTGGTCCAGGCGTGGGACTCCTGGCGCTAATCGGCAAGCGAAAGTTCCGCGCCCGCTTACGCAGCTCTGCGCGAGTGAGAAACATCGTGCCATGACGCTATGTAAATGAATTACTACACTGTGTAATATCTTGCTGTCTCGCCGCCTCAACGAAGGAGATCCCCCGATGCGTCTACCCACCGTCGCTGCCGCCGCTCTCACGGCCGCAGCCCTCCTCGCCGGCACTGCCCCCAACGCCTCCGCCGCCCAAGCCGCCGGTGTTCTGAACCTTTGGTCCGGCCTCAACCAGACCGGCCAGGTACAGCCCGTACCGGTACCCGAACGAGAAGGCTGCGTGACCCTCGACTCTCCGTTCCGAGCCCGATCGGCTGGGAACCGCAGCCAGAGCATCGCGGCGCTCTACACCAACGAAGACTGCTCCGGTGAACCAGCAGAGCTTGTCTCACCGGGCCGCCGGACCAGCTTCGCGCGGAATATCAACGTCGAGTCGGTTTCCTTCTCGTGAATCCCATCGGATGATGCCGCCAACGGCTCAGTGGGCGGCGATGACCCGCTGATCCAGTAACGCGCGGGTTTCCAGGTCCTTGGCCCTCGCCGCCCCCTGCTGGCGGCGAGGGCCTCTTCGCATTCCACTTACACCCTGCTGGTCCCTTCGTCTCCCGAGGTGCCCGCGACGTTAGCGGCCCTGCTCGGCATACTCCCTCACCGAGCCAAGCATTCGGGGGGATACATGGCCAAGTACACCGCGCACGCCGACGACGTCGCGTCCGGCACCGCGCAGAAGACCGTCCTGCAGATCGCCAACCCGGTCGCCAACCCTGGTAGCCACCGGATCGCCGTCTACGGCTACCGGATCTCCTACCGGGGCACCAACAGCGCCGCGCAGCCGGTCCGGTCGCTGGTGGCCCGGCAGACCACGGCGGGGGGCGGCGGCGCCGTCCCGCCCATCTCCGTGCCGGCGGTCAAGCTCGATCCGGCGACCCCGGACTCGACCATCACCGCGGTGAAGGGTCCGGCCGCCGTGTGGACGACGGAGCCGACGCTGGGCGACATCGTGATCGGGCAGCGCATCCACCCGCAGGCCGGAGTCAGCGAGTTCATTCCGTTCGGTGACGAGGTGATCGTCGCGCCGGGCGGCTGGCTGGCCGTCGTGGTTGTGGCGGCCGCCACGGTGGACGTGACCGCGCAGCTCTACTGGCGTGAGGGCCACTGATGGGCGAGCTTGTCGAGGACTTCAACGACACCGCGTACGTCGTCAGCATTTCCGGCAACTGGGCCCGATCCACGGTCACGCCGAGGCAGGGGGCGGGCTGTTTCAAGTCCGCCACGATCGGCGACAACGGAACAACCGACTGCACAGTGATCGTCCCGGGCGGGGCGAGCTCGGTCCGGTTCTGGTACCGGGTGTCGTCGGAGGCGAGCTACGACTGGTTCCGGTTCCTCATCGCCGGCGCCGAGAAAACCGAAGTCGCGGCGGCGGGGACGGTCCCCTGGACGCAGTCGCCCGAGTTCGCGGTGACGCCCGGCCAGACGCTGACCTTCCGATACACGAAGGACACCAGCGCCTCATCGGGTGAGGACTCCGCGTACATCGACGACCTCACGTTCACGATCGACGAGATGCCGCCTCGGCCGGTCTCCAACTGGGCTGCGGCAGTCACCCGCGCGTCCCGCTTCTAACCAGAACCCAACCCCCCTCACCCCCCGGCTTTCTGCTGCTCAACCCCCGGATTGGTGAGGTGACCCCGTCATGGCTCGATACGGTCGCGGCTACCCGGTGCCAGCCAGGCGCGTAGCGCCTCCTGTCTCGACGCTGCCGCCGGGGCCGCTCAATGTTCGCGTCACCGATGTCGGCCCGAACTCGGTGACGGTCGCGTGGGACCCGCCCGAGGCGGGCGCGCTCGGGTACGGCATCTACCTCGACGGCGTGAAGGTCGGTATCGACCAGACCGGCACGACGTTCACCTTCACCGGCCTGGTGGAGGGCCGGGCATACCTGATCGAGGTGGACGCGGCCGCCGCCGATGGCCGCTCCGACCGGCTGCAGCTCCAGGTCACCACCCCGGACGTCACCGCGCCCACCGTCCCGGGCGGGCTGACGGTGACGGGCAGGACCAGGACCACGCTGACGGTGTCGTGGCAGCCGTCGAGCGACAACGTCTCTGTGGCCGGGTACGGCATATGGCTGGACGCGCAGCAGCAGGGCGGCGACCAGGGCGGCCGCACCTACACGTTCACCGGCCTGACCGCTGATACCGCCTACCTGGTCGAGGTGGACGCGGCCGACCCGACCGGCAACCGCTCGGCGCGAGCCGAGCTCCAGGCGCGCACCGCGCCGGACATGCCGCCCTCGACGCCGCCGAACCTGCGGCCCACGTCGGTGGATTACACGGCGTTCTCCGCGGCGTGGGATGAGTCGTCCGACGAGGACCCGATCACCGGGTATGACGTCGCCCTCGACGGCGATGTGGTCGCGGTCAACCAGGCCGGGCGGACCGCAACGTTCACCGGCCTGGTGGAGAACAGCGACCATCAGGTGCGGGTGTGGGCCGTCGACCGGCTCGGGCAGCGCACGCTGGTGCCGGCCGAGCTGATCGTGCGGACGCTCGACGACACCCCGCCGACCGCCCCGACGCTCACGGTGGACGCGGCGGAGGAGTCGATCACCGTCGCGTGGAGTCAGTCGAGTGACGACTTCGGGGTGGTTGGCTACCGGGTCGACGTCGATGGGGAGGCGGTCCACTCCACCTCTGGCATGGATTTCACGGTGGACGGGCCCGTGCTGCGGCGGCATACGGTCACGGGGCTGACGGCTGGCCTCGAATACGGGGTGCGGGTCGCCGCCCTCGACACGCTCGGCCAGGAGTCGGCCGACAACACCGTGACTGTGGGCACGCCGCCTGTCCCGTACTCGGCGATCGAGTCGCCGGTCTACCGGATCGGCGCGTGGGCGGGCAACGCGCGGGATGCGTGGGGTGTGGACTGGGTGGTGGAGGACGCGCAGGGGTGGGCGTCCACCCCCGATGTGCGGCCGCGCTTGGCGCGGCTCGGCGGCGTTGATGGGGCGTGGGCGGGGGCTGGCCAGTACGCGTCCCGGGTGGTGACCCTGTCGGGGGTGGCGGTTGCGCCGTCCCGGGCGGCGATGCGGGAGGCCAAGCAGCGGTTCCTCGCGGTGCTGGAGCCGCGCGAGATCGGCGTGCTGCGGGTTGAGGATGTCCTACGCACCATGCAGGCGCGGGTGCGGCTGAGCGACATGCCGCCGCCCCAGGATGACGGGTCGTTGGCGTTCCGGTGGTCGCTGACGGTCAAGGCGACCGACCCGCGCCGGTACGCGGTCGCGCCCGTGTCGGCGACGGCCGTGGTCGCGTCGCTGCCGGGCGAGGCGTCGCTGACGCTGACGATGGCGGGCACGTACCCGCAGATCCCGGCCCGCATGAGGTTGTACGGGCCGATCAAGGATTGGACGATCACGCACGAGGAGTCGGGGACGGTGATGCGGGCCATGACCGGCTCCAGCCTGCCCGCGGACCCCCAATACAGTCTCGGTTTCGATCTGGCGACGAGGCAGGTGTGGGCGTACGTGCCGCCCGAGATCTGGCCAGTTCCTCGGCCTGGCCGGTCGGCGGTGGCGCATCTGCCTGCCTGGTTCATGCTCCTGCCCGGGGCGAACACGCTGACGTTGGCTGGCCAGCCCATCGCCGGGGTGTCGGGGAGTCCGCGACTGGTGGTGGAGGCGTTCGACGCCTGGGTGTGACCCGCCGGAGCTGAGACGACGTTAGCCCCCAGATTCGGGATGATCCGCCGCGCATCTACCCACATCAGCCATCGGGGGGCGGCGGTATGGGATTGGTTCGGATGGCGACGCCGTACACGACGCAGTCGGCGTCTACGTCACACACCTACTCGTTCGGGTCGGTCGGCTACGGCAACCGCATCGTGTTGTTCGTCAACTCGTACGCGGGCGTCAACAGCATCTCGGGCGGCTACACCGAACACGAGTGGACCAGGCACACGTTCGGTATCCGCATGCTGTCTAAGATCAGCATGGGCAGCGATTCGTCGGTCACGGTCAGCGTCTCCGACAGCACCGACCGCATCAGCATATGGATGTATGAGCTGTCGGACGCGGATGTCTTCTACGGCTCCAGTACCGGGTTGACGTCCAGTTCCGCCTATTACGGCGCGTCTGATTTGCCGGACGGGTGCGTGTCGCTCATCGGCTGCGCCGTCTACGTGGCGGGCAGCGACACCTCCACGGTGTCCTGGCCGAGCGGCTACTCCCACAAGGGGTTCGCGTTCCGGGACTGGAACGATGGCGCCCCAAGAAGGGTCTACTCGACCACGGCCGTGAACGAGTACGCGTCCGGGTCGGTGTCGTGGTCGCAGAAGCTCATCAACGGTCTGCCGTCCGCCACGCCGAATTACGCGTGGGCAGCGGGCACGTGGGGGCCGAACCCGGACGAGACCCCGCCCTCGGTGCCGGGGAATCTGCGGCTGACCGGAATGACGCCGACGTCTGTGACGGTGGCGTGGGACGCCTCCACGGACGACAGCTCCGGGGTGGCGGGCTACACGACGTACATCAACGGCGTCGAGAAGGGCACCACCACCAGCCGCACGGGCACGTTCAGCGGGTTGACGGCCGGCGTGTCGGTGACGGTCCAGGTGGACGCCTACGACTATGAGGGCAATCGCTCGGAGAAGGCCGAGCTGGTCGTCACACCGATCAACGACACCACGCCGCCGGTCCCCCCGGTGGTGAAGGTGACCGGGCTCGCCGCCGGGAAGATCACGATCGGGTGGGATACCCCGTTCGATCAGTCCGCGGTGGTGTCGTACGGCGTCCACCTGAACGGGGTCAAGAAGGCCGAGCAGGCCGGTAGGACGTACACGTTCTCCGGGTTGACGGCCGGCGCGGTCTACACGGTGGCAGTGGACGCGCTCGACCTGCTCGGCAACCGTTCCGCCAAGGGATCGCGGACGGTGAAGGCGCAGGCCGACACCACGCCGCCGACCGTGCCCGGCGCGGTGGCCGTGGTCGCCACCTCCAAGACAGCCATCACCCTCACCTGGAACCCGTCCACGGACGACAACGTCGGCGTCACCGGGTACGGCACCTACCTCGGCGGGCTGCGCATCGCCGAGGTCCCCTCCCGCGTCTACACCTTCACCGGGCTGACGCCGGGCGTCACCTACTCGGTCGGCGTCGACGCGACCGACGAACTCGGCAACCGGTCCGCCCGGGTCATGCTCCAGGCCACCACCCTCCAGGACCTGTCCGGCGCGGCCCCGCCATACGAGTACGTCCTGTACGACTGGGACTCTCATCTGCCGCTCGACTCGCTGCCGCTCCAAAACGTGTCGTTCGAGATCACGCTCGGCGGCACCGGCACCCTGTCGGCGGACATCCCGCTGTTCGACGCCGCGTACACGATCGGCCGGATCGCCGCGGCGACAAGGCCTGAACGGACCATGATCCTGGTTTATCGCGGAGAGCAGCTCGTGTGGGGCGGCCGGATCGTGGACCCGCAGGACTACGACAGCGAGTCCGGGGTGTTGAAGATCTCGGCCGAGGAGGTCATCGGCATCTACGGCCACCGGTACGTGGCGTTCACCGGCCCGCGCGCGGGGACGAGATCGGACACGGAGGTGACGTGGCTGCTCGAACACGCTTCCTCGGCAGCCGACCGGCGGTGGCTCACCTACGAGGGCGTGGCCGGCACCGGCACCCCCGTCGACCGCGAGTACCGGTCGGAGGACTTCTCGACGATTCTCGACAAGGCTGCGGAGGTGGCGGCGGCGCCGGGCGGGTTCGACTGGTATGTGAAGCCGGGCTGGGATGCCGTGGCCGACCGGCCCCGGTTCATCCTGCGGCGCATCAACCGTGACAGCCCGCCGGACACGGGCTTGACCCTCGAGTTCCCCGGCAGCGTCAGGAGATTCCGAAGGTCTACGCGGCGTGGTCTGGCGACGAGGACATGGGGGCAGCTTCGCATCCCGGACGGCGGGGTTCTGCTGTCGTCAGTGACCCGGCAGGATCTGCTCGCGGAGGGGTGGCCGCTGATCGAGCAGGCGTGGACGTTCGACGGTTTGACGAGTCAGGCCGCGCTCGACGCGGAGACGAAGCGCGCCTCGGACGCGTCGGGGGGCGCCAAGCAGCTCCTTGAATTCGACTTGGCCATCACATCCGACGTGAGGTGGTGGCAGTGGGAGCTGGGCGGCATGGCACGGGTGGTGGTGACGGACCACCTGTATCCGGCGCTGCCGGACGGGTCGCCGGGCCTGGACCGGAACATGAAGATCGTGTCCTTGAAGGTGCAGCCGGACTCAGATGAGGGCGAGCTGGTGACTGTGACGACCGGCGAACACACCGTCGCCGCCGACTGAGGAGGGCCCATGGCGAAGATTGCGGCGGGTGACCTGCAGCAGGCCGACCTCGTGCGCATGATCTCGGATCTGCGTGCGCGGGTGAAGGCGCTGGAGTTGCAGGCGGCGGTGCGGACCATCCCGTTCGTGCCGGTGGCCGACAGCGTCACCTCGACCACGCTGACGCGGGTCGCCTGGACGACGTTCCCCCGGTCGGGCAGCGCGGTGACGGCGGACGTGTCGCTCACCTTGTCGGGGGCGTCGTCGGCCGAGGTGCAGTTGCGTGCGGACGGAGCGCAGATCGACTCCAAGACCGTGACGGCGTCGGGGACGGTGACCGTGAGCGGCTTCCTGCCGGAGCAGTGGGCGTTCGGCTCGCGGAAGGTGGTGGACGTGCAGGTGAAGGTCAACGCCGGGTCGGCGGCAGTGGCCGTGGTGGGCGGCTCACACCGATAAACCGGTCCGACGCTGGACTTCCCGCGCGGCAAGTTCAGCGTCGGCGACGGGTGGGGCCGCGGACTTCTGGGGTGCGGCCGCGGACGTCACGGCGGGTCCGGTGCGGCTGCTCGTGGATCTCCCAGGCGTAATTGACGGCGTCGAGGATCATCTTCTCCACGTCGCGGTCGGCGTGCTTGTCGATGGCCATGCGGGCGATGACGCCGCCGGGGACGCGGGGCGGGTGTTCGGGGAGGTTGTTGGCGTGGAGCCGCATCCAGAATATGTACGCGCGCTCCCGCTCCTGATCCGGGCCGGGGAACTCCTTCTGCACCTGCGCGCGCAGGGCCTTGACGAACTCTCTCACGGCGGGCTCGGTGGCTTTGCGCAGTGCCTCCCATTCGGTGGCCACGTCTTCGGGCAGGTAGACGCTGACTTTCTTGTGCACGGGCGAATCGGGTCCGGCGCCGAACCGGCCGACGTCGAGCAGCGCCTGCCTGCTGACGTGCGCGTATCGGGCGACGTCGAGCGCCTTGGGTGGCCGCTTCATGAACCGGATGACGGCGGTGGCGATGACGTCACTCAGTGAGCACGGTGGCCGGTCGTCCAGGTTGAAGAACGTGCGCAGCGGGCCGCCCTTGTGCCGGATGCCGGGCAGGGGCCGGTCCTCGTCCAACCGGTCCCGCCACCGGTTGATGGCGGCAGCCTGCGTGCCGGTGAGTTGCCCGGTCGTGTAATGGAAGAGGGCCGGTTTCGTCTCTTCGTCCGGGCTTTGATCGGGACTTTCCACGTGGGAAGTTCACTCCGCCGGCGCGCGGCCGCGCAAGGGGAATCGCCGAATTGGTGGCCGGCGTGGCGACGTAAGCCCGGTTTGTCCCTATCGTGCCGCCCCGACGTGACGGGCCTGACGGTAGTGGGGGTGCGGGATGGCCGACGAGCAGAGCGAGCAGGCTTGGGTGGCGGGACAAGTGGCCGAGGTTCGGCG
Source organism: Nonomuraea purpurea (assembly GCF_042650645.1). Lineage (NCBI taxonomy): Bacteria > Bacillati > Actinomycetota > Actinomycetes > Streptosporangiales > Streptosporangiaceae > Nonomuraea > Nonomuraea purpurea. The sequence continues at coordinate 14,387 of NZ_JBHSBI010000036.1, forward strand.
GATCGCCGAGGTGGGGTTCACCGACGTACGCGGCCAGTTGGCGTTGATCTTGCAGCGGACTGAGCACGGCGAGCGGCGGCACGCCGAGTTGGCCGACACGGTGGCCGAGAACCACCGCGCGGTGTCGGAACGGCTGGACGAGCACGCGAAGGCGATCCAGGCGGCGGCCGAGGAGCGGGCAGCCGAGCGATCGCGGGTGCAGACGATGGCCGACAACGCGAAGCGGTTCTCGACGTGGGTGCCGATCGCCGTGTCGCTCGTGTTTGGCGTGCTCGGCATCGTACTCAAGACGTGGGCCTGACAGGGCTCTGACCTGGGCCGGGCGACGTTAGCCCCCTGCTCGTGCACCATCCCGCCCGGACAGTCCAATCCTTCCGAAGGAGCCGATCATGGTTCACCGTCTTCCGGGCATCCCCGAGGCGCTGCTGCGCGGTGCCCGATCTCTTCTGCAGAACCTGCTCTCCGTTGCGGTCGTGGCCGGCGGCGGCGCGATCGTGACGGCGGGCGACGCCGTCGACGCGGGCACGCTCGGCGTGGTCGGCGGTCAGGCTGCGCTCGCCGCGGTGCTCGCCTACGTGTACAACCGGTTCAAGCCTGCGGGTGCGCCGGGCGTGGGTGAGGTGCCGCTGCGCGCCAACCGGTCGCTGTGGCAGAACGTCCTGTCGGGTGCGATCGTCGCCGGCGGCGCGGCTGCGGCCGGAGTCGCTTCTGGCGATCTGAAGACCATCGGTTTCGCGGTGGCGCAGGCGGCCGGAGCTGCGGTGATCTCCGCGCTGTACAACGTGGCGCGGCCTCTGAAGGTGGAGGACGCCAAGACGGCGGGAATGTGAACCCGTCTTGGGCCGCTTATGATGTGCGACAGACGTGTGGTCCTTTTCCTGGGGCGCCGTCTCGTGCGCGTCCGCCGGACAGGGGTACCGCCTTCGGCCCTTTCGGGGGTTGACTGCCCGCCGGAGTCACGGGCGCGCACACTGATCTTGAACGCGAAGGGCCCTCTCCCTGTGGCTGTGGGGAGAGGGCCCTTTCGTGTGCCCCGGGGAGGGGTCACGTCATAGGCGCGCGGACACCGGGTGTGTGGGGGCCGGCGCGGCTTCGCGCGGGTCGAGGTGGCGGCTCATCCACTGGTCGAGGTGGTGGGCGGCGGTGGCCGGGTCGTCCGGGCATGAGTCATGGATTTCGGCCGGGCAGGTGGGCCGGAGATCGCCCCATAGTCCTTGGGGGTTGTCGACCATGTGGGTCTTGTTGAGGTGGCCGTACTGGCGGACGAAGGTGAATTCGTCCACGCCGAACAGGGCGGCCAGGTCCTCATCGAGGGTGCCGCGCATCGTGTCGGTCATGATGCAGCGGGCGACCACCTTGTTCATGGTCTTGAGGGCGTTGAGCGCTTCCCGGGTTAAGTCGCCGGGTTCGCGGCGGTCGTCGTCCACGGTGGAGACGAGGTTGAGGAGCCGGTTGATGGTGTGCGCGGCCGCGTTGGAGACGCCGAGCCGGGCGACCTGGTCTCCGGTCATGTCCGCTGTGGTGAAGCGAAGTTCAAATCCGTCAGGTGGCTGAGACATGGGAAGAGGGTCTCCTGTGCTTCGGCGTTGGGGGTCGCGTCAGCGTGGTGCGGTGGCACTGCGCAGTAGGCGTTGGTGGTTTCTTGGTGAAGCGTAGAGATCTTATTGCCGGTTGGTAACCCCTTCGCTTATTTGCCCTGGTCGCGGGTCGGCTACTGAGTGATCGTTCAGGAGTTGCGAGACGGCGGGGGCGGGTGTATTGACCGGGTTCGCGTTGGGCTATAGTCTGATCAGACAATAAATGACCCTTATATTTTAAGTTGCTAGAGAGGGAGTAGTTTAGTGTGCCCCGCGCCTCCCCGGCGCGGCTCGAATTCACGGCAGCGGCGGCGGGAGCGGTCCCAACGCCCTGGCGTAGCCCCAGGAAACGGAGAGCGTCTTGACCAGCACCACCCCGCCCAACCCGGTCGTGATGACGCCCGAGGTCGCCGCGAAGCTCCGCGAGCCTTTCGCGGAGGCGAAGATCGGCAAGCTGCCGCGCGTCACCTGCCGCAACTGCTCGAAGAACTACGGGCAGTGCGACCAGCACCAGAAGACTTGGTGCGACGCCTGCAACGGCAAGGTGTCACCGCAGCACATCCACCTCGACTACGTCGGCCACGCCGACACCACCGACCGGTTCCTTGAGGTGGACCCGTCGTGGAACTGGGAGCCGCTCGCGTACGACCAGCGCGGCCTACCCGCATTCGATGAGCACGGCGGCTTGTGGATCAAGCTGACCATCGCTGGGGTTACCCGGCTCGGGTACGGCGACGCGCAGGGCAAGACCGGCGCGAACGCGGTCAAGGAGGCGATCGGTGATGCGTTCCGCAACGGCGGGATGCGCTTCGGTGTCGCCCTCGACCTGTGGCGCAAGGACATGCCGGAGGCCGAGGAGGGCCACCGCCGGGGCGGCCGTGGCCCTGCGGCCGCGCCCCCGCCGCCGCAGGGGCCTGACCCGGTGTGGCTGGTGAACATCATGGCCGAGATCCACGCCGCGACGACCTACGACGAAATGAACACGATCGGCAACCGGATCGACGCTGAGTTCCGTGCTGGTCGGATCGTGCAGGGCGACGACGTCGCCACCGCGCTCGGCGCGGTGTTCATGCCGAAGCGGCAGGAACTGCTCGACCAGCGGAACGCCTCCCGCGCGGCGAACCGCGACGCGGTGGAGACCGAGGCGGTTGCGGAGGCGTTGAGCGCATGAGCACCAACGACGTCAAGGCGGCGGGCTCCACGCCCGCCGCCCCGGCGGCCCCGTCCGGCCGCGCCATCGCCACCGAACTGGCCATGGCCCGCTACCTGGAGAAGCACAAGATCGGCGACGTCATCAAGGACCGGATCGCAACCTTGAAGACCTCCACCGACGATGGCATGCCGCTGCTCGCCCCGGGCGGCACGGAGATCGCCCACATCGCGGGCCAGATCTTCGCGACCGTCACGCAGCCGAAGGTCGGCTACCAGTTCCGGGTCACCGACTCGCCTGCGTTCCAGGAGTGGGTGGAGCAGAACGCGCCCACCGAGGTCGGCCGCACCGTCACCGTGGAGGTGACGGGGAGGGAGACCGACCGCGTGATGGCCGCCCTCGAAAAGTTGCTCGGCCCCGGCCGCGCCCAGCTCACGGTAGAGGTACGGCCCGCGTTCATCACCCTCCTCGGCGACGCCGCAGCCAAGCACGGCGTGACCGCCGATCCCCGCACAGGTGAGTTCGTGGACATCCCCGGCGTGACGATCGTGCCGACCAACCCGTCCCCGACCGTCAAGTTCACCCCTGACGCCGACCAGGTGATCGCCCACGCCTACCGGGCGGGCCTGTTCAGCGGCTCCCGTCTGGCGGCGATCCTCGCCCTCCCGGCCGCCGAGGGCGGCGAGTGATGGCCAGCCGGATCAAGCGGGCCCTGATCTTCCCCGAGTGGCACACCCGGGCCGCCTGCCGTGGCGTGCCCGGCTGGGTGTTCGTCAACGACACCGAGCCGCTCCGGGGAGGCCGCCCCCGCCCCTCGTACAACGAGGCCAAGGCGAAGGCGTACTGCAAGGGATGCCCCGTCCGTGAGCGGTGCCTGGACGAGGCCATCGCCATGGGCGAAGAGGACACCGTCCGAGGCGGGCTCAATTCCGACGAGCTCCGCAAGGAGCGGCAGCGCCGCCGGGGCCTGGCCAGCGCCGCCGCCTAACAGGCTGCGACACGCCCGGGATGCACAAACCTGCTGGGCGTGACCAGCCAAAACACACCGCAGATCTTCGCCGTTGGACGTAAGTCTCGCGACCTGTTTGGGTCCGCGAGCCCGGCAACCCACGCCGGACACCTTCGGTCCCCCACCGAGAGAAAGACCTCCGCAGCATGCTGTTCGACTTCTGGAAGCGCCGCACCACGGCCGCCTCCACCCTGCCCGAGCCGTTCGCCGCGCCCTCCGACACGGAGCTGGCCGGCTGGCTCGCGCACCTCACCGCCGACGACGTTCCCGCCGGACGCCACCCCTACGTGCAGGTGGGCGCCCGATGAGCGACTACTCGGACGGCGGCCACATCGAGATCGACGGGCCTGACGGGTTCCGGATGATCCCGGACACGCTGATCTTCAACAGCGTAATCAAGGACGTCGACGTCCGCCTGTACGGCGTCCTGCTGTGGCACGGCCGCTCCGGCAACGGCATCTTCCCCGGCCGCAAAACCCTCGCGCTGGAGTTGGGCAAGTCCAGCGTCCGCACCATCGACAGCTCGTTCGACCGGCTGCAGGAGCAGGGCTACCTGACGATCACCCCGCAGTGGGACGAGACCGGCGGACAGGACCGCAACCGCTACCGGCTGCACTTCCACCCGCTCCCGCCCGCACAGCGCCAGAAGCGGGAAATCACGCCCGCCATCGACACCCGAACCCTGAAAGACCAGGTCGGCACCGGGGCGCAAAAAATTGCGCGGGGGGTCGGCGAGGCGGCGCAGCCTCATGAGGGGTGCGCAGAAAATTGCGCGGGGGGGAGCGCAACAGATTGCACGGGCCCTGCGCAAAATTCTGCGCACCACAAGAGAAAGGAACCTAAGAGAAAAGAAGAGGAAGGGAAACAAGATCTTCCTCCCGCCGTAGGCGAACTACAGGTAGGTGGGGAGCCGGGCGGCGCGGGCCTGCGGCCCGGAGCAGAACCCGGATCCGCCACCCCCAAGGCAGCAACGACGACCCATCCGGCCGCCGCCGTGTTCGAGCACCTGCCCGAGGAGCTTCGCCGCCGCATCAGCCGCGGGGCGTCCGGCCGCGTGCTGGCCGCGATCCAGCGGGAACTGGCCAACCGCAGCGTCGACCAGCTCGCCGAGCGGATCGAACGCCGCTGGACGTGGTGGCAGCACAAGGGCGAACGGGTCCACGACGCGGTCGCCGCCGCCATCACCATCGTCCAGGCCCGCGTCTGCGCGAACGCCAGGTGCGAGGACGGCCAGGACCTCGACCACGGCGGGGACTGCACCGCCTGCCAGGGTGGGAAGCGCCGCACCGACACACCCCCACCGTCCACGCCGCCCAAAAGCGCACCGGCCACCCCGGCGGTCACGCCTAAGGGCGCCGCGACGCCGACGCCGCCCACTTGGGAGGAGCGCCGCACCGAGCTGGACGAGCTGGCCGCCGCCTCGGCCGCCAACGAGGAGCCCCGCCGCGAGCCCTCCAAGGCCCCTGCGGCGCGCGGAGAGATCGCCAGCAAGGCGATCAAGGACCTCCGGGCGTCCCTGCGCCCCAAGAAGCTCTCACCGCGCGATAAGGAGCTCCAGGCGGCCAAGCAGGTGTACTGCGAGACGTGCGGCGCCGACCAAGGGTTCTGGTGCCTCGACCGCGACCAGCAGGAGATGCCGCACCCGAGCAAGCTCCACCCCGCCCGAGTCCTGGCCGTCCGCGCGAGCAGCCAGCCCGCCGAGCAGCCCGACGCCGAGGAGAACGCCGCATGAGCGCGCCCACGACGCGGACGGTGCGGGTGTGCGATGGATGACCTCGAATTCGCCCGGCTCCGCGCGGAGGTCGCTGACCCCCGGACCGGCTACCGCGCCGGCGTCGACGCCGCCAGCCAGGCCGTCGCGGAAGCGCTCGACAATCTCCGCTACTCCAACCCGAGGAAGGGCCCCATCCGTGACTGACCGGATAGAACTCGTCGTGAACGCCGAAGGGCTCGCCCTGCTCGTACCCGGCGACGACCCAGCCGAGGCCTACCGCCAAGCCGTCGAGTTCGCGGCCGACGACGACGTCACAGTGGACGGCTCCCCGGCCGACATCTTCACCCGGTCAGTGCGCGGCCTGCCCTCGTGCGGGCCGCTGTGCTGCGGGTGCGGCGATGACGTCCACTACGTGATAGCACAGGACGGCACCGAGGGCGCGTTCCGGGCCGCGTTCGTCGCCTGCCACGTCTGCACCGACGAGGAGCGCGCCGAGCGGGAGGCCGCCGCCGAGGCGATCCGGTGCGAGACCAAGATGAGCTGGATCGGCATCGACCTCGGCCAGTGCCACGCCGCCGGAGTCGCCATCATCGCGTTCACGTGCGGCCACGGCTGCGAGCGCGCCCCGCAGCGCGTCTGCGCCATGCACCGCGACGGCGCCATCGAGACCACGAAGGGCACCAGCGACATCTCCATCTGCCGCTCGTGCGAGGAGGCCGGCCGCGAAGACGTGCCGATCCGGCTCCTGTCCTGCAAGCCCCTCACCACCGAAGACCAGGAGGTCACCCGATGACGATCACCATCCCCGAGCAGACCGCCCCGGCCACCGAGCCGGCCGCACCCGCCGAGCAGGTGGCCGGGTACGTCGTGGTCGACGCCAACCAGATCGGCGACCTGTCGGGCTGGATGACCCCGCGCATGCGCGCCACCGCCGCCCAGGCCCAAAATGACCTCGACTTCTGGAGCGACTCCGGCCGCACCGACACTGATATGGATCTGCGCGTGGCCAAGCTCGTGCTCCTGGACGACCAGGAGCCGCTGTCCTGAAACACAGCTCCCATCCCCTCCGCAAGATCTCGGGGGATGGGAGCCGACGAGCTAGAGATGTCGTAGCCGAGTTGCGGCTGGACATCTTCTAAGGGGTAGGGCCCTTGTCCTGCGGCGAGGACGGGCCCTCCACAGCGGGCGGGACAATCGCGTTGAAGAACGGGATGGCCAGCCCGAAAGCTCCTCCGCTGTACAGGAAAGCCATCTGCCAGACGGTTCCAGCGGACAAGGTCAACGCGAACGCAACGGCCGCGACGAAGGCCGCGGCCATAACAATGACTGCGGCTCGGACGGTGAGCAGGTACATCGCTTCTCCCATCGGGGGATGCGGGCACGTCGGTCGTACCTCGCTTCGAGCAGTCCGTACTGGGGCGCCGACCTGCTCTGAAACCAGCTTCGAGCCCCGCCGGAGCAGTTGATCCTTTTAGTTGAAGCGGTTTTCGGGGCGGTAAACAGCAAGATCACCGCGTTCTGGTTACGTCATTCGTTGTTCAAGGTTGTCGAAAGTAGGGTTTCCTGGTTCTGACATGCCGGAGGTTGTCGAAGGAGAGCAGCCCACATGGTGAGAGCGATAGCCATGCCCTCCAAGGATCAAGTACCCGAGGGCCCTCATCGCGATCTGTTGATCGTCCTCTTCCAGATGTACCGAAGTGCGGGGCGCCCCCCGCTCAAGCAGATCGTTGATGTGGCGAAGGAGATGAATCTGTCAGGCACCGCCAGCCAGGAGACGGTCCGCCGCACCCTCCACGGAAAGGTCATCCCAGAGCGGTGGGAGACGGCCTATGCCGTTTACGCTCCGCTATGTCAACTCGCCGACATCGACCCTAACGAGGAGTACTACAAGGACAACGAGTACAACGGGTACGACGAGCCGCCCACGTCAACGCACAAGGAGCTGTTCCGGCAGGCATGGAGCGCTGCTTTCGACACGGAGGAACTGCCGCCGTCGCCCCTCGGCTCGCGAGTCGAGAGGACCGCCCAACCCGCTGCCACGGACTTCTCGGATGAGCCCCCGTTCTGACTTCTACGCCTCCGGCTTTTGGAGTGGGGCGAGGTCGTACTGCAAGCTGGTCCGGTCGCCGGGATACACCTCGACCCGCATGCCCACCAGTCGCCGATCCACGGACAGCCACACCACGTGCTCAAGTACAGGCGTCCCTCGGACGAGGTCCAGCAGCGTGGATTCGTCATGGGTCGGCATGCGCGCGACCACGTTGGCCGTCCCCCGTATCGGGGTCATGCCAGCCTCCATGAGCAGCAGCAGGTCCGCTCTTTCCAACGGGGCCGGGCTGGTCAGCGCGGGGATCTCGCGGGTGACGGTGCGGGCCCAATAGGTGTCGCGGATGCTGTCGCCGACCACGCGCCGCCGGAACACCCCCGGCTCGGCGTCTGGGTCTTCCAGCACGGGCGGCGTCTCCACGACGGCGACCTCCACCGTAGCGCCGAACTCCCGGTTGATCGTGTCGAGCTCCACCGCCCGCACGGTGCGGTCGTAGCCGCGCACAAACACACCCTTCTTCGGAATGGCCACGGCCAGGCCCTCGGCGACGAGGTCCTCCATCGCCCGCTGCACCGTCACCCGCGACACCCCATACCGCTCACGTAGCGCGTTCTCGCTCGGCAGCAGATCACCAGGCTTCAACTCATGACGCAGGATGCGTGACCGCAGGTCCTTGGCGATCTCCTCGAAGGGGTGCCCTGCGGCCATGAGTATCCATCCCGTCCCTGTTGGTGGTGTGCCGACACCCAGCGTGCCAGCGATTCGTGCCACCGGGATACCGGTCGTGGCAGTCAACGTCAACAACCCCCTCTTGGCTATCTACACCTCTCAAGCTAGCTTGTAAGGTGTAGATAGCCAAGAGACCGATTGGAAGGGGCGGAGGAGATGAAGGTTCTGATCCCGCCGCGCGAGCCGTGCCCCCTGTGCCAGGGCCGCGGCTCCATGACCTACAGCGGGGCGTTCATCGCCTGCTGCTGGGGCTGCTCCGGCACGGGGCGGACCCGCGACTGGCACACGTTCCAGGTCGTCGCCCTCCAGGCGTTCGCTCTCCTGGCCGCGTCGGCGGCCGGCGGCGCGTTCGTCGCGTTCCTGACCGGTGACCTCGCCGCCATCGCCGACGCCATGGCCGCGTTCGTGGCGGTGACCCCATGACGTACGTGAAGGTCGAACGACCCGAGGAGCCCGCCGACGACGGCGACGAGGTCACCGTGGAGGAGCACATGCCCGCCCCGGCCCCGGCCGAGGAGGAGCCCGAACCCATCACCGACGACGGCGGGGCCTCCCCCGCATTCGCTCCCGGCCGGACGCTGCTCGTGGGCGGCCTGGCCACGGCGACGCTGCTCGTCACCGGCCTCTACCAGCTCGCCGGAGTCGGCGGCCTGGTCGGCGGCGGCGTGGCAGCCGCCGGGGCGGGCGCCGCATACGTGGCCCACCGCCGCGGCACCCTCTTCCGCAAGCGGCCCGGCCGTGGCGGAAGCGGCGAGTCGGCCAGCACGGAAGGCGGCCGCCGGTCGCGCCGGAGCGGGAGCGGCTGGGCCGGATTGAACTTCCCACGCGGGAAGTCCCATTCGTCCGATCGCCGCTCGGCGCCCCGGGGCGGCACCGGCCCCGCTTCGGCGGCGTCCCGCCACGGCGGCAGGCAGGAGCGGTTCGACCGCGTCCGCCGCGCGGGCCGCGACGTCCGCGCCTGGGTGAACCGGCGCACCGGCCGTCGAGGCGGCTGGCGGCGCCGGTTCGGGCATGCGTGGGACATCGCCACCCGGCTCGGCTTGCACGCCCTGTTCACGCGGCTGATCGCGCGGGCCCGCCGCCTGCTCGGCAAGACCCCCTCCCCCGGCTCGGGCGACCAGCCCGGCACCGACGACAAGCCGCAGACCTCGACCCCCGCGGACTCAACCCCCGCAGACTCCACCCCACCCCGCACCGAAAGGACAACCACCGTGAGCGGCAGCCGCATCATCGCCACCAGCACCGCCGACAACCCGCTCGTCATCATGTCCGCCGAGATGATCGGCGCCGCCTCCAGCTACGCCGTCCCAGACATGATGATCGTCGCCGAACACCTGGACGCCCTGCACCAGGTGGGGCAGAACCTCACGCTCGCCTACCAGCGGTTCGGCGCACGCCTCCAGGCCGCATACCCGATCCACGCGGCAGTCGTGGAGCACTTCCAGCACCTCGTCAAGGGCTCCGCAGCCCTCATCCCGCCCGCCCAGCAACTCGCGACCACCTTCCGGCTGGCGCACGCCGACGACATCGCCCGCCGCGAAAAGCCCCGCACCAACGAACACCTGTGGAACATGCCGGCCTGACCCTGCCCGCCCCAACCCCCGCACCTGCACGACACCGAAGGAGAAGCACGTGGCCACCACCACCCCACAGCGCAGCCGCCGGCAGCAGCCGACCGCGCTTCAGGGTGTCCTCGCCTCGGCCGTCCAGGCGACCGGCGCCCTCGCGGCGACCGGCTCCCTCGGCGACGTGTTCGGCCTGCACCCCGTGTGGGGTGCGGTCGGCACCGTCGCGGCCGCCGCCACGACCGTGGTGGCCAACGCCCGGCACGCCTCCCCTTCCGCGCTCCTGTACCGGCTGTCGTGCTGGTGCGGCGCAGGCACGTGGCTCACCTGGGTGCTGTCCACCGGCCTGTGGCAGACCGGCAACTTCGCCGCGCTCGGCATCGGCGCGCTCGCCGCCACCCTCGCCGCCCCGCTCGCCTACCGCGACCGGCAGCGCCTGGAGGTGGCCGCCGGTCGCGGCGCGCTCGTGCTGCGCTCCACGTCCCGCCTCGCGCAGGACTGGGAGCGGCGCATCGCCCGCGTCTGCACCATGAACGTCCTCGTGGAGGACCTGCGGTTCTGGCCCGGCCGGACCGGCTACGACCTGCTCGTCCGGCTGCCCGGCGGCGGCCGTACCCGCTCCGACCTGGAGCGCGGCGCCGACGCGCTCGCCGCCGACGCGCGCCTGCCGAACGGCTGCGGCGTCGAGGTCACCAAGGGCCCCGACCGGGGTTCGGCGTGGCTGCGCGTCGGCACCGTCAACCGGCTCGCCGAGACCGTCCCCTACCCGGAGGACTTCACCGCCACGAGCTTCTTGGACCCGAAGACGCTCGGCGAGTTCCGCGACGGCTCCCCCGTCGACGTCGTCCTGCGGCAGAAGGCCGGCCTGTTCACCGGCCAGCGCGGCAGCGGCAAGACGGGCCTGCTGCACGTCACCACGGCCGAGGTCGGCCGGTCCCGCGACGCCGTCGTGATCCACATCGACCTCAACGGCGGCGGCGTCTCCCAGCCGTGGCTCGACCCGTGGATCGAGGGCGAGATCGAGCGGTCCCCGCTCGGCTGGGCCGCCTCCAACATCGAGGAGGCCGTCCTGGTGTCGCGGGCGATGCTGGCCATCGCCAAGGACCGCAAGAAGTCCACCCGGCGGATCAAGAAGGCCGCGAACTCCCAGCTCCTGCCCATCTCGGAGAAGCTGCCCGCGTACGTGATCCTCATGGACGAGTCCGCCGAGGGCATGGCCGCCTCGGCGCATCCGCTGTACGCGGAGTTCCGCGCCAACATGGAGGAGGTCCAGCGCATCGGCCGCAACGAGGCGGTCGAGGTGTACTTCTCCGCGCTGCGCGCCACCTCCGACGTCATCTCGCCCAACGTCAAAAAGCAGTCCACGCTGCGCATCGGCATGTTCGTGCAGGACGCGGAGGAGATCGCCTACCTGTTCGGCTGGAACAAGGGCATCAGCATCGAGGACCTCGACGGGCCCGGCTGCGCCTTCATCCAGCACGACCAGGAGCGGCCGCGCCCCTTCAAGGCGTCGTACATGGAGTTCCTCCAGATCGGCCGCGCCGCCGTGGCGATCTCCCGCATCCGGCCCGAGTTCGACCCGGCCGCCGCCCGCGCCGCCCGCACGTCGATCGGCGACCTGTTCGACAGCCGGTACGACCGGATGCGGGCCGCATTCACCGACCTCGACGTCGACGACGACGAGTACGGCGACGACGACGGCCAGGCCGCCGCGCTCCCGGCCGTGCACACGCCCGCCCCGGTGCCGGTCGTGCCGCAGCAGCGGGGCGACTTCGCGCTGCAGTTCGGCGCGAACATGGCGGACTGGCCGCACCCGATGGACATCGCCGCCGCCCTCACCGGCCACCCGCCAGTGTCGTCGGCGAACATCCGTGTGACGGCCGCGCTGCCCGCCACGGTGCAGGCCCCGGAGCTGATCGCGCGAGCGCTGGCCGTCTTCCAGGCGGCGGGCGACGACCGTATCCACTCCGAGGACCTGGCCGCCGCGCTCGGCTTCCCCGGCACGACGGAGCTTGCCGCCGCGCTGGCCCCATACGGGATCACGGCGCTGAAGAACGCGTTCGAGCGGAACGGTCAGCGGCGCCGCGGCTACGACCGATCCCACTTCGTTGCCGCCACGCAGGGTGACCGGCAGGAGGGGGCGGGAGAGGGCGGGGACGGCCCCGGAGACCCCCACACCCCCCACGTGGGGGACCCCCACACCCCCACACCCTCCCACGTGGGGGCCACACAGCAGCAGTGACCAGCGAAAACAGCGTCCGGTGTGGGGGGTTGTGCGACCCCCACACCCCTCCCCCGGACGCGCTGGAAACCCCGCCTACCCCTCCCCTCCCCCGGCTCCCACACCCCCACAAGCACCCCGCTCAAGACCCTCCGTTGAAGGTGACTTAAAGTGACGACTCCCCCGTTTGAGGAGACCCCCAAGCGCAAGCTGCACGAGGGCCACATCGCGGCCGTCCTGTTCGCCGTCATCGCGGGCGGCTACCTGCTGTACAACAGCGTGGTCGCCTCCTACGAGGCATTGGTGCAGCTTGCGACCCGCATCGGCGTGGCCGAGCCGTGGCGTGTCGCGCTGACCGGCGAGATATCGCTACTGGTCATCGTGGTGTGGGACATCGTGTTCACCTGGTGCCGCTGGCAGGCGCCGATCCTACGATGGATTGCCCGCGCGCTGACCCTGCTGTCCGTCGTTATCAACGCGGCGGCCGGCTGGCCCGACTTCCGGGCGATGCTGATCTTCCTCCCGGCGCCCCTGGTCGTGCTCGGCATTGTCGAGTCGGTCCGCCACGTGCTGTTGCGCAAGCACGCGACCCGGGAGCCGATCCCCTGGGCTCGCCGTGTCCACCACCGCAAGGAGTCCCGGGAACTGCGCAAGTTCATGGTCAAGTGGGAGATCGTCAGCTACCGGCTGGCGCTGGACATGCAGCAGCAGATCATGGCCGCGCGCAAGCGGCTGGAGGTGGCGCTCGGCGCTGACTGGCGTGTGCTCGCTGACGCTGACTTGGTGTGGATGCTGGACGACGCCGCCCCGGCGACGCTCGATCTGGCGCTGACTCGGGTCGCTGAGATCTACGACGCGTTCCAGCGGGCCCGCGCTGAGTCCGCCGCTGACGCTGAGGCCGACGAGATCGTCGCGGCGCTGACTGGCGCTGACTCGGCGTCGGGTGCTGACGCTGACTCGGCGCCCAACGCTGACCCGGCGGCGACCGCTGACCCGGCCCCCGGCGCTGACCCTGTCGAGCCTCCGGCGCTGACTCCTCCCCCGCCCCCGCCGAACTCAGCGCCCAAGCGCAAGGCCAAGCCCGACCCGGTCCCGGAGCCCCAGAACGGCGACAGCGCAGGTAAGGGCGGCAAGAAGGCGCTCGGCCGCGCCCTGTGGAACAAGCGGATGAGCGCTGGCGGCCCGCCGCCGGACACCGCCGAACTCGTCGCGCACACCGGCGCTGGCGACTCCACCGCCCGCGCCTGGCGCGCTGAGTGGACCGCCGAACTCGGCGACTCAGCGGTGGCCCCCGACCGGGCCGGCGCCGACCCGGACGCCGAAGTCAGCGCCGACGCGGACGGTAGCGAAGTCAGCGTCAGAGCTGACACGCCGCCCGCCGTCCCGACTCAGCGCCAGTCCGCCGCCGCTGAGTCGAACGCTGACAGCCGATCAAGCGCTGACCCTGCCCCGCTTCCCAGCGCTGACTCTGGCGCTGGCTCCGATCACTTCAGCGTCGATCTCGGCGCTGACTCCAGCGCTGACCCGAGCGCGCTGGACGACATGTACGCCAACGCCTCAGCGCGCTGACCCAACTCTCAGGGCGGCTCATCGACCGAGTCGCAGTTCCACGTCAGAAGGAGGCGGCAGCCGAGCGCAGCGCCGCCCCTTCCTGATGTCCCAGTTCAGGCGGAGTTCTCGACGATTCTCTTAAAGATCATCAAGCTCCCTGGGGAATGCCGATCGAACTCCACCGTCTCATCCTGTAGCTCGACCATCGGCGTGAACCCCGCGAACTCCCACCCCTGCGCGCCAAGCTCGTCGAATTGCTGCTGCAACTTCGATCGTGTGATCTTGTTGCCAAGCCGCTTCATCTTGTACTCCCACACCGCGTTGCTCGCCTGTTGCGCATCCATACGTCCAGAGAACCCCAAACCTGCCGTCTCATGCCACTGCCGCTACGACACGAACCGTCACCCCTGCATGCTCCAGCGCGGCCCGCAGCCTTCGGACGCTGCACCCCAGCTTCGCGGCCGTGGCGCGGCCGCCCGACATGCGCACCATCGCCTTCAGCTCCTCCGCCTTCGGCAGACGTTTGATGCCATCTCGCTCCAGCGCGTTCTTCACCCGCCCCGCCGAACACCCCAGTTCGGCGGCCAGGCGGCGGATCGAGCCCGCCCGGTCGTACGCCATCGCCAGCTCCTCCCCCTCCGGGATCGCCTTGCGGCCGTACCCGAGGGCGCGCAGCTCCCGCCGCACGTGCCCCTCCGAGAAGCCCGTCAGGATGGCGATCGCGGCCGCCGGCCACTCCTGCGCGGCGAGCGCGGCCGCGCCCTCCCGGTCGAACCGGCGATGCCCCGCCAGCGTCGAACCGCCCCGCCGGAGCGGCACCCCGCCCTCGGCCACCACGTTCCGGATCGACTGCGCCGACACCTTGTGCCGGGCGCGCAGCACGGCCACCCGCTCCCCCGCCACGTACCCGGCCACGATCGCCGCCCGCGTCGCCGCAGGGATGCACTTCGCCCGGGAGCCGCGCGGGCGCAGTTGCACGCCCGCGCCCACAAGCAGCTCGTGAATGGTGGTGTGGGAGTAGCGGAGCCGGGCCGCGATCTGGCGGACGGTCAGCTCGTCATCGACGTACAGGCGGATGGCAGCGGCCACGTCGAGCGGGCGCCGCGACGGGGAGGTGTCGCTCATGCCCGGCACCATCCCGAATCCGGCCGTTAACGTCGCATCGCCCTCACAGCCTCGGGACGATCCAGCGTTTCGGCACGTGTGCCCCGCACGTACGGCGTAGCCTCGCGGCCATGACCAACATGGGGTACATCCCTCAAGGTGAGACGCCGTTCGAGGCTCACGTGGACAATACGGTTCGGCAGCTCCTCAGCAACTGCGCCAGGGACGGGTACGAGCCCGAAGAGATCGACCTCGTGGTCAGGGTTACCGACCTGTCCGACTGGCAGGTGGAGATCGTGCGCGGCAAGATCCGCGCTGCCGGGCTCGGAAGGGTCGCCCTGGTTGACGAGCAGAAGCCCGCCCGCCCGGGGACCGTAACCGGTTCGTCCATTTCGCCCGGGGCGACGGCGTTGATGGATCAGGTGAGCGCGATGCGCCGCGATGGAGATGCCGCCCAGCATCGGCGCTGATCCGTCAGACTCCCTGAAGAGACCCAAGTTCGCCATACGGCTACGGTGCACGGCCATGGCAACCCGCATCAACCGCGGCCTCTCCAAGAAGGTAGCCGCCATGGTGGCCCGCCGCATCGACCAGGTCGCCGACGACGTCGCCCGAGGCGTCCGCGACAACGCACCCGCGGCGAAGACGTGGCAGACCGACGCCGACGAGCAGGTGCGCCCCTCCCACGCCGAAGCGCACGGGCAGACGATCCCCGCCAACCTGGACTTCCGGCTCCAGGCGATGGAGTACGTGCGCAAGGGGCGCGGCCGAGACGGCAAGGCGGTCAACCGGAGCGGCGGCTGGAAGCTCCTGAAAGGCGTGTGGGACCTGGCCGACCGGCCGCGCGACGAACGGCTCCCCGTCCACCAGGTGGCAAACTGCCGATGCCAGGCCGTGGACGTGCCCGGGGCGATCGCGTCCAGGGTCCGCTCCACCCCGGCCCAGCCGCGCGGCAACGCCATCGCCGCGACCGTCAGCGTCTCGTTCGAGCGGGTCGCCGAGTCCGAGCACGCCGAACGCGGCGGCGGCTGGCTCGCCGAGGCCGTACGCGTCGCCGCCGCCCGCAGCAGGGCGAGGCGACGTTAACGCTCCGGCCCGGCACCATACCCGGCGACCGGCCACCGATTCGGGGGAGAACCATGTCCGAGCAGTACGTCACCTTCACCCTGGCCCACCCGCTGCGCACCGAGGACGCCGAAAGCCTCGGCATCGAGCCGCGCATCTACAACGTCCGCGAGCAACTCACCCTCCTGCGGCGGGACGCCGAGCGGCTGGCCGGCGCCGGGCTCGTGCTCGGCGCGGACACCAACCACCGCGCCACCTGGGCGGCCGCGCTCAAGCCGGTCAAGTCCACCCCGGCCACGGCCACCAAGCCCGCCACCGGCAAGGCCGAGTAGGCCCGGAGCCCTCATGTACTCGATCGCTGACGCCGACCCGACCCCGCCCGCCATCGACCTCCTGACCGGCAGCGCCCGCCTGGCGGCCGAGCTGGGCGGTACGGGCCGGGTCGGCGCCGCGCATATCCCGCCGTACCCGCGCCTGCGGGTACGGCCAACGCCCGGCGGCAGCGAGAACTTGCAGACGGGGGAGATGCGGGTCCTGCTCAAGCTGGAGGCGCTCGACTCGGTCGAGGCGCCGGTGGGGGAGTTTCAGCTTCGCCGCATCCTGTACGTGGCCGTGGAGGAGTTGACCGCCCTCCCGGCCCGGCCGCACGAGGACGGCCAGGTCGTCATCACGGAAGTCGAGTCGTCGGCCGGCGGCGGGCCCGTACCCGAGGCGGACGGGCGTGGCCGGTACGTCGGCACGGTGGCGATCCACTGCCACCCCGGATAGAGCCAGCAAGACCATGCATACCTTGAAGTCTGGGACGGGACCGGGTGGAATGCCTATCGTTCGTCATGTGAAGGGTGCCGAGGACACGCAGCGCTCAGGACGACAACTCAGCCAGACAGGTTGGAGGCTCATCCGGATCGCTCTCCTGCTGGTAAGCACGGCAGGGGTCATCTGGATCGGCCAACGGGTCCTGTGGCTGTCCCTCCTCCTCGGTTTTGTGCTCCTGCTCGTGGCGGGGCTCGTGGGCTCCGCGGTCAGGCTGGGTCCGGACGAGCCTAGTGATCGTGAATCGCATGACAGCGCCTCCAGTGGTGGTCGTCCCAATGGTTGGGACGACCACATTGGTCGTCCCAACGGTGGTCGTCCCAATGGTGGTCGTCCCAAGCAACATGTCGGGAGGGTTACCGATCTCATCCCGCCGAGCCGTATCTGGCTGATGGTTCTCCTCTCCGCAGGTGCTCTGACCTGGGTGATCCACAGCTTCAGCGGTAGGAGCACGCCATCACCACCCACGCCACCCGTCGTAGTGACTGTCACCGTCACTGCCGCCGCCCCTACCGCCAGCCCTCAACCTGCGGCGGCTGAGCAGGCAAGCACGGCCAAGCCAACCGACTGGATTGCAGCATTGGCCGGGGCTCTCGGGGCGGTCGGAGGGGTCGCAGGTGGAATCGGCGCGATCTTGGCAGCACGCGGCTCGATGATGTCCGCGAAAGCAGCGCTCCTCACCGCGGAAGCGCAGCAACGACAGCCGCCAAAGCCGTAGCAGAGGGGGAGCAAGCCTTACAGCAGTACGAGCTGTTCGCCGGTCCCGCCCGCCGTGGCCACCTCAATCGCGAGCGCCAACTGCCGCCGCAGCCGCCGACACGCCTTGCACTCCCGGTGGTCCGGCCGGTCGGCCCGCACGATCAGGTTGTCGCCCGTGAGCGGATGCCCGCGGATGCACTCATCCTTGCGGGCGTTGACGGCCGTTGGCGACCCCGATCGGAGGTTGTTCTCCATGCGGGGGACAGCCCGCCAGTGACCCGGGTTGCCGCAGCGGCGGTGCGGGCACGAGTCCTTCTTCTTGCAGTAGTCCGGGTGGTGGCACAGGTGATCGACCTCCCACCCGGGCGGGATCGGCCCGTACACGGCCGGATACACCACCAGGTGCAGGAGCGTTGTCTTCCCGCCGGCCGAGATGATCGGGTAGCCCTTGCTGTTCGTGGGGCCGTCCGTAGGCCAGCACGGGCCCAGACTCGGCGCGTGCTCGGGCACCGGCCCGGCCATGTCCACCCGCTTGAGCCAGCGCGTACCGACGCCCGGGACGACCAGGGACGGCGACGCGAGAACGCTCATGCATCCGATGGTGATCTATCAGCGGGCCAGGAACCAAGCCTCACGGGGTTGTTTCTCGCCCGTTTTAGGGTGTCGGCATTACCAGGAGGCGCGGAGACAGATAGCGTTTCGGGCGCCCGCCTCTTCGTTTCGACGGCTAAGAGGCGGGCGTGAAACAACTACCCGACGAGAGGCTACACGCCATGGCTGTCACCACCTTCGCCAACCACAAGGGTGGCGTCGGCAAGACCGACGAGGTGGAGGGAACCGCCGCCGAGCTGGCCATACGCGGTCGGCGCGTTCTCGCTGTTGACCTCGACCCCCAAGGAAACCTGTCCCGGCGTATGGGCTACCAGGAACACGAGCTCGCCGAACGGCCCACCATCGCCGAAGCGCTCCGAGACCAGTCCGAGCGCACCCTCCGCGCCTCGTTTCTGCCGTGCCAGTGGGAACCGGAATGGGCAGGGAGGATCACCCTCGTACCGTCGCGGATCGAGCTGGAGGAGCGCATCGCCGAGGCCGGAGTACCGCTGTCGTGGCAGCGCCTCGCGAACTGCCTGGGTCCCGTGGCCGCCGAATTCGACGACGTCCTCATCGACACCCCGCCCACCATCGGCCACCTGCTGCACCTCGCTCTTGTGGCTAGCAGGCACGTCGTCGGCGTTACCACCCCGACCTACGACGCGGTCCGCGGCATCTACCGGCTGAAGGCGTTCATCGAGAACGAGAAACAGCGGGCCGGCCTGGGGCTGGAATGCCGGATGATCGGCGTCGTCATCAATATGAAGCGCACGAACGTCGTGACCCACGAGGAGCGAACCGACGCGCTCATCGGCAGGTTCGGAGATCTCGTGTGGCAGCCTGCCCTGCCGCTGCGGGCGTCCGTCGAAGACGCGGGGGAGCGGGCTGAGCCGCCCCAGAACGCGGGCAAGGAGATTCGCGACATCTTCACGGCACGCGTGGACTCCTACCTGAAGGCAACTGGGGCATGAACGCCCGGACGCGCCGCCCTCTGCCCGAGGTTGAGGAAGACATCCCCCTCGACCACGGCGTCGGCCCCACCGCAGAGACGAAGCTGCCAGCCGTTCCGGAACCGGTCGAGTCGCTCCCCTCCGAGCAGGAGCCGAAGATCGGCGTGATCGTTGACCGTCCAACCGAGCTGTTCGAGTCCCCCTCGGGACCGGAGTTCAAGCCCGCCCCCGAGGGCATCGGCGAGGAGGAGGAGCGGGCTCACTACGAGCGGATCGTGCGGGATGCCCACGCCGCCCACGAGTCAGCTCAGCAGCGGGCAGACCGGTATCTGGCGCTGTCGGCCGGCCAGGCGCTGCGCGAGATTCGGGGCAAGCGCCTGTACGAAAGCCTGGGCTACCAAACCTTCGAGGAATACACGGATAACCACCTTGAGATTTCCCGGATGCACGTCTACCGGCTCATCCGGGGGGTGCGCGTGTATCTCGCGCTGCCGAAGGTGCATGAACTGTCCTTCCGGCAGAAGGACGTGCTCGGGCGGGCCAAGGACGCTGAGGCGATTCAAGCGGTCTGGGACAAGGCATCAGCGGCGGGCGACACCAGCCCGTCCGGGTTGAAGGCAGCGCGCGACGAACTCGCGATCGAGCTGGCGCCCACCGATAAGCCGGGCAGCCCGGAGGCGGGAGCAGCCCCTGCGGTGACGCTGCCGAAGGTCCGCAAGGCACTGGAGAAGTTCTTCAACGTTGAGGCACTCGAACGCGTCGCGGCATCAGCGAAGAAGCCTGAGGATGTCGAGGAGATTGCCGCCGCGCTGGAGGTAGCCGCAGCGAAGCTGCGCGAAGCTGCCGGCCACTGAGAGCCACGTACAAGGTCGTGTAACACGCCGTGTTACACGACCTTTCGCGCGAGAATCACACGTCTGCCGGAGACGCCTCGACACGGATGTAGTCGATGGCGGGATCGAAGTCGCTCGGCCGCAACGACGCACGGATCACCGCCCACGCCTGGCCGCCGCCTTGTACGGCTACCTGGTCGGCGGCGGCTATCGGCCACCACGACGCGTCCACGGCCAGCACCCAGATTCCGGGCCCAGTGTCCCCGTCCCCGTCCACGTCCGGGCGGGCCACGATCCGGCCCGGCTTCCATTCGCCAGCCTCACCGAGCACACCAGCCACAGCAGTCCCATGCGGATCAACGCCGGCTGTACGGCGGCGTAGCCCTAGCGTCAGGTTGGCGCCGATCACAGCCATGCGGCGCCCGTCTCGATCGGGTGCGGGCCCCTGCCCGGCCGCTGATACACGGTGTAGGTCACCCACTCGTCCAGGTCGGCCAGAGTCGGGGGAGCCCCCGCAACCCCCGACCCTGCCGCGGCCTGGCCCGACTCGTACGTGACGCCCTGGCCCTCCACGTTGACGCTCGTGACAAGCCGGATGCCCTTGGCCTGGGCGACGCGGCGGACGATCGGATTCGCCACTGCCGACCAGAGAATGAAGCGACGCAAGGTGCGCCCGTACCGGCGGTTGCCGTCCGGGTCGAGCCCGGCCCGGTAGACGATCGTGAACGCGTCCGTAGTCACGCCGGTCACCGGGTGCGTCTCCGGCGTGGCCAACAGGACCTCGATCAGCGGCTCGTGGTCGAGCCGCCAACCGCCCCGCCCGTCCGGGACGACCCCGCGCTGCGTGAACGTCTCGGGTACGGGGGAGCAGCACAGGTAGGTGGCCGCCTCGTCGAACGCGTCCTCGATCGCTTCCTCGACCGCCGCCCGAACGTCCGCATCCAACGGTGTCGACAGCCCGGCGCGCACCGCGACCTTCTCGGGCGTAACCAGATCCATGCCGTTCCCCCATGATCCCGTGCCCGCCAGGCTGCCAACGTCTCTCCGCTCCCAGGCCGGTCAACCAGCCCCGCGCCACCCGAGGAATCAGGCGCGTTCGGGGTCCCCCACCGTCGAACGCTGGAGTCCCTCAGTTCGGCTCGTCCGCTGGGACCAAGCCTGGGAGCGGTGTCTTTCCGCGCGGGCCCGGCCCGTTCGGCGCGAGCGCGAAACTTGGTGCCACCCCCCAGAGACACCAAGCCGTGCTGCTCGTCGCCGTCAGGCCAGGCCCGCGCGAGCTTCTACTCGGCGGCGCGGATCGCCACCAGGTCCTCGCGGATCTTCCGCGCGTGCCCCTTGTCGACCGGCACGTTCTTGCCCTTGAAAAGCTGCTCGCCGAGCATGCTGCCGTCACCGCCAGGCATGTGGAACAGCCTCACCAACGGGCGCGCGACGAGCATGTAGGAGAACTGTTCACCCGGGTCGATGAACAGGTCGTCGGGCTGAGCCTTCTCCTTCGGCCTGCTGGGGTCGTTGTCGCCCCACAGCAGGTCCACGAACTCGGCGCCCGGCGTGGCCAGCATCCGAATCTTCGGCGCCGGCCCCGGGTCCGGGGCGGGCGGAGCAGGCTGGGCGGGCGGGTCGAGCGGCGCGGCCTGCGCCGGATCAGCGGCAGGGCCCGCCGCGATGGGCTCGTCCGCCTGACCCTGATCGACGCCGGCCTGGTCTGGGGCGGCCTGGTCTGGGGCGGCGGCGGTCGCCTCCGCGTTGCTGCTGCGTGCCTTACGGCTCGTGCTCGTCGTCACCGCTGCCCTCCCTGACCTGTTCTGCTCGAAGTCGCCGCCGACTCAAGCACAAGCCGGGCTTTACGTCGCATCGGCTTCGGCCGGGACGGCGTGGGCGCGACGGCGGCCGCGCCGCACGTACGACTTGAGGTGGCAGCCGTTGACGATCGTCCACACGTACTGCGGGGTTGTGCCCTGGTCGGCGGCGACGGCCGCGAGCGTCCACCCCTCCACGTGACGGAGCCGCTTCATCCGGTCGTGGTCATACTTGCGGGTCTGGCGGCGCGGTTCGAGCCCGGCGTCGCTGACAACGCGGTGGATCGTGGCCGTTGTGGTACGAACCTGGGCGATGATCTCGGCGTGGGAGCGGCCCGCCCGGAAGCCCTGCAGAATGGCCCGCCGCTTCGCCGCGGTGATGCGGGAGGCGCGCGGATGCTTGGTGGTGCGCATTTCGACGCCCGCGTCCGTCAGGAACACGTGCACACGCGACCGGGAGTAGCCGGTCTTGGACGCGATCTGGCGCAGCGTCTTCCCGGCCTCGTACATGGCGGTGGCCTTCTCCAGCGGGAAGGGGCGGCGGGGCCGTGGCTTCGGCGCCGAGCGGGGCGGCTGAACGGCACCGGCGGGGGCGGGGGAGGTGCGGGGGCGGCCGCGTGGCCGGAGCGGCACGCCGGCGTCGATCAGCCCGTTGCGTACGCGGCCGTAGCTTTCGCCGAGGGCTTCGGCGATCGCGCGGATGGAGGCGCCCGACTGGTAGAGCACGGCGGCGCGGGCCCGAGCCTCGGGTGGGAGGGTTGTCGTCATGGCGGGGGACCGTAGCAAGATCACACGCTTACGTCTTTTCGGCCCGTGAGGTGCGGGAACGCCGAAATCCCCGCCGCGCGCACGGCGGGGATCTGGTGAGCCTTGGATCAGGCGTCGGCCTCCGGTGTGGTCTGCCCGGCGGGCACGCCGACCGGCCCGTCGAGCTCGTCCTCGAACCCGACGCGGACCCGGCGGGCGAACAGCGTCAGCGTGACCTCGCTGGCGCAACGTCCGGCCTTGACGTTGATCTGCGAGTCGGCGGGCAGGTAGACCGGTTGACCGTCGATGACGACCTTGGACGGGATGACGATCGTCGCCGGGCCTTCCCGGTCCTCGGCCGTCCAGCCGTTCCGCTCGTAGATGTCGATGCTGACCGCATTCTCGCTCGGCACCCGGGCCGCGCGGACCGGGTAGGCGGACGACATGACGCGCGCCTCGTACGTGCGGCCGCCGTCCTCGCCTCCGGCCTCCGTGACGGGCCTGGGCTTGATACAGCGGCAGTTGCTCGGGTGCTTGACGGCAGCGGCGCCCGCCCCCTCGGTGGGGACGGACGGCTGCTCTACCTGGCCGCTCATGTGCCGCTGTACGGAGTGAAGGAGCCGAACACAAATGACTCCGGACGGTCGGTTGCGAGGCCAATCCGCTCAGTGGCCTTGATCGTTACGGTTCCCTCGATGAAATTCTGGCCGTGTTCCGTCGAGGCTTGGACCACCACGGTCTCCCGGTCGAACAACTTCGCGCCGTAGCCCCACGCGCCGAGCAGGTAGCGGCCCTGCACCATGGCCGGGGTGTCGATGACGGCGAGCCGCCACACTCTCTTCTCGGCTCCGATCGCGACCGACACGGCCACCCTGTAGCCGCCCTGCTTGTCCTCCTCCAGCTCGATGTCCTCGAAATCGAGCGGATGCATCACGACGCCCGAAGGGTCGTAGTAGGACAGGATCGCCCTCGTCAGGGCGCGGCGGACCTGCGCCGTCTTCTTGTCCGAGGCCAGGCCCGTGTAGAGCTGGATGCCCGGCGTCTGGGTGATGCCGAGCAGGTTCTCGCCGAGGCCGTCACCGAAAAGGATCTGCTCGTCCTCCTTCAGCTTGACCCCGTCGATCAGGTCCCGCTCCAGAATTCCGCGCAGCCGCGACTCGTCAGCCAGCGTGTTCTTGTGAATCGTCTCGTAATGTCCGATCTCGCTGATCGGACGCGTGTACGGCTCGAACTGGATGGAGCTGCGCGGCAACTTGCCCCACGTGTCGGTCGGGCCGCCGGTCGCCGGGCCGCCATTCGCGGCCGTCCGCTCCGGCACCATGCCGGCGTTGTTGACGAAACCGGTCTGCCGGACACCACTGATGATGTTGGCCGTGGTCCGCTCAGCGGGGAAAAGGTCGCGGACACGGTTGGGGCGGCGCTGCCGCTCCGAGATGCCCACCGACTCCTCGTGGCCGAACGCGGGCGTGGTGTGCGTGCCGCCCGAAAGGGTGAACAGGTCCTTCTGCTCCTCGAACGAATACAAGCCCTGATCGATCGTGACGACGCCGCGAGGCTCACGGAAGTCGCGCGCCTTCATGTCCTGGTAAGCCTCGGACTCCAGGAAATGCTGGGACAGGCTCTTGCGCTCCAGACCGCGCTGCCGGTCCGCCGCCATCCGGCCCGCGACAGGCGTGGTCTCCGGCTCAGCCAGGTAGGACATGATGCCCGCAGCCTTCTGCTCGGTGACGATGAACGCCTGGATCTCCTCGGCGCGCTGGACACTCTTGAGATAGTCGGAGTGCATCTCCTTGGACATGACGTAGTGGCCGCGGCCCGTCTCGTCCTTCATGCTGTTCTGGATGCGCTCGATCTTCGAGCCCTCTTCGGCCAGGAGCCCCTTGAGTTCCCTGATCCGCGCATTCTCTGCGACGGCAGTCATCTGCCTTACCCCCCGGTTTGGCTGACATCGGTGTGCGGTTGTGTGCGATCCGCGCCCGGTCAGCACCGGGACACCCCCTGATCAAGACGGCAAGGTAGGCCAAACCCGCGCTTACGTCGCATTCAGCCGACAGGCGTATGTGGACGTTTCGGACCCCCCCTTGTGACGGTCGTTGGGGGCCGCCAAAGTATGCATCGCCAGAAACCGCAGAGGGCGCCACACACCCGCTGCCCGCCACCCCCGCAGGGGGCAGGAAAGGACGGTGCACGCTTGACCACCACCACTAGCGCCAGGCCGCGACGCGACAGGATCGCCGCCAGCTTGAGCGCGCTCACCCTCACCGCCAGCGCGCTCATCGCGGCGGCAGCGACGCCCGCACACGCCGACGAACCACATACCTATTGCGGCCTCAAAGTCCTGGGCGCCATCGAGCAGCGCTACGTGCAGATGGGCGGCCCCACCGGCCAGCTCGGCTGCCCCCGCACCGAAGAACTCGTCAACCCGGACGGGGTGGGCCGCCGCACCCAGTTCGAGAACGGCACGATCTACTGGCACCCCAAGACGGACGCGTGGCCGGTGTGGGGAGACATCGGCGAGAGGTGGTGCAAGGAAGGGTGCGAGCGGGGATGGCTGGGATACCCGACGTCGGGTGAGTACCGGGTGGGCAACGAAGCTCATCAGAACTTCCGGTGCGGGACGATCTACTGGCGGGCGTGGCCGGAGCGGGGAACAATGATGACGCGGTTGTCCGAAAACCGCTGCATCTGACGGTCGGCACACGCTACAGGGCGCGCTATGGTGATCAAACTCTCGGACCTGGACTACTAACTACGGCAGCTAGCCAGCCGAGCCGGGAGCCTGCCACAGGGTGCGACCGATCCGCTCCGCCGCTTCATCGCCGCGCGGCCTCGACGGGCAGTTCCACGGGCCGCGCGGCCGCCGTGCCGCGACGTCCTTCCATCCCACCGTGGTGAAGCTCCACGCGCGCTTGACCCGGGGTGTCCTGGGGGACAGGTGACTATTCCTGTGACGCCAGAGACGTCCACCCCCACCGCATGATTACTTAACGTGCATAATCGCAGCGCTAAGTAATCAACAGAGGTGGGTACACGTGCATCTCCCCCCGCGACACGCAGCGCTCCTTGCCGGAGCGCTCCTCGTCACCGCCGCCATCACCACCGCGGCCCCCGCCACCGCGGCGGCAGCACCCTCGGGTGGCGCCGCCGCAGCCTACCGAGTGCCGGCCGCGCCGCCGCCGCTGCTGCACCAAGCCGTCGCTGACCTGCCCGTCGCGGCCGAGATCCGTGACGGCTACAAACGCACCTCGTTCAAGCACTGGGTCGACGCCAACGGCGACGGCTGCTCGGCCCGGTACGAGGTGCTCATCTCCGAGGCGATCGACGCCCCCACGGTCGGCGCGCAGTGCAAGCTGACCGGCGGTGTCTGGTATAGCTACTACGACGACACGGTTGTCGACGACGCCGCCAAGCTCGACGTCGACCACCTGGTCCCGCTCGCCGAGGCGTGGGATTCGGGCGCCTCGGGCTGGGACGCCGCCCGGCGCGAGGCGTATGCCAACTACTTGGACGCGCCTGAGCATCTGGTCGCGGTCACCGCCCGCTCCAACCGGCAGAAGGCCGACAAGGACCCGGCCGACTGGCTGCCCATCGAAGCCGTGCGGTGCCGCTACATCACCGAGTGGACCGCGATCAAACGGCGTTGGGGCCTTGCCGCTGACCAGCGGGAGAAGGACACGCTGACCTCCATCGCCGCCACCTGCCCCAACGCGCCGCTGCCCACCCCACCCGCCCAGCCTTAGAGGGCGGCGGCGCGGCCAGCGTCCCACCCGGCGAGGTCGTCCTGGAGCGCCTCTGAGAACGAGACCGGCACCAGCCGCAGCACGTTCACCCCGCAGTCTCCAGGAAGTCGAGGATCGCTTGACCGGCGTGCAGCTGCTCGGCGGTGAGCGTCTTCACTTCCTCGGGCAGCGCCGAGGGCGCGGTCGAGTCGGGGTGAATCATCGGCTCTGGCGGCAGCTCCGGCGGCTGGCGGCGGGTCGGGTCGTGCTCGTCCGGGACGTCGACGCCGGCCTCCCGCATGATCTCCTTGAGGATGTCCGCAGCCTGCTGCATGCGCCGCAGGTTGCGGTCCGACAGGACGCGGCCCGCCTTCACCTGCAGGGCGGGGGAGTGCTTGACGGCCAGGCTGTCGCCGTCCTCGGGCGTCTCCAGGTCCTCCAGCGGCCCCGCAGGCTCCGGCGCGGGCGTCGGCTCGGGTTCTGGCGCGGTCTCGGCGGGACCGGCGGCGAGAGGGAAGTCCTCGTGGTCGTCCTCGACCGCGAGCGTCAGCGCGCCGAACGTG
Organism: Nonomuraea purpurea; assembly: GCF_042650645.1. Classification (NCBI taxonomy): domain Bacteria; kingdom Bacillati; phylum Actinomycetota; class Actinomycetes; order Streptosporangiales; family Streptosporangiaceae; genus Nonomuraea; species Nonomuraea purpurea. The sequence continues at coordinate 40,833 of NZ_JBHSBI010000036.1, forward strand.
ACCGGCGTGCTCTCGACGGGCTCGGGCATGGGGTCGCCAGGGGCGAGGTAGGTGAGCGTCATGTGCGGGGTGAACCCGTGATCCACCGCGTACCAGATCCCGGCCTCGTCCAGAGCGGCCACGACCTTCTGCCGCAGTTCCGTCAGGCCGGGCACGTCCACCGGCACCCACGCCGGGATGCCGTCGTCCCCCTCCGGGAAGACGCCGACACCGCCGATGATCCCGGACAGCGGGCCCGACTCGGCCGCCACCCTCTCCACCACCAGCGCCGCCTCGGCCAGCACCGCATCGTCCAGGCCCTCACCGAGGTAGGCGAGCGTCACATGCAGCTCGGCCGCCGGTAGCCCGCCCTCGACGGCGACGGCCTGGGCGACGTCGGCGGGGATGGTAAGCGACACCATGGAGCGCAGCTCGTCCACGCTGCGCGCCTCCTCGGACTCGGCCTCGGCCGTGGCGGCGGGCTCGTCGTAGCCGTCGAGCAGCTCGTCCCAGCCGTCCGCCGCGGGGTCGGCCTTCTGTTCGACCGGCGGCATGCCGGACTTCACCGACAGAGTCATGGTGTGGGAGGCGGCACCGAAAAGCACCTGCGAATACTCGAACCAGTCCAGGTCATAGATGCGGCGCACGCCGGTCTTCGTGTCCTGGCGGGCACCGCCGGGCGGCACCGAGTAGCCGATGCTCCACTCCTGCTCATTCGTCTCGGAGTAGAACGCTGCCTCCTCGTACGCCTGGCGGCCCCGCTTCGCGTTCAGGTTGTAGAACGCGCGCACAAACACCGCGCCCGCCTCCGGCGGCCACGGCTTACCGTCCTTGGTTTCCTGCGGCAGGCGCGGATCACCGGGCAGCCACTCCTCATACTCCTCCGCCCGGGACACCCACGCCTTGGTGTCGTGGGAGTGGATGCCCTTCGGCTTGCGCAGGGCGATCGTGCGGGAGAACGCGCCAGGCATGATGATGTCGCCGACGTTGTCCTCGATCCCTGTGATCGCGACCAGGCAGCGGATCGTCCCCACGGGATCGTCTGCCGCCGCGGCGATCGGCGAAACCGCCACCGACTTGTGTTCGAGCTGCACCTGCACCTTGGGCCCCCTCCCGGCGAATGTCCGCAGGGAGAGTGCCAGGCCAGCGTCTTAACGTCGCCCCGGGGTGGCCCCAGGAAGCGCGAAACCCGGCCGACTCACCGTTCGGAGAGCTGCCGGGTCCGCTTCCGCGCCGCTACTGCGCGCGCGGCATCTCTGGGTCAGGCGTACGTGAACGCGTCCGCCTTCGTCACAGCGCTCGCATTCGTGGTCACCACGACGGCCACCGCGCCGGCCGCGTGCGCCGGGCTCTTGCACCGGATGGTGGTGTCATCCACCACCACCAAAGCAGCGGCGGCCGTGCCGCCGATCGTCACGGTGGAGCTGGGTGTGAAGTTGCGGCCCCTGATCGTGAGGTCGGTGCCGCCTGCTGCCGCGCCCGTCGCCGGGAACACCGACTCGATGGTCGCGTCGGGAAAGCACCGGTCGAACACCGACTTGCGTACGACGCTGCCCGCAGGGAACCGCACGCTCATCCGACCCTCCGGGAACACCGTCCCGTCCGGCCGCGTCCCCTCGAACAGGTCCTCACTGATCTTGATCAGCGGGTCCAGCTCGACGTACGCGGCCGTCTTCGCGGTGGCCGCCGCCTTGGTGAGCTGCGTGTAGGCGTTGCCGCTCTTGGCGTACAAGGTCATCTCTTCCCCCGATTGTGGTGTGGGGGGTGGCGGACAGGTCGGCCGGCACCAGGACGACCACGCGCGGCGCCCACAGCGTCATGTAGAGCAGCAGGAGCGCCGCACCGAGCATGACGCCGATCATGAAACCGACACGCCACCAGATCCCCGAGTCCATGGGGCGGGAGGATGCCCCGCCGGACGGCTTACGTCATCTCGGCCGCCTCTACGCTGCCCGGCTCCGGCACGCGGTCAGTCCAGGCGGTGAGCGCGGCCAGCACCGACGCCGCGTTGTTGACGTCGAGTCTCATGGCGCGGCCGTGAGGGAGAGGGATCTCGTCGCCGTTGCGGACCCGCAGCAGCGACACAGCGCGGGGGGAGCCGGACACGACGCCGACCGTGTCGGCCGCCTCCGGCCTGGGCTCGCCGACCGTGACCGCGTACGCGACACCGTCGATGTAGCCGTACACCTTCTCCATGGTCACGCCTCCTGCACGTCGTCGTAGACGACCGCCCCGGCCGCAGGGGGACGCACCTGAAGGTAGGCGTCCACGAACGCGAACCGCTGCGGCCCCGCCGGGTAGGGGCAGGCCGTGATCGGCCGCCCGGCCCACGCCGTGGTGCGGCCTGCGGTGCGGGCGGCGTCCAGCGCCACCCGCGACACGCCCTCGCTCATCTGGTCAGCTCCCTTACCGGTTGAAGTCTCGTGCGCCGCGGCCCGCCTTGGCGGCCCGCTGGTCCCGTTCCCTGTCAAGCATCTGCGCCTTGAACTCGGTGAAGTTCATCCACCCATTCGCGTCGAACCAGCGGCGCAACTCCTCGGACGCGTACTTGCGGGCGCGGTCTCGGCGGCCGGAGAACAAACTCTTCTCGTCCACCCCCGCCGCCACGCCCTGCGGGTTGAGCAGGTAGCCCTTCGTATCGGCCACCGCCTGAAGGTACTGGCTGTGCAGCCACAGGTCGTAGTGCCGCCTGGCCATCTGATCGCGGGTCTCCCCGGCCATCCGGTCGCCGGCGCGCACGTCACGCTCCACCTGCTCGTACGACAGGCCGTGAACCTGCGCCCACGCCTCCAGCTCCGGCATGCCCTCGGCCATGAGCTGGTCAACGCGGGCCGACCGCTCCGCGAACGCCCGATCCTCCTCGTCCTGCACCCGCCGCTCGGCCTCCCACGCCTCCATGGCGGCGCTGATGCGGGCCACGCTGTAGTCGTCGTCCACCTGGGCGAGAAGCGACACCAGATCGCCGAGGTCCATCCGGTCGAGCTGGACGCCCGCAAGCGGGTCGTTCTTGGCCTCGACCCGATCGAGCGCGGCCATCACCTGGGCGACCTCGTCCGGGTTGCCCCACACCTGGCTGAGGAGAGCCCGCAGCTCGGCCTCCGACAGCTCCGACAGGTTCACGCCAGCGAGCGGCGACCGGCGCGGCCCATCCTGGCCGGTGCCGAGCAGCGCGAGCGCACCGAACGTGAACGCCCGATAGTCGTCGTCCTGGTCCAGGTGCGCGGAGCCGCCCATCAGCGACTCCATGCCGACCGTGAACAGCTCGAAGAAGCCGGTACTGTACTCGCGGCCCGAGTACGGCAGGTCGAACCCGCCGTCGTGGGCGTACAGCGTGTCCGCGCCGTTGTTCGTCTGGATCGTCGGCGTTCGCTCACGCTCCCCGACAGGGCCGGTAGACGTGCGAGCCCACAGGAACGCACGCTCGGCCTCCAACAGGCCCGGCACGATCTTCTCCATGTGGTGGCCGAGCTCGTGCACCGACGCCCGGGTGGCGCTGTTGTTGCCGACCATCTGGGACGCGGAAGGCTCCTCCGTCTCCCACCGGCCGTCACGCGGCACGTCGTTCGGCGTCGCCTCCCACGGCAGCGCGATCTCCGGCCTGGACCGGTCGTCGCCCTCCAGGTAGTAGCCGCGGCCGCTGTCCACCCGGATCGGGCCCGCCTCGCGTGCCCTGGCCAGCCAGTCGGACGGGTAGGAAGCCTCAGCGATCCGCATCGCCTTCACGAGCCGGTCATTTTCGGACAGCTCGCCGACCGTGTACCGGCCCCGGTATTCGAGCCCTTCCCCGCCGAGGTCCCGCACGGTGGCCAGCGCCTCCATGGCGGCGGCACGGCGGGCCTCACGGCGGGCACGCAGGTTGCCGAGCACGTCGTCGGCGGCGGCCCGGTAGGCGTTGAGCGCCGCGTCGCGCTCCTTCAGGTCGTCGGCGTATGCCGCCTCCCAAGCCTCCTTGGCCTGCCGCTTCACCTCCCACGAAGCGTCCGCGTTGAGCGCCCGCATGGACGAGTAGCCGAACTTCTTGGCCGTCTTCGTCCTGGTCCGCTTCTTCGCCGCGAGCAGGTTCCGGTCGGCGGCGAACGCCTCGCCGAGCAGTTCCTTCGCCCGGTGCTCGACGCCGGTGAAGTCCCGCACGATCCCTTCGGGGTCGGCAGCCGCGTACCGCTGCCGGTAGATCTCGTCCAGGTCGGCGCCGGCCGCGCGCAGCACGGCGAGGTGCCGCATCGCGTGTTCGCCCGGCCCGCCATCGGCGGCGACGTCGTCGGCCCACGTGGTGACCGTGTCGGCGGCAGGCGTCTGCCCGGCCTCCAGGTCGGCGAGGCTCGTCGACCGGAAGACCGGCCGCTGCACCTGCTTGCGGCCCAGGTTGGTCAGATCCTCCGGCAGCGCGGCCCGGTAGGCGGCCATCCGCGCGGGAAGGTCGGCCTCCTTCACCGTGGGCAACTCCGGCGCGGGCGCATCCGTCGCACTGCGCAGGTCCGCCTTGGCCAGGGCCTCGCCCGCCCGCGCCAGCGAGTCGGACGGCGGCATGTCCCGGTACTGGATCATGACGCGGCGCAGCGCCTGATCCCACGACTCGCCCGGCATCGGGTCGATCTCACCGATCGCCGTGACCATGTTCACGGCGGCCCGGTCCCGCACTTCGGCCATGACAGGCTCCAGGCGGCGGGTGAGCTCGTCGAACTGCTCGTCGGTAGGCGGGGCGAGCGCGTCGGCGACCTGCTCGGCCAGGCCCTCGGGCTGGCTCTGCCACACCTGCTCAAGGCGGGTGAGCGCCTGCGCATACACCTCGTCGTCGCCGCGCTCGCGGGCGGGCACGAGCGGCCGCGTGTCGAGGTCGCCGAGCAGCCGCGCGGAAACCTCCCGGTACAGGCCAGTCTCCGCGTCCGCGAGAACCCGGGTGATGGTGCGCTCCCGGTTCCGTTTGCCCTGCGCGTCCATCTCGGCGCGGATGCGATCCTCGGCCCCGGCGCCGCCCTTCGCGAGGCGGACGATCTCGCTGCCGTCGCCGTCGATCAGCGGAGACCAATCGATCTCGCCGTCGTAGCCGCGCAGCACCGCCCGGCGGGCCGTCTGCAGCCCGTCATCGTCCACGATCGCGAGGAAGTCGATGATGGTGCCGGCCACCTCTTCGCCCATCACGGTGCGGATGGCGACGCGGTCACCGATAGCGAGCTGGTCGGCGGTGACGATGCCGTCGCCGCTGCTGTTGTCGATCGCCGCGTCCCACGGCTGCGGCCTGGACAGCTCCCCACGCCAGGTGCGCACCACGGAGGGCCCGCCCCGCGAGGAGAGAGTGACGCGCTCCTGCTGGATCGGCCGGTCGTTGTCGTCCAGGGTGGCGAGATCCACCTGCCACTCTTCGGTGTCGGCGAACGGCCGCGACGTCTTGCGGATCGCCATCACCCGCCCGATGGGGGAGTTCCCGACCTTGTGGCGGATGGCGTCTCCGACCTCCAGCCGGTCGGGGTGGATGTGCTCCTCCGGGTCGAACTCGTCATCCGGGGTGGGCGGCACGTCCACGTCGCCGGGCAGGTCCGGCATCAGGTAGACGTCCACCCCGGCGGCGAGGATGCGTTGCTCGCGGCGGCCGTCGCCGTGCTCCACCGTGGCGGTCACGAACGGCATGCGCGGCGTCGGCTTCACGTCGACCACACGCACCGGCTGGATGTCGCCGCCCGCGCTGTCCGGGATGGCGATGATGTCGCCGACGGTCAGGTTCTCCGGGTAGGCCTTCTCCGGAGCGTCGCGGTGGGACTCGTGCGGCGGCGCCGGGTATCCGGCGAGCCGGGCGTAGGAGGCGTCCACCCAGGAGGCGGCCCGCTCCAGAGACCGCCGCTGAACGGCGGGCCGGTCCTGGGCGGCCAGCGTGCGCAGGTATTGGCCGAGGGCCCGCATCTGCTCGGCGCTGACCGGCTGCGAGGCCCGCAGCCGCGTGGCCGCCGTACGCGCTATCTCGGGCGCGTTCTCGTCGTCCTCGATCGCCAGGCCGAGCACCCGCTTACGAATGTCCGACCGGAGCCGGACCCGCGTGGCGGGGGTGCCGTCATCGAGCGCGGTGATCGTGGAGCGCGGCTTGCGCTCGCGCGGCGGCCTAGGCTTGCGCGGCCGCTTCATGCGCAGCCCGCGCCCGCGCGTCACCGTCTCGCCGGCGTCCGCGTCCACGAGGCTGGGCCCGTTGGGGCCGAGCACCTCGAACGTGATCCGGTCGCCGTCCCTGTCGATCGTGGTGACCTTGGAGGCGGTGCCGTCGTCGTCGATCAGCCACTCGCCCACCACGACGTCGGCGGCGGCCGCCTCGCCGATCTCCGGGGGCTTGCGGCCGCCGGACCGTTTGGTGACCTCCGTACCCTCCTTGCGGGCCCGGATCGTGCGCCGGTCCTGGCTGTCCCGCTCGGTCGTGAAGGTGATGTCGCCCGCGCGGGTGACCTCCTCCACGACGACGGTTTCGTCACCGGCCGGCGTGTCCACCCGATCGCCCGGCTGCAGGTCCTCGGCGGGCGCGGGCTCGGGTACGCCGTCATCGGCGACCCGGTCGGCGTCGGCCTTGGCCTGCTCCCATTCGGCCGCCCGGCGGCGCGCGTCACCCTCACGCCCGCCCGCCATGCGAAGCCGGTCGTTCAGGGTGGAGCGGAGCGTCTTGAGCTGCGCCTGACGCGCCCAATGCGTCGCGGTCTCCTCGGCCGACGCGAGCGCGGCGTCGGCGCGCAGCCATGCGTCCTCGATCTCCCGCCGGGACGCGCCGCTGCCGGGGGCGGCGGCAGCCTCGAACGCGTCGACGGCGTCGGCCAGGCTGGTGCCGCCCTCCTCCTCCAGCATCTGGCGGCGCCGCTCGGCCTGCTCGCGACGGTTCTGCTCGCGGGCCTGCTCGCGGCTGTCGCGCAGCCTGGCGGCCTCAACCGCCGAGGTGGCCGCCTCGTCCGTCCCGAGACGATCAACGGCGTCTGTGAGCCGCACAAGGCCGGGATCGGCCACGTACCGGGGAGGCTGACCACCTTCGGTCTCGACCACGTCGCGGAGTCGTACGGCGCTGCCGGGCCGGTAGTTGTCGGGGACGGTGCCCTCCCACACCCGGCCATCGGACTGGGCGAGCCTGGTGCCGCCGCCACGGGTGCGGACGCGGCGCACGCCGTCGCTGGTGCGGACGATTCGGATGCGGTCGCCCGGCATCAGGGCCTCGGGGTCCACCGCCTCCGTCTCCCGCACGACGTCGGCCGCCGGCTCGTCCAGCGGGGCGGGCTCATCCACGTCTGCGAGCGCGCTGTCCGGCTCGTCCACCGGGACCGGGGGCAGTTGCCCGGCCGTCTCCTCTCGGGGGGCAGGCTCGCTGACCGCACCATCCGCCCCCTGCTGCCGGTCCCGGATAATGCCGCGGATACGCTCCCAGTTGCGGGCACGCGGGTCCGCCTGCTCGGCCTCATCAATGAGCGACAGCGCGCCCTCGTGGTCGCCCTCAGCCGATCGGGCCTGCGCCTCTTGGGACAAGGCAATCGCCCGGTCACGGTCGCGTGCCTCACGCTCGGTACGCTCCCGCCGCAACTGCTCACGCGCCCCGGCGGACAGTTCGCGCACGTCCGGGTTGGCGGCGAGGTAGTCGTCCACCCACCGCTCCACGGCAGGGTCGGAGTCGCCGTCGAACCGGGCGCGGCCGGTCTGCTTGGCGAACAGTTCAGCGATGTACCGGCTCGGCGACCCCGTCCAGGCGTAGGCGGCAGCCTCCTCGCGGATCAGCGACTCCAGAGCGCGACCGTCAGCCTCACTCAGCCCTTCGGGCAACCCCTGACCGCCCTCGGGCGCGTCAGCCGGGACCGAGCCGGACTCTCCCGGATCATTTGAACTTCCCGCGCGGGAAGTTCCATCCGGCTCGGGCGCGTCCGCCTGGTCGACGTCACCGCCCGGCGCCGCGTCGGCGTCGGGCACGGCGGGGACGGCGAACCCGTCGTCGTCGGTGTGGACTGTGGGCGTGGGGTCCTCGAACTTCACGTCTTCCGGCGTCGGCGTCGGCTCGTCGGCGGCCGCAGGATTGGGCGGCTGCAGGAGGTCCAACCGGCCCTTGAGCACCGTCAGCTCAGTCTGGGCCTCCTTGTAGGCGTCGCTCTCCGGGTCCTTGATCTCGTCCAGGTTCGACTGAAGCTGAAGGACCTCGTTCAGCAGCCGGACCCGCTCCCGGTAGTAGGAGAGCTGATCAGCCTTGCTGAACGGCTTGCCGATGTCCGCCCGCCGCTTCCCGATCTGCTCCTGCAGGGTGGCGATCCGCTTCCCGGCCGCCTCGATCGACGGCTCCAGCCCGGACAGGCGGTTCTCCAAGGCGCGCAGGATGCCGTTCCCGGAACCGTCCGTGAGCTGTTCCGGCCGGTAGCTACTGGCGCCGCCGGCGAAATCGAACCCGACCTCAACCACCCGGAACAAGCGGTCACCGACGTAGCGGCGGTCCTTCCACGCGTACACGGGGTGGCCGCCAAGCTCGCCGATCTGAACCTTGTGGCCCTCAGCGGTGACGCCGTCACGGACCTCACGCACCGCCGCAAGCAGCGGCTCGTAGACGTCGGCCCGCTTGCTGGTCTCCAGGTCGCCGAGCCTCATGGTGAAGTCGTCGCCGCGGGTCTCTGTCCGCTGGGCGATGGCTTCGCGCCACTCGGCGATGTCGGAGGTGAGGTCTTTGATGGTGCCCTCGGCCTGCTTGATCTGCTGGACGAGAGTGCCCTGGGTGCGCTGGTGGGCGCGCTCCAGCCGGTCCAGCCGCTCCCGCTCGGTGTTGGCCTTGGCGTGGTCGAGCAGGTACGGGTTACCGGTCGCGAGGGCCTTGACCTCGGCGAACGACAGCGCCGAGTCGCCGATGTCCTCGATCTCGCGGATGTCGAGGGTGCCGCGCTTCATCTGCGCGATGAACTTCTGCTTCCTCTCGACCGTTTGCCAGGAATAGCCGTCAAACGTTCCTTCCGTCACGTATCGGATGATTCGGACGTCCTGGTCGTGCAGGTCCTTGTTCAGGTTTCCCTGCCGCTCCACGCGGCCCTCGCGCTGCGCGAGGTCGGCCGGCCGCCACGGGCAATCCATGTGGTGCAGCGCGACCGCGCGGGCCTGGACGTTGGTGCCCGTGCCCATCTTCTCCGTCGAGCCGAGCAGGACCGCGATCTTGCCGGTGCGGGCCTCCTCGAACAGCTTCGCTTTCTGGGCGTCGGTGTTGGCCTCGTGGATGTAGCGGATTTTCTCGGCCGGGATGCCGCGAGCGACAAGCTGCGCCTTCATCTCGTCGTAGGCGGCCCACGTCGAGGTGTCCCCGTCACCGACCGGGGCGTCCAGCGCCTCCTGGTCGCCGTCCTTCTTCGCCCACGTGTCGGGGTCAGGCACCTGGTTGAGGAAGCTGCTCGGGCCGACCTCGATCATGTCCGGGGTGCCGCCGGGGCTCTCCAGATGGATCAGGAGCTGGTCATCCTCGCCCGCTTCGATCCGGGTGATCTGGTGCGGCACTTTCCGGTCGTCCATCAGCCAGTCGCCCACCTTGGCGGTGTTGGCGCGAACGCTGGTCGACTTCGGCAGCAGAGACTTGGGCTTCTTCTTGGGCTTGGGGGTGCCCTGGTCCATGAACACGATCTGGAGCGCGCCCGTGGTCGGGTGCATCTCGTCGGAGCCCTTGGCGACCGGGTACTGCCAGTCCTTGGAGTGCTCGAAAATCTCGGCGATCTTGTCGGCGGCGACCTCAATCTTCCCGCCCGCCTGGTCCGTGGTCGGGTCGATGAGCCGCATGTCCAGCGCGGCCCGCTTGCCGTCGCCGGAGATCTTGAGCATGTTGTCTTCGTCCGGCTCGACCGCACCTCTGCGGACCTTTTCGGCGCGTTCGCCGAGCTCCTTGATGTAGTCGAGCTGCTCCATCGACGCCGGGACGACGACCGTCTCCCCGCGGTTGCCGTTGGCGTCGCGCCGCACCTTCGGGGTGGGCAGGCCGAGGTCTTCGGCGGTCTTGACGTCGGCGAACACCCGATAGATGCGCAGCAGCTCGGGCACGTTGCGGAACTTCGCGAACCGGGCCTTGGAGCGGAAGCCGTTCCCGTCCGGGTTCAGCTCCACATCCACGATCACGTCACCGAACGTCGCCGCCCACGTGTCGAAGTCGTCGATGCCGGCCTCGCGGAGGAGGTCGGGGCGCAGGTAGCGCATCATCACGTACGCCTCGGTCACCGAGTTGGCGATGTCGGTGCCCGTAGCGAAGGTGACCACGCGGCCGCTTCTGGAGTTCTCGCGCAGGTGGTGCAGCTTCATGTGCAAGTCGCTCGCGCGGCCCGACCCGTCGATCGAGGCGCCCTCGATCCTGCTCGCGGTGCGCAGGTTCTTGTACATGTGGGCTTCGTCAACGAACACGTAGTCGATGCCCGTGTGCTCGAAGTAGACGTTGCCCTCGTCCTTCTTGGAGTCGAGCTTCGCCTTCAGCTTCTCCTCGGCCTGGACGAGCTGCCGCTCAAGGCGCTTGAGCAGGCGGGAGTCCTCGCCGAACTCCCTCGCCTTGGCGATCGACGCGCGCAGCTTGTTCAGCTCGCTGTCCCGGTAGTCGCGCTGCTTGTCCGGGTGCATGTCGATCTTCTCGAACGCCTTCTGCGTGAGGATGACGCAGTCGAGGTCGTTCGTCGCGGCGCGGGCGACGAATTCGCGCCGCTTCTCCCCGGTCAGGTCCGCCGACCCGGCGGCCAGGATGTTCGCGTTCGGGTACAGCTCCAGGAACTCGCGGGTGAACTGCTCCAGCATGTGGTTTGGCACCACGATGGTCGGCTTGCTGGCCATGCCGGTCCGGCGTAGCTCCATCGCGCCCATGACCATCTCGGCCGTCTTGCCGGCGCCGACCTCGTGGGCGAGCAGGGTGGCGGGCTCGTTGATGATGCGGGCGACGGCCGCCTTCTGGTGGGTGGCGACCTTGCCCTGCCAGTCGGCGGCGATGCCGGGCAGCGCCGGTTCGGCCCCGTCGTAGGAGCGCAGAACGATGCTGTTGAACTGGTCGTTGTAGACGCGCGCCAGCCGGTCGGCCCGCTCGGGGTTCTCCCAAACCCACTCGGAGAACCGCTCGGCCATCTCCTGGGCCTTCTGCTGGACCTCGATGGTCCCGGCCGGGTCGGGCACGGTGACGCCGTCGCCGATGCTCTTGCGGACCTTGATCGTGGTCTGCTTGAGCAGCGCTTCGGCGATGCCGAGGGCGGTCCAGTTGTCGCGGTTGGTGCCGTAGACGTGCCGGGCCTCGTAGCCCTGCTTGTCGCCTAGGACCTCCCACAGGGAGCCGCTGGCGTGGTTGACCCGCACCGAGGAGTCGCCGAGGATTTCGCGCAGGAACTCCTGCACCACGTCGGCCGAGATCCAGGCGGCGCCCATCTTGGCGTCGATCTCGCCGGGCGTCAGGTCGCGGGGGAGAACCCGTTCCAGCGCGGCGACGTTCAGCATGAACCGCGGGTGGTTCTCGGCGGCCCGCTGGGCGGCTATGAGCTTGTGCCGCACGTTCCCGGACAGGTACTCCGCGGCCGGGACCAGTTTGTCAGGCTCGCCGGTGTCGAGCACCAGGCCGTCCTTGACCACGAAGCTGGGCGCGTCGTACACGCGGTCGCCCAGCCGCTCCCGCGCGGTCTCCTCATCCACCCGCAGCAGGCGGGCAATCTCGTCCAGGCGGAGCTCGCCGAACTGATCGAGCACCACCGCGAGCGCTTCGCCGGGGTCGTCGGTGGAGGTGAGCGGCTTCTTGGCGCCGATCACCCGCCGCTCCAGCATGTCGGCCTTGCGCGCCGTGTCGCTGTCGGCGTCGTAGTGGTCCAGGCCCTTGAAGACGATCGCGCTGGCCGGGTCGGACTTGAGCCACCCCACGGCGGTCGGCGTCATGTCCTTCGCGCCCGGCTTGCGGCCCTCGGCGACGGCCTTGGCTCGGGCCTCTTCGGAGGTGAAGCGGCGGTTGGCCTTCTTGGACGGCGACCCGTACTTGGCGGTGTAGGCGTCGTAGCGGCGGTTCAGCTCGGCGCGCAGCTCGGCCAGGCGCGGACTGTCGGTGTCGCTGCGGGACTCCTCGGCGAGGAGTTCGCGGGCGACGTCCCGCAGTCCGACCAGGCCGGTGAGCTGCTCCACCTGGGAGGGGTGCACGGCCGCGGGCTGAGCCTGCCCGTCGCGGACCTGGGTGAAGGTGCCGTCCGGGGTGAGGGTGAGCGCGCCGTCGTGTCGTTCGTCGCGGGCGGCCAGCCGTATCGGCGCGGCAGCCTGCGCCCTCTGCTCGAACGTCTTCCCGTCCTGCTGGGCGTCGGCCACGACCCGGGCCAGCGCCTCCCGCAGCGCGGGCGCGGCGTCGCGCTCGCCCTTCACGATCAGGTCGTGATCGGAGAACTGGCCGCGCCCGGTCGTCTGCTCGCCGAGGATGTTCTCTGGGTGCTGCTGGAAGTAGGTGTTGACCGGGTGGGGGTGGCCGTTGACATCCATCTTGGGCGCGTCGATCCAGGACGTGTCGGCCGGCTCCTCACCCTCGTCCCGTTTGCGGAAGATGAGCAGGTCGGTGACGACGTCCGTACCGGCGGCCTTGCGGTGCGCGCCGGATGGGAGCCGGACAGCGCCGACCAGGTCGCCCATGGCGGCCATCTCGCGGCGGGCCGCGCTGTTCTCCGAGTCCATCGTGTAGCGGGAGGTGACGACCGCTACCAGACCGCCGGGCCGGGTCAGCGCGAGGGACTTGAGGATGAAGTGGTTGTGGATCGAGTGCTTCTCGCCCGGGTTGTGCTTCTTGTCGACGAGCCAGTAGTCGCCGAACGGCACGTTGCCGATGGCCAGGTCGAAGGTGTTGTCTGGGGCGCGCGTGTCGGCGAACGACTCGTTGCGCACCGTGGCGTTCGGGTAGAGGTGCTGGGAGATCGCCGCGGTGGTCGAGTCGAGCTCGATGCCGGTCATGTGCGCCCGCTCGGGCGCCATGCCGATGAACGTGCCGACACCGCTGCCGGGTTCGAGGACGTTGCCGCCGTTGAACCCGAGCTGCTGGACGGCGTCCCACACCTCGCCGACGAGGGAGGCGTCGGTGTAGTGCGCGTTCAGCGTATTGCGGGAGGCCTCTCTCCACTCCTCGTCGGAGAGCATCGCCCGCAGCTCGTCACGCTCGGGGGCGAAGGACTCCCACCGCTTGACGGCCCGCTCGTACTTCTCGCGGTTGACCGACCCGTCCGGGTTGCGGAACTCCTTGGCTCGCTCGGACGGCCGGGTGTCGAGCACGACCGGCAGAGACCCCCACCCGGACCAGCGGGCCAGGATGCGCTTCTCGTCCTCGGTCGCGGGCCGGTCCTCGGCCTGGAGCTGTCGCAGCAGGCGGACGGCGGCGATGTTCGCTCTGGCCTTGGCCTTCTCACCGGAGGGGGCAAGGTCGTCCTGCGACGCCGGCCGGAACCCGCCGGCGTCGGCGTCGGCTACCGGGGCGGAAGCTCGGCGTCCTCCAGACCCGGTTCGGCGGGCAGGAAGATCTCTTCCTTCATCACTATCTCCCGCGCCCCGCGCTGCGCGGTCGCCAGCCTGCCCAGCCTCTCCTCGAACGTCTCCCCGTCCGGCGCCGGCCCGGCCATCTCCTCGGCCAGTTCGTCGATCCTGTCCTCCACCTGATGCGCCAGAGCCGCGAAGTGCTCGTCCGGGTCCTCCAACTCGCTCAGCGCTGTCGGCAGGTACGTCTCCCAGTGCCTGCGCGCGATCGCCGCGTAGTCCATCGTCGTCTCCCTCGTCCGGCGCGGGCCCGGTCTTGGGGGCGCCCATTGTAGAACTTACGGTAACACGATCATCACGATTCGTGTCAACTTGTGCCGGTTCGTCCTGCCTGCGCTCTCCCTCAGCTCGCCGGCGGCTCTCCTCGTCGGTCACCATCGTCAGGATTTGCTGACCGAAGCCGGCCCCCATCGGCGAGTTCCGCGCCCGCCACGCCAGCTCATCCAACTCGGCTTCGCTGAGCGTGGTCATGTCGAGCGTGCGCGGGTCAGGCAGGTCGTTGTGGGACATCGCCCACTCGTGCCGAGCGACCCCAACCGCACGGTTCGTCTTCGTGATCTCGTTCTGCGCGATGTCCCGCCTCGGCATGTGGCGGGGCAGCCCCTGGTAGGCGGCGTTCAACTCCCGCTGGTAGTCGGAAGCGGCCTGCTCGACGGCGCGGTAGTCGTTTCCGCCGAGGGTCTCGATCAGGCGTCCGCGCGCTGTCGCGAGGCGCTGCTCGACGTCGCGGGGCAGCAGTCCCGGCCGGACGGACAGGTTACGCTCCAGCCGCCGCGTGTCGTCCGGCCCTGCCTCGGCCGTGCCATCATCCTTGGGCAGGGGCTCCCAGCCGCGCAGCACGGTCAGGCGGGCGTTCCACGAACGGGCCTCAGTCCCGCGCCTCCCGTCCCGCATGATGTAGGAGATGCGGCCCCGCGCCCGCGGGCCCGTCCCCACCTTCTCCGGAACGCCGAGGATGATGACCTCTCGGCCGCCGCGCCCGCCCGGGTTCGGCAGGAACACGCGGTCGCCCCGGTCCAAGTCCTTCAGTAACGGCGTGACCTCATCCGTGTCCGGCTGGCCACGCAGCTCCGTACGCGCCCACCCCGCCAGGTCCTCGTCACTGCCCTTGCGCCGCCAATGCGACTGGATCACCTGCCGGTTGCGGTCCATTCGCGCCCGGGTGGCGTCGTTCATGTCCGGCCACGCCTCGACGGCTTCACTGTGCAGCCGCAGCGCGCGGCCGTAGTCGCCGGCCTCGAATGCCTGCTTGGCCTGCCGGGACAGCTCCTTGGCGCGCTCCTCACCCCCGGCGTCCGCCACAGCGGTGTCCGGGGTCGTCTCGGCCTGCTCCTCGGGCTCGTCGGCGCGCTCCCGCTCCCGCCCGGCGTCTTCCTGGGCGGCACGGTCGCGGTCGCGTCGCTCGGGCTCGGCCTGGGCGCGCTCACGCCGCTCCGGCTCAGCCTGGGCGGGCCTGGCCGCTGGGCTCGGCTCGTCCTCTCGGTCCCGATCGCGCTCGTGCGCGGTGAACATGTCCTCGGTGCCCTGCGCCTCGCGGCCCACATCCGCGAACAGACCACCCTGCGGTGCAGTCCGAACCGGCGCGGCACTACCACCACGGCGCTGCTGCGGGGCGTCGGCCTTGCCTGTCTTGTGAACGGCGTGGTCCTCATCCAGTGGCCAATCAAGCCCGTCACCGTCCAGTCGGCCGCCGCCGCCCGCCCCCTGCCACTGGGCACCGTCCCGCCGCAGATGCACGGTGGAACCGCCGAACATGTCGGTCTCCACGCCCTCGACCACGCCGCGCACGGTCACCGACGCGCCCGGTCTGGGCGGGTTCTTCGCTCCCGGCCCTGCGAAGCGCTCGACGTTCGCCGCCGTGACGGGGATGTCGAACGTGACCCGATCCCCGGTCTCGAGGTCGCCCGGCACCACGGTGCGCGGCGTGGCCGGTGTCCTGGCGGGCTTCGGCTGCTCGGCCTGGCCGCCCGGCTGCCCTTCCCGGATCTCCCGGTGGGCGCGGTCTCTGGCAGCGCGGGTGAACGCGTCGCGGAATCGGGTGTCGTTGGCGAAGTACGCCTGACCGAGCCCGCCGGTCAGGTCGATCTCGTCGGCGATGCGGTCTTGCAGGACCTCGCCGAACAAAAGCCCGAAGTTGCCGACGTCGGTGTTGGCGGTCGCGGCCTGCCGGACCCGCTGATCGCCGGTGGTGCTGTCGTAGGCTCGTTGAAGGTCCTCACTGGCGGCGTTGATGCCGAACTGCTCGTTGAGCTCGGCCGCCCACTCGTCCCATCCGGCGTCGGGGGAGAGGCCCTGCCAGTCGGCTTCCCGGTCGTCCTGGTCGAGCGCGTCGGCGAGCAGGGAGCGCGCCAGGTCGGCCGCCTCCGGCTTACCGTCGTGGATGGCCTGCGTCAGCTCGGCCATCTTGTCGGCAGGTAGGACGCGGGCGACCGCGTTCCGGTCGCTGATCCCAACATCGACGGGCTTCGCGGTCTCGTCCGCCTCGGCGAGCCGGACTGTCCAGCCACCGTTCTGGCCGGGCCGCACCCACCGCACCGTGCCGACGTGCTGGCGTACGTCATCGCCCGGGTCGGTCTCACCGGTCGGGTCGCTGGCACGGCCGTACACGATGACGGCCTGGCCGCTCTTGAGATTCCGGACCGGGGTACGGCCGTCCGGGGTGTCCGGAGTGAAGTCGGCCGCGTCCGCACTGGCCTGCTCGACCTTCATGGACGCCGGGTTGGCACTGGCCTTGCTGGTCGGCTTGCTACCGTCCGGCCGCTTCTGCACCGTCAGGTAGTTGCGGTGAATCCGCTGGACGCTGCCGTCCTGCATGCGAACTTCAAGCCGACCGCCGCCCACGTTCTTGACGACGGTGCCTCGGCCACCGCCCCACACCGACACGAGAGCGTTGGTCTCGATGAACCGGCCCTTGCGGTCGCGCGGGTGCAGGTCGTCATCGAACTTGGCGCCGAACCCGCGGCGTGCCTTGACATCCCAAGCGTCGTAGTCGGACAAACCAGCCCCCATGCCCCCGGCGTGTGCGTGCGAGGGTGCAGGGTGCCGACTTCGAGGCTTAACGTCGCGCCGGGATGGTCAGGCGGGGGAGACGACCCAGCGCAGGCGGCACCGGCAGTGAGCGGTCTCCTCGATCGGGCCGTCGAAGTCGCCCGGCCATCGCAGCAGCGCCTCACCCACCTCGAACGGTTCGCCCCCGCGCCGGACCTGCCCGTCCGCCTCCCGGTGCGTCGGCCGGACGTCGCCGTCTTCGCGGGCCCGCCATGTCGCCGACACCATGCCGTTCGGCCCGGCCGCGTCCATCACGACCACGTACTCCACGGCGTGCGTCAACGCGGTAGCGGCCCGGGTGCTCGCGCGGGCCGCCCACGTCTCCAGTCCGGGAAGCTGGGCGCGCACTTCGGCCACGAGTCGATCAATGTCATCCCCGGCGATGTCGCGTTCGCGGATCAGGTCGCGTAGCCGCCCGGCGGCGGCGACGATCTGGGAGACGAGCCAGTCGCGCGCCTGCAGGAGCGGCGCGGCCACGCTCACCCACGGCGACGCGACAGGCCCGGCCGCCGCACCGGCCGCCGCCGTCAGGACGGGCGTGAGCACGGCGACGGCTTCCTCCTGCCAGTGGGCGACGTCGGCCACCCGGTCGACGTCCAGAGGTTCGGTGCCGACGCGGGTGTCGGCCTTGTATTCGGGGGCGAAGTGCCGGGTATGCTTGCGCGTCTTGGGGGATGCGGCGCGGGCGGCGGTGCGTTTCACGAGCCTGCGCACGAGCCCTTCCAGCGCCTCGTGGATGTCGTGCTCGATCCGGTCGCGCACGTCGTCGGCCTGCGGCCCGACCGGGGTGAGGGCCTTCGTCTCCCGCGTCCGTGCCCGTCGCCGACCCCCCAGCTCCTCGTCGGGCTCGTCGTCCTCGTCGTCCTGGCCCTCGCCGGCGGGGGCGTCCTCGTCGGGTTCGTCGTCCTCGTCGAGCAGCCCCTGAAGCATCGCCATCGCCTGCCCGGTGGCCGGATCGGAGTCGTCCACCTCCCCGCCGTCCGGCGCGGCCTGCCCCTCTGGCAGCTCCTCGCCCGGCGGTAGTTCCTCGCCCGAGGCGGCTTCCTCCCCGGGCGGGGGAGCAGCAGCCGCGTCAGGGGAGGCCAGTCCGAGCGCTTCGGCGTCCTCCGGCCTGGTCGGGATCGGCGTCTTGCCCTGCGCGATGTAGATCGCCCTGGTGTGGGGCAGGTCGTACGGCTCGTATTCGGCGATCGTCCGGTACTCGTCCGGGCTGATGAGCCCTTCCTTGACCTCGTCGCGCGCCTCCCGGCGGCGGGCCTCGGCCGTCCGACGCAGCACCTCCACCGTCGAGGTGTCGAACTCGCCGCGCACGCCCTTGGCCGTGTCGGGCCCGAACCCGGTCGAGACGATCCGAAGGTGCCCCTTCATGGTGATCGTCCAGAACGTGAAGAGTTCCTGCTCGGCGTTATCCCAGGTCCGGCCGGACGAGTTGCCGAGCACGGTCTCGCCGACGCCGTACGCCGCCAACACCTCTTCCTTGGCGCGGGCGGCCATCTCCCCGAACGCCATGTCTCTCGGTGTCGCGCCCAGGTCGACGTACGAGAGTTTGCCGCCGCCGATCACGGTCAGCTTGCCCGCCTCGACAGGGCCGCGCCCGAACCGCTCCTCCAGCTTCGCCGCCTCGGCCGGATTCGTGCGACCCTCCACAGAGACGATGCCAGCGGGGCGGCCGTCGTTGAGCATGAACGACGAGTTGTAGATTTTCGCCAGGAAGTCCTGGTCAACCGCCATTCCGGCCGCCTGCAATGGGGTGATGCCCATGTAGGCGTCGGTCGGGTGAGGCTTCCGGAACCATCTGACGCGCTCGGCCGGTACGGGCACGCGGATCCCGTCCGGGGTCATCGTCTCAAAATGGCTGAGCAGCTTGCCGTTCAGCCCAGGGACTGGCCTGGTGCGGCCCGGCGGCAACAAGTCGAGCCTGATCGGCCGACCCCGCCGATCACGCGTGACCTCCACAAACGCGCCCCGCGGGCTGAGCAGTATCTGCGCCGACAGCCGATAGCGGAACTGCCTGCCGGTCTCCAACTCGTTCGCCTGCTCGTCGTTCAGCAGGTCGAGCAGCGGGTCATCCTCGACCAGCTCGCCCGACGTGCGGTGACGCAGCACGAAATCGAGGTCGGCCTGATGCTCCGCGATCGAGTCGACGGACTTGAACACCCACACGGTGCGCTCGAACGCCTCCGCGACCGCCCGGTCCACCGGCCAGGCGCGGCGCGCGGCCGCCGACAGGTTCGACGACCAATCGGACACCGCCACGGTGCCGAAGTCGGGGACGAGCGCCTTGAGCTCCATCTCCATCAGCGCGCGGCGCTCGCCCTCGGAGAGCCCGGGGGCCGGTAGGGCGGACGTCTCGGCGGCCCGGATACCGGGCAGGAATCGGCGTGCCATCAGGGCGCCCCCGGCCTACTCGGACGAGTCGGAGGCGACATACCAGCCACCGACCATCAGATAGGCGCCGGCCAAGCCCACACCCACCAGCGGATGCCATCCGGCCACGGCGACCACGGTCGCCAGCGCGCCGAGGGCCAGCATGATCAGACCGGCGAAGTCGCGCCGCACCCGGCGCAGCTGCGCCCCCTGCTCGGCGCCGCGTTCAGGGTTGTGCTCGTTCGGGTCGTAATACACCTGGGGCCCCTCCGTGCCGGTCGCCGCCCCGGTGTGGTGGCGGGCTCCGGGGCACGGTAGGGGCCCGGAAGGTTTACGTCATGCGGGCTAGCTGAGCCCGGTGATGCGGCTGCCCTGCATGAGGGCGACCAGTTCGCGCGACTGCCGCCGCGTGCGAGCAGCTTCGCGTCGCTCGCGTCGCTCCCGCGCGGCTGCCTGCTTGGCGGCGATCTCCTTGGCGGTGGTCCCCGGTTTCGGCCTGCTGCGGCCGGCGCGCTCGTTGTCGTCGCCGCCGCGCAGGTGGTCCCCGTTGGTGGTGTCGGCTTCGCACGCCTGCCAGACGCACAGATCGAAGCGCCGCCAGCACTTCACACACAGCCGGTCTAGTACCTCGATGACCAGCCCGTTCTCCGCGTAATCGGGGAAGTGCTGCAGGTCGTCGGGCAGAGTTACGTAGGGTTTGTCGGCCAGCCGCCACATGAGTTCCGTGTCGGCCGGTTCCAAGATCAACGCGAGCCCCCACACGTGGCCCGGCGGGTATTTCATATGGTTATCTCTCCCAGCGAGGACATGGCACGTAGCTGGGTCTCTGGCAGGCACGCCCCCGTTGAGAGCCCCGAGGCGGCGGGGTGCTCTCCGGCGAAACAGGCCAGTTCGACAGTTACATGCGCAGACGGTCGGGAAGCATTTCAATCCTCAACTTTTCGGCTGAGGACGGCTCAAAAGGTAACGATCACTGTCTGCGCCGGTAAAGGGTTTTAGGCCACTGAGAGTGACACCCGCCGCGAAGCATTGGACGGTAACAATCTGGCATACGGGCAAACCGAAACCCGCCGGTAAGCGTCCCTACCTGAATCTCTAGTCAGGCCAGAATGCGCCACTCATCCTCTTCGGCAGGCTCGTACACCGAGAGCAGCACCCCCTCCCCGCGGTCCGGCGACGAAACGCCCCGCTTGCGCATCTCCTTCTTCGACTCCACCACGCTGTGCCCCGACGAGCGCGTGGACAGCTTGGGTGCCGAAAGCTGCCCGGCCGTCATCTCGTCCACCCGCAACCGGAGCCGCGTCATCCCGTACTCGTCCGGCCGCACCAACGCCCGCGTGGCCAACCACATCTCGTCACGCTTCAGGAACGGGCGCAGCGTCGCCTCGTCAGGCTCCCGGCCCGGCGACTCCGACACCAGCACGGCCACGATCTCCGCGCCGTGCTTCCCCTCCCGCCCCCACGCCGCCAGCAGCCCGGCCACACCCCAGCCGAGCCCATTACCGTCGATCTTCACCCGCACCGGATGAGGACTGCCGAGGGCCTGCGCGAGAGCTTCGGCCCGCAAGATCTCCTTCAAGATGACGCCGGCCACCGCCACCGGGTCGGCGTTCTCCGGCCCGGAACTGGTGTGCTCCACGGTGGCCAGGTCGCCCACGAGCCTGGCCACCACGAGCTCGTCGCCGCCGTCACTCGCCACGTCGACGCCGAGCCGCACCCACGCCCGCGACTGGACCAGCCACTCGCCGTCCTCGTCGGCCAGGCCGAGGTCTCGCAGCCGCGCCCACCCGGGAGCAAGCTCGGGCTCGTCCATCTCGACGGCCGCCTCGACCCACTCCGCGGGGATGACGACGTTCGTCAGCCCCTTCGGGAACTTGGCGTCGATCTTCGCGCGGACATAGTTCGACTTGGGCCCGTGCACGCGGGTGGTCCGCTCTATCCACGCCCTGTCCACCATGTGCTTGGCCGGGCTGTGCCCACTACCGGGGCATGACTGGCACTCCCCGAAGTTCTCGCCGGTCAGGTTCGGCGTCTCCCACGCCGGGATGGGGATCGTCAGCACCTCGGGGTCGCCGCACAGCTTCTCAAACCAGGTGTTGACCTCGTCCGTGGGCGGGTTCCCGATCGCGATCATCCTGGCGCCCTCGCCGACGAGCAGACCGGCCAGGTTGTTGCCGATCGTCGGCGCGATGCCGCCGGCTTCCTCCACCACCAGGAGCAAATTGGCGCTATGTATACCCTGAACTGCGGCTTCGTTATGGGGGGCGGCGGCGATCCCGTACGCCACCACGGTGTCGAGCCCGTTCTTGTCCGGCAGCTTGTACTGGGCCGTATCGATCGTGCCTGGCAGACCGGCGCGGGTGTGCGCCGCGCGGACCTCCGGCCAGAGCTGGCGGGCAACCTGCCTCCACAGAGGCGCGAGCGTGACCACGATGTTGGTGCCGACCGGGTACACCAGAGACGCCCAGAGCACGAGTTGCCCGCAGGAGAACGTCTTGGAGCTGCCGAAACAGGACGGGACGGCCACCTGCTTGTGCTCGGTGAGCGCGGTCATGAACCGGCGCGGAACCGACCAGACCGCCGCACCGAGCACCTGCTCCACGAACCCGACC
This sequence comes from Nonomuraea purpurea, assembly GCF_042650645.1. NCBI lineage: Bacteria > Bacillati > Actinomycetota > Actinomycetes > Streptosporangiales > Streptosporangiaceae > Nonomuraea > Nonomuraea purpurea. The sequence continues at coordinate 62,309 of NZ_JBHSBI010000036.1, forward strand.
GGGTCGTCTTCCCAGATCGCGAAGCTGGTCCCGGCCACCCGGTACGCAGCCGCGTACACCTGGCGGGCCTCGGCGTCGTCCAGGTCCTCCAAGACCAGCCGCCGATCCTCTGGCGGCAGCGTCATCAGCTCGATGAACATGTTGTTCGCGAGCAGCGACTTCGCGTCACCCGGCGGGTTGATCGCGGTCGGGATCGTCAACGCCACGACGGCCGCCCGGCGGTGACGGCCCCGGGCGCGGACAACTCGGCGGCGCCCGCGCCCGTTTCGGGCACCAGGTGGCGAGAACAGACATGCGTGTCGGGGCTGGTGATCACGGCCCGGCATGGTGAAGCCCCGGCAGACTAACGTCCAACCGGGGCTTCAGCCTGGCCAGCAGCCGCTACACGAATACCCACCCAGCCTCCGACACCTTGCGCTCGATCGTCTTCACCGAGGCCGCACCCAGGCCCGGCAGCTTCGCCAAGTCCTCCGGCCGGCGCCGGAGGAGCTCCTCCACCGTGCCGATCTCGTTCTCGCGCAGCGCGTCGACTACTCGCGCGGTCAGCCCCAGCGCGGCCGGGCTCTGGCCGAGCTGGTCGGTGTCGAGCCCGCGGAGCTTGGCGACGAACGGCAGCGGCTCGAACCAGCGAGAGCCGCGCTCGTCGATAACGTGGGCGGGCAGGTCGCCCTCCTCGCGCCAGCCGCGAACCGTCCAATCCACCTGGTTCTCCGACAGGCCGAGCAGCGCCATCATGCCCGCGATGTTGCGCCGGCCATGCTCGTCACAGCCGTGCAGCACCGCGTCCTCGTACTTCGCCACGGGGTCCCACCAGGCGGCGACCGCCTCTGGGTCGTTGAGCGTCAGCCCACCCAGTACGTCGCTGGTCTCCCACTCCAGACCCTTGGCCCGCGCGGTGCGAAGCCGACTGTAGAAGTCGTGGAAGGAAACGCCCCTGCTATCGGCGAACTCGGCCAGCGTCACCCAGTGGAGGCGGTGGCCCCGGTACCAGGCCGGGAACGCCTCGACGTCGAACAGCATGACGCGGCCGCCGGGGTTCACGCTCGTGCCCTCGATCTGGATGCGCTGCCGCCGGGCGGCGTCGAGCCTGCCCATGAGCTGCTTAACCGTTGTGCCGAGGCGTTCCGCCATGGCCGCCGCAGGCACGGCCTTCGGCTCGGCCGCCTCGATGTCGTCGTCTGGGCTGTAGTCGCGCTCCTTCGCGGTCTTCAGGTCCTTGCCAACGAGTTGGGGCGACAGACCGGTCAGGCGGGCGATCTTCGCGTTGGTGAGGCGCTTGCCGTCCACCTCGGTGTGGGACAGCTTGAGGATGCCGCGGATGCGCCGCTCGCGCGCCTCGTCCTGCTCCAGCGCCGTGTCGGTGACCGCCTTAGCCGAGGTGGTGATCATCTCCTCAGCCGCCGCAAGGGTCATCTTCGGCAGCATGTTGGGGACGGGCGCATCGCGGACCATCTCGTTGAACGTCATCGCCTGGATGCCAGCGAGTTGGTTGGCGGTGGCCACCGGCTGCTTGTGTGTCTTGGCGAAGACGAGCGAGGCGAGGTTGCGCTCCTGCACGGCCTTCAGGTTCTTCTTGACGGCCTCGGTGACGCCGTCGTGGGCGCGCTTCGTGGCGTCGACCGTGGCCTGGACGTCCTTTGGGAGTGTCGTGTTCATGCTGGTCCTTACTGTTCCTGGGGCTTTGCTTCCTCCCGTTCACAAAGATCGGGCGGTGTGCACTCCGCTGCGCACACCGTCGATTGTAAGGGTTGTTTATATCGTTGGGAACTCCGAAACGGGATCAGCCCGCTCGCCGCTTCGGCCGCCGGTACGGCTTCGGCACCTCTCCTACCTGGTAGATGACCACTTCGCTGCGGGCGTTCTCGGGATTGGCCAGGTCGTAAATCTTCCGACCGGAGAGCTCGACCACCTGGGCGTCGTCGTGCCATGCGATCTTGTTGAGCCCGTCGAGGACCAGCTTGAGCAGGTTGTCCACGTCGCGGACCTTCCGGTTGCCGACGCAGAACACGGCCAGCAGACCGTACGTGTACTCCTTGTCGGGCTGGTGGTGGGGGACCGCCGCGCGGAACGCATCCGCGACAACCGCCTCGGCCTCAAGGGTATCCGCGGGGGTGTACGTGCGGACGCCCTTGCCGCGTCTGGCGAAGCGGGGCCTGCCCTTGGTCACGGCCTCACCGGCGATGGTGAAGCGGGCCACGATGTTGCGCGCCTGGATCTCCTCGTGGGCGATCAGGCGCGGCACCAGGACAGCGGGGGAGTCGATGGGCGTGAGAGTCACTGCGGGCCTCTTCCTGTCGGTTGGAGGGCTCGCGGGCGGCGGGGTCGAGTCCGGCGCCGCCCGCGAGCCAGCTCAGGTGATCGAGACGAATTGGACTTACCGCGTGGGAAGTTCAATAGCCCGGAGTCGCGCCGGGTGGCGAAGCGCGACCGTGGTCGGTGCCGACCGGAGGTTCAGCGAGGTCTGACCGTCGATCACGGGGATCGGAGTTGCGCCGGACGGGTGGAGGTGGGCGCATCGGCAGCCGCACGAGCCATCGCACCGCGAGCCGTCGCGACCGCACCGGCCGCACTCGCCGAACGCGTCGTACCAGTCGGCGTCCGTGCCGAACTCGACGTGGTCCAAGCACGGCCGCACCTCAACCGAGGCACGGCACAGGTTGCACACCAGGCCGGCGCCGGGGCGTTCCCCGTCAGGGATGGGCTCGTACTTCACCAGTCGGCCGCCGCGTCATCGGGGATGCCGTCGCTGTTGGCGTCGACGGCCGGGGCGCCCTCGACGCCGGTCATCGTGCAGTCGTACTCCTCGGCGTAGCCGACCGGGTAGACGTACACCGGGTACCAGCCGACGTAGCCGGGGTACTGCCGGTAGGTACCGCGCCAGACGGGCGGCTGCTGGGCGGGGTAGCTGTAGAAGGGGTTGCGCGTGTAGGGCGTGGCCGTCTTCGGCTTGGCGGGCACGTACTTCGGCACGATGCTGGTCGTCGGCACCGGCCGGTACGGCTGGCTGGTCGGCGGGGTGACGGGCTTGACCGTGGCCGGCGGCTGGACTGGCGTCCGCGTCTGCGGCTGGGTCCGGCCGGTGCTCGTCCGCCCGGTGTTCGTGCTGCTGCTGGTGCTGGATCGGGAACTGCTGCTGTTGCTGCTGGACGATCCGGGCGGCCCATACGCCACGGCGGCGCACGCGGGCGCGGGGTCGCTGGAGCAGGCGACCATGAACGCGGCCGCCGTGGTGAGCACCACGGCGGCGCGGCCAGCGTTGGTGGTGAGCGGCATCGGTTCTCCTTCGGAGATCACGCGGCGCGGGTACGCCGCTTGTTGGCCTGGTAGAGGTTGCGGCGGTAGGTGCTTTCGGCGTCCCGGCACGGGTCGCACAAGGGCTGGCGCTGGTCGCGGTGCCGCTTCGCGGTCGCGGGCGTGGCGGGCACGCGACGGGTCACGCACAGCGGGACCCCAGTGGGCACGGGAACGCCGGGGATGGGGCGGCCGTGCTCGTCCCACGTGATCCACTCCAGGAGTTCGTCACGGGGACGGTCCACGGGCACGAGCGCGGCAAGGACGTACGGCAGGGCCGCCTGCTGATCGCGGGGGAGCGACTGGACGAACGCATGGCACGCGGCGGCATCCTCGTCTCTGATCATCACGGCCATGGTGAGGGCGGCCTCCAGGGTGCGCTCAGCGAGCCCTTGGCGGCGGCGCAGGCTGAACCTGGGCGTGGTGGCGGGCACGGGTGGAGGCTCCTCGGTCGGTGCGGGGGAGGGGTCGGAGGCGGGGGAGCGGGAGGATGCGGATCGGTAGCGCTCGACAGTCCGTATGGACGTGCCGAGTTCGCGGGCGATGCTTTCGGCCTTGACGCCGGGCCGGTCGAGTTCGAGGAACCGCCGGTAGCGTTCGGAGGCCGGGCCGCTGGTAGGCGGCGCTCCCGCCACGGCGGAAGCGCCGCGCACCATCAGGGGCTACCTGGTGGTCGGAGCAGCCGGTACGGTGATCCGGAGCACGGCGTCACCGCAGGCGCACGTGATCTCCGGCCAACGCGGGTCGTGCGTCCACCCGCCGTGCTCGCCGTGCCCGGCGGCGTCGAGCAGGTTCCAGATGACGGCGGGGTCGAGCTCGATCACCTTGGCGGCGGGGTTCCGGCCGAGGTCGTGGGCGGCGTTCGCGATCTCGCGGGCCTGGCGCTCGGTGACGGCGATGTTGATGTCGCCGAAGTCGGCGGTGGCGGCCGCCAGCATGGCGTGGAAGTGGAGCAGGTGGGACTCGCGCCGTTCGGCGTCCTCGGGGGTGCCGTCGAATCCTTCGTCGAGGTCCCTCTCGATGGCGAGGTTGGCGAGCGCGAGCGCCTCCAGGCGGATGCTCTCCGGGCTGTCCGGCATGGTCGCGGGCACCGCGTAGTCGGCGAGCCGGGGGAGCTTTACGCCCGGAGGGAGTGACAGCAGGCGGACGGCGTCGGGGTTGTCGTCGTCGGGCGCGGCGATGGCCGTGATGGTCACAGGGGGACCCTTTCTTTCCTGGGGCTACGTGCCTGATCGTGATCCGACGAGTTACCGCTAACTCGTCGGATCACATTTAGAAGTATAAGGGTCATTTATTGATCCCTCTACCCCTTGACGGCCCCGAGTTCGGCGATCTTCGCCCGACACCCCGGAGAGGGAAGCACATTCGAGCGCTAACGTCGCGCCCGGCGAGCCAAAGATCGCAAAACGCCCAAATCGGACAGTAATTCATTGCATCTCATTACATTAATTCGTTACACCATGAACGAATTAATGTAATGAGATAAATTCCGGCGCGCCCGGCGGCAACCAGGAGACACGCGGCCCGAACTGCGGAAGGATGTGGCGCATGACCACCGAGCCAGCCGCGGAGGCCGCCCCCGAGGCCGAGGCGACAGAGACGTGCAACTTCCCGAAGTGCCCCGCCCCGCCGGAGGAGAAGCCGCCCAACCAGCCCGGCCCGAAGCCGAAATACTGTGTGAACCCCGGGCACAACGCGCAGAGCGCACTGCGCGAACGGGTACGGCTCCGCAAGGAGGAGGCCGGCATCGCGACCGAGCCGACGCCCGAGGACTTCAACCGGCCGGTCACCATGGGCCTGACTCGGCTCGGCGAGCTACAGCGCGGCATCGTCGCCGGCATGGGGAAGTTGCAGGAGGACCTGGCCCGCTACCACGTCGAGTACCGCACGGTGACGGACTTGGACGCGGCAACTGTCGAGGTGGACGCGGTCCGTGCCGACACCAACAAGGCAGTCGCGCAGGCCGAGGCGGCAACAGCACAGGAACTTCAGCGGCGCCGCCTGGCCGAGCAGCGCCAACACGCCGCCGAGGCGCAGCAGGCCGAGGCCGAGTCGATCGCGGCGGACGCGCTCACTCGCGCCGACGCGGAATCCGAACGCGCCGCTCAGGCCGAGCAGGAGAAGGAGACCGCACAGCGGGACGCCGCCGAGGCCATCGAGACGGCCGCGCGGGACGCGAACGCCAAGGTGGCCGAGGCTCAGCGTCTTGCCCGTGAGCAAGTCGAACAGGTCCAGCGGGCGTCGGCCGCACAGGTCGAGGCCGCCCGTAAGGAGGCGGCAGAGGCCATCGAGACGGCCAAGACCGAGGCCGACGCCACGCTTCGTGCCGCCCGGCACGAAGCCGACCAGCAAGTCGGCGAGGCAAACGCACGAGCGATCAACGCCGAAGACGAGACCCTACGCGTACGGGAACAGGCGGACGCCGACGTGCAGCAGGCCCAGGAGGCCGCCGCCGCCGCTCGCGATGAAGCCGAGCAGGCCAAGACGAGGGCGGCCGACGCGGTCCGCACTGCCCAGAAGGAAGCCGACCGGCACGTCCAGGAGGCCGACCTCGCGAAGACCCGCGCCGAACAGGCTGCGGCCAGCACCCGCGAACAGCTCGAACAGGCCAAGACCGAGGCGCGCGAACAGCTCGAACGGAGCGAACGGAACGCCGAACGCGAACGGGCGTCGCTCGCCCAAGCACACCAGGCCGAGGTCAACGCCCTCACCCTGGCCAACGACGCGAACGGCAAGCGCGCCGACAACGCCGAGCGGGACGCTGGCCGGGAACGCACCGCCCGTGACGGCCTGGCCGCCGAGCTGACAGGCGTCCGCACGAAACTGGACGACGAGCGCACCGCGCGGGACGGACTCGAACGCCGGGTGCAGGAGCTGAGCACCGAGTTGGAGCAGTTGCGCGCCGAACGCCGCGGCGGCGGAAAGAAGGGGTGAACTACCGGCGCGGCGGCCCGTGGGGTTCGAGGATGGTCCAGCGGGGCGGGCCGAGCGTCGCGTACACCTCGTCCGGGAAATCCGGTTCGTCCTCCTCGACCTCGGGCGGGAAGTTCGCCTCGACGATGTCCAGGAAGATCTTGTAGAGCCTTCGGTCCTCCTTATACCTCTTCATGATCTTGTCAATCGTCTCCGGTACGCCGAGCTGGTCGGCGACCGCGCCCGGGTCGGCCGGCCCGCGTACCCAGCCGTCGCGGATGCGCACGGCCATGCCGTGCTCCCCGAGCGCCCGCAGGCCGTCGTTCACCGCCGTCGTGCCGAGACCGGCCAGGCCGGGCAGGTCGAACGTGCGGATGGGCTCGACCCCGAGCACCTCGTACACGAACGCGGCCGACGCCCCCAAAGCCCTGAAGACAGGATGGATACCTCCGAGCCTGCCAGGCACCCATCGCCGCCACGCGGCCGCCTCTGCGTACGCCTGGGGGACGATCAGCCCGTATATGGCCGCTCGCTCGCCACGGTGTTCGGCTATCCAGTCGATGAAGGGGTCGGGCTCCTCTCTGAGCATGCGGAGCGTCCGCGCCACGGTCGTCTCATCCAGGCAGGCCAGCAGGGCAAGGTGACGAACGCCGAACGCGATCGTCATGCACCTTTTGAGCTGGGCGGCCTTCAGCATGGCGAGCAGCACCCGCCGTACGGTGACGCCCTTCTTCCCCTTCCACCTGCCTGCCCGAACCGCCGCATACAGGGCGGAGTACCAGCCGCGAGACTTCTGCAGCTCCCCGACCGCTTTCTCCCGGTCAGTGGTCGGGTCTTTCACGTCGATCGGCACCCCCTCCACCGTGATCTTGGTGACCCCCCCGTGAGTTCTCTCCCTTGTGTGGTGCTCGCGGCCAAAGCTCCGCTCAAGCAGCCAGATCACGGCGTTTTCCCAATCCGCCTGCAGGGCCTTGGCGCGTGCCTGGTCATCTCGGTATCGGGCGTAGAAGTCGACTAGGCCGGGCCAGCGCCCGGAACGCATGTGCTCGGCGACGTGGCCGAGTTGCCACCCGCAGGTGGCCGCCCCGGCGATGATCGCCTGGCGGGCTTCCGAGGGGCTGTCGTACTGGCGCCGGTCGTACCGGCCGGTGCAGGCGATCTCCTCCAGGCGCGGCGACAGCCGAGGAAGCGGGCCGTCCGGGCGGGGCAGCCAATCATGCCCGTGCTCATCGGTCGCCCAGTCGGCCCGTTGAGGCTTCACCTCGGCGTCGGTAACGCCGCTGTCACCAGGTACATCCGGCGCGGCTTGGAGCTCCAGGGACTCGAGTTCCGGGGCGAGCGCGTCGTGCAGCGCGTTCCACACGTCGGGCCCGTTGGGGTTGTCGCACACCCACAGGGCGTGCTCCACCGTGGTGGTGAGCCGCCGGTAGCCGCCGTGGCGGTGCCACGATCCGGGCGGGGTGATCAGCCCTTCCCGCTCGTTCTGCGCGGGCTTCGGGTCGAACGTGACGTACCGGACGGCCAACGCCTCGGCGAGGCGCCGCATCTCGTGGGCGTAGCGCGGCGTCGACCACGGCACCAGGACGTGGCGGCCGCCGGCGGGGGCGACGTCGGCGATGCAGTCGCCGCTAAGCCGGGCGAGCAGCGCGATGAAGTCGGCCGCCTCCTGCTCGACCAGGGCGGCCGGGTCGGCGGCGCCCGCAGTGACCGCCTTGGCGATGTCGAAGTCGCCGGGCAGCCAGCGCGTCATGCCGTGGTGGTAGACGTACACCGCGGCGACGTTCGCCGGTTGGCGGACGGTCAGCTTCCGCTCGTCGCGGCGCAGGTAGTCGCGGCCGTTGACGGCGAGCCGTACACGGTCGTTCGGCGCGATCCGCTTCGCGAACGTCGCCCAAGTGTTGGCAGCGTCCAGGACGCCATGTCCCGGTTGCGCCCCCCGTGGGGCAGGTATGAGGTTGTTCGGATCGGCCATGCCAGTTTCGCCCGAATAGGACACGCCGGATTCGGGTATGAGTGGCAGAGCCGAGGGCCTGTTGATACTCTGGCTCCTGGCTTCTTAACCGGCTTCAGGCACGCCAAAGGCGGGCCCTCAGCCGGCGGGCTATTCCGAGGGTCCTTGCGCGAATCTTCCTGGACAGTTGATAAGCGCGCAGGGGCCCTCGTGGCGTTGTAGGACGCCGTCCTCGGCGTCTACCTCTCCTCGTCTAAGCGTTCCTCCGGTGAGCTTCGTAGCGGTGCTACGCGGCGTTCGTCTCGATGAGTGGCAGCGTCGCCTGCTCGCCGGCGTACGCCTTGTGGCGCAGGTGCGGCGGCGGTACCTCGGCGCCGTCCTGGAGGGCGAACAGGAAGTCCGTGGCCTCCTGGCGGTTCTTGAAGCCGTACTCCTCCCACTTGCCGTACGCCATGTTGAACATGAAGTCGGCGTAGGCCGAGAAGTCGTCAAAGCCCAGCTTCGCCCACACCTCAGTGGCGTGCTTGTAAGCCTCGGCGTTCATGAACCGAATGCTGCGCTTGGTGCCGCCCTTCGCGGGGCGGCCAGGCCCTCGACGGGCAGTCTGCAGTCCACTCATGCGGCCAGACAATATCGGATTCCGAATCCCCAATGGGAGATCTTCCGACCGACACGCCGACCGAATCTCAAACGCCTCACCGTCCCCCTCCGTTCCTCCTCGCCAGCCTGAAATGGATCATCGCGATCCCCTACCGGGGCACGCGGCCGTAGGCAAGGATCAGGCCATGCGACTGCTGATCCTTGGGGGCGGCTGGTTCCTCGGCCGCGCCGTAGCCGAGCAGGCTCTCCAGCGAGGCCACCAGGTGACCGCCTTCACCCGAGGCAAGTCCGGCCACGACGTGCCCGGTGCCACGGCGATCCGCGGGGACCGCGCCAACGCTCGCGACCTCGCCGACCTGGCGCAGCGCGGCCCGTACGACGCAGTCGTCGACACCAGCGGCATGACACCCAACCTGGTCGAGACGTCCGCGTCCGCCCTCCGCTACCAGGTGGACCACTACGTGTACGTGTCCACCGTGAACGTCTACCGGGGCTGGCCCACGGAACCGCTGACTGACGAATCGCCGGTCCGCCGCTGGTCGCCGTCCAGCCCGCCCGGCGAGAGTCCCGCCGACCAGTACGGGCGGGAGAAAGCCGGATGCGAGGAGACGGTCTCCCGCATTCTCGGCGCCGACCGTACGCTGCTGCTCAGGCCAGCCGTCATCATCGGCCCCCACGAGTATGTCGGCCGTATCCCGTGGTGGCTGCGCCGCATCGCCGAGGGCGGCATGGTGCTCGCACCCGGCACCCCAGACTGGCCGATTCAACCGATCGACGTGCGCGACGTCGCCCGCTTCGCACTCGATTCGGCTGAACGGCAGATGGCGGGCTCTTGCAACCTGGCCGCTCCGATCGGGTCTGCGACGTTCGGCAACCTGCTTCAGGCGTGCCAGGACGCAACCGGTGTCCCCGTCGTTCTGGAGTGGGTACCCCACACCTTCCTCCAGACCGAGGGCGTGCGCGAGTGGACGGAACTGCCGCTGTGGCGGCCGTACCCAGGAACGTGGCGAGTGGACGCGGCCCGCGCCCGCGCCGCCGGCCTCGCGTGCCGCCCCCTCGCCGAGACGGTGGCGGACACATGGGAGTGGCTCCGCTCCGGCCCAACGCTGGACCACGAGCGCGCGGCCGAGCTGGGCATCACTCCGGAGCGGGAAGCGGCCGTTCTGGCGGCGTGGGCCAACCATCGCGCAGGTTAGCTGTCGGCGGCGGGAAGAGCACGGATGGCGGCCGCCTCCATGAACGCCGTCAAGTCGGCGCCGAGCGTCCGCGTCTGCTGCGTCTGCTGCGCCAGAGACAACTGCGCGTGCAGCCCCCGCATCCGGTGCACCACCGGGAACGTCCTCATATCCGACGGCAGCCCCAGCACCGCATCCATCGTCTGCCGCGCATTCACCAGGTCCCCGAGGATGACGAATGCGGTCGCCATCTCAATCAGGATGGTGGACTCCACCACCGTTGACCGCAGATGCTGCGGAAGCCCTTGAGCGACGGCGAGCGCCGCACGTGTGTGCTCCAGCACCCGCGACGTGAAGCCCTCCACGGCCGCCGGCTCGAAGTCGTTGCGGCGCAGTTGGAGCAGTTGCAGCAGCGCCGACCCGAAACATCGCTGCTCCCGGACAGGATCCCAGTCGAACACTCCGCCGATCTCCTGGAGTTCGTCTCCGCCCTCGTCAGCCGCGCGGGCGTCCTTCGCCGCGCGGATCGCTGCGATCGTCCGCTCGGTGTCTCCAAGGTGGGAGTAGGCGCGGGCTGCGATCGAGTGGACGCGCGCCGCCGCGATCCCCACTGGGTGGTGTTGCTCTGCGCGGATGATGGCGGTGACCGCGTCGCGTGGCTGTCCGGACCAGTAGGCGCTTGTGGCCATCATGCCGCGCGCCCACACCGCGAGCGGCGCGTGGTCGATCGAGTTCGCGTACGACCAGGCCGCGCGAGCGTGCTCAACGGCTGCGCGGGTCTGCCCGAGGTCGATTGACGCTTCAGCCAGGAGCACGGACGCGACGCCGACCAGGAAGTTCAGATCCTTGAGCTGGTCAGGCTTATGGGTCTCGTCTCTCTTTTCCAGGATCTGGTCCCGCTTCACCACCAGGAGCGGAAACACCTCCATCGGCGAACGCAGCAGGTACGTGCGTGCCAGGTCCACGACGTCGTCCTGAAGCTGCTCCATCGTCGCCTGGCCGAGTTCGAGTTCTGCTTCCGCCGCAGCCTCTCGCGACTGGTCGGCGGCCTCCATCATCATCTGGTACATCCCCCTGGGGCGTTCGACGGACGCGATAAGCAGGCGGGCTCTCTGCTGCGCCTGGCCTGCCTGTGATGCGTCGGTGCTCGATGCCGGCGCGAACAGTTCCTCAACCGGCCGTTTGAACATGCTTTCCAGCACTTCGCTGGCGGTCGGGTACGGCTTCTTGTTGCGGAGGTCCCCTGCGAGCCAGCGTTTCCACTGCCGTTGGCCGATCCACAGGCAGCCGAGACCGAGGCGTTCCCCCTCTTCCTGATAGGCGCGAAGGAACCGGCTGTGGGGCAGCAGCCCTCGTTCTTGAGCGAGTTGCCTCAGCACAGTCTGATCCATGCTGGCCTCCTGCCGGACGCGACAGCTCCTGCTCTCACGGTAGGGCCGTCCAGGCCACGCTGAAAGCAGCCAGTTTCCTGCGGCAGCGTGGAAGTCCGGACAAGTCCGGCGAAAAACGCGGGGAAGTCCACGATGACCCTGCTCGGCTCGTGGTGATGTCCCTCACGGGGCGGAGACGATGCTGAAGCCAACCTGTCCGTCTCTCACCTTTGTGAAGGGTCCCGACCACCATGGATTCCCGCACCAGCATCACACTGACGGGCAAAGCCCATGACTGGGCGGCCCGCGCGAACCTGGAATTCGTCACCCGTGGCACGGAGGCAGCCGCGCAGGGCGGCACCACCCAGTGGTTGAACCTCGGATGTGGTCTGCCGCAGGAGGGCGTGGAAACCACGCTCGACACGGCGCGGCGCTTCCACGAGGACGCCCGCGTGGCGTACGTGGACAACGACCCCGCCGTCACGGTGTCTGGCCGGGCGCTGCTCACGGTGCCGGGCGTGTCCATGGCCTTGCATGCGGACGCCCGCCACGTTGATGTGGTTCTGTCACACGTCAGGGGGCTGCTCGACGTCAAGAAGCCTGTCGGGATCGTGGCCACCGCGCTCTGCCACGTTTGGCCGAACGAGGACGACCCGGGCGGCGTCCTGCGCCGCTACATGGCCGCGTTCCCCGCGGGCTACCTGATCTTCTCCCACGCCCGCGATGACCTCCTGATCTCCGCGTACACGCGGCCGCTCTGGCAGATCCGGTCGATGTTCCTCGCCGGGTTGCGCCTCTTGCAGCCGGGCCTGGTCGAGGCGTCCGACTGGCGGCCCGCTGATCCGATACCGCGCCAAGTGGGCCGGCCGCACTTCGTCGCCGCGGTGGCCGGGTTCGGCTCGTACGCGGCCACCGCAGAGGAGGCAGCGTGAACCTGGTCACCGACCTGGCGACCGGCCGCTGGTGGGCGGCCACGATCGAGGAGGCAGTCGGGCACTGGTGGCTGGTGATGTGGGGGGCCAGCGGGCAGCACTTGACCGCCTTCTACTGTGGCCACTGGGACGAGGGCGGCGTCTACCGCATGGGCCGGACGCCGCACGAGTTGTGGCCGCTCATGCGCGAAACCCAGCACGAGGGCCGACGCCTGGCCATCGCCGAACGCGTCCCGGCGCCCCCTCTCCTCGCGGAACAGCTCCCCGACGCCCTATGGAGGGCGGGCGGGTGATGAGACGAGACGCGGACAGGGCCAGGCCAGGCAGGCTCACGGCTCCTCCGTGTCTTGGTGCGGCCGGTCGGACCTCGCTCACACGTGGTGGCTGGCCGCGCGCTACTGGGCGGGCCTTGCGCGTCGGATTCGCCGCCATTGTGGCCCGCCTGGTCCGGTACTCGTCGCCCACGGCGGGACTCCCGTTTGTGGGCGGCGAGCTCCATGTCCCCTGGCCGCGCGCCTTCCCCGGCGGTGTGCCCGGCAGGGCTGGCCGCTCTTGCGTGGCGGTCAGGGGACCGCACCCCTCGCTCTCGAACGCGCGGCCGGTCCACTACACGAAGGCACAGCGATGAATGCCGTCTTTCAGGCCTACCTCAATTGTCGGAGACGAAAAGCCCCCAGCAGCGGCAACGTGTTGGAGCTGGCGGCTCCCGCTGCGGTGCTGGAAATCCGCATCACGAACGAGCGGAAAGCGACGTCGGCACCCAGCCCGATTGAGCCCTCTGCCGCCGCAGATCCCACCGCCGCACCCCTCCTTTGAACTGCGGTATCCGACCTCATGGCTGCCTGGTTCCGGGTGGCCATCCGCTGTGAAGCGGCGAACGATCATCGTCGTCCCACATCTGCCCCACGACCATGACCTACAGGAAATCCTCGTGATCAAGCTTCTCATCGTCCTCAGCGATGTGGTCATCATCGTCTGGGCCGTGGGCACCATGAAAAGCTTGCCCGCCACAGAAGCGGCCTGGGCACGCCTCACCCAGAGGGACCCAACCCGCATGTGCGCAGGCTGCCAAGCGCGTCGGCGGAAGCACGAACTACGGACCGCTCAATGGGGCAGCGACGCAACCGGGCACATGCTCCTGGCGGCGGCCGCATGCTGGCCCGTCGAACTGGTGCGTCCCTACCTGCCGTTCATGCCAGGCACCGGCACACCTCCATGTGGCGGCCCAAGCTGCGTCGCCCACGAGGCGTACCCGCCCAACTGATCTTCGCGCTGTGGTGTGCCCACCCTTGCGAGCCCACAGCGCTTCCCTGCCCCGGGGTCCGTCCACCCTGGGGCGCAGGCCGTGAGGCGGCGAGGGCCCGGCGCCTCACGGCCTGCAAAATTCCCCACAGCGCGAGTAGGCGTTTCACTCATCCAAGTGGCTTCCACCACCTACAGTCACGCCAATGGGGTACCTGAGACTGCTGAGACACCGGCCCGTCCTGGTGTTGTGGCTCGCCGAGACGCTGAGCGTGTTCGGGGATCGGTTCTTCACCCTGGCCCTGACCTGGACGGCGTGGCAGCAAGCCGGAGCCGTGGCGATGGGCCTCGTGGTCGTGGCCGAATACATCCCCCACGTCGTCGTCGGCGTGTTCGGCAAACGGCTCATCGCCAGATTCGCTTCATACCGGGCTCTGGCCCGCGTGGAGTTCGCCCAGGTCGCCGTGGTGGGGTCGATGCCATGGCTGTGGGACTCCATCGGGTTGTACGGTGTCTTGGCCGTCCTGCTGCTCCTCGGCGGTGCCGACGCGATCACCAACCCGAGCCTCAGCAGCCTCGTCCCCGACCTGGTCCCCGCCGATCAGGTCCGGCCGGTGGTCGGGCTGATGAATCTGACGCAGCAGCTCACATGGGTACTCGGCCCCGGCAGCGCCGCCGTGCTACTGGTGTGGATGCCCGCCGAGCACCTCTTCCTGCTGGACGCGGCCACCTTCCTCGTGTCCGGGGCCGCGTTCACGTGGCTGGCGAACCGGTTCCGGCATGCCACGGCACCCGCCGCCGCGCCACCAGACGAGGACAACGGCGAGGCGCGGGCGCGGACGATCCTGCGCCTCCGGCCCCGCCTGGCCTACGCCTTGTCGCTGTCAGCGCTCGGCGAGTTCTGCGCGACGGTGGCCACGATTGGGCTGCCGATCTGGATCACCTCCCGCCTGCACGCCGGCCCGGCCGCCTACGGGATGGTGTTGACCGCGATGGGCGCAGGTGCGCTCGCCGGGAATCTGCTGTCGTCGCTGCCGAAACTGTCCAGCTTCCCCACCGGCTACTGCCTGATCTGGGCGGCGCGCGGTGCCCTGCTGTCCACGTATGCGGTGACGGACCAGGTGTGGCAGGTCGTGGCCGTCACTGTGCTGGCCAGCCTGCTCACCCCGGTCAACTCGGTCACCCTCACCGAGAGGATCTCGCTCCTGCCCGGCCCGGAGCGGCTGCGGATCTTCTCCGTCGAGCTGACTGGCCTGCACGTGGCCGGCATGAGCAGCATGCTCGTGCTGCCCGCGTTCATCGCCGCCGCGCCGGCGCTGGCGTTCACGGCCGCTGGCGCGGTCCTCGCGGGCGCTGGCCTGCTGGCATGGCTGTTGTGTAGTTTGCGCGCAGATCGCCCGGCATCCGTGGAAGCCGCAGCGGTGCACGCCTAGTTGTGGGGGCGGCGGGCGGTGACCACGAGCGTCTTGTACGGGCCGCTCTGAGGTGCGGTGACATGGACGAAGCTGATGTCGGTGAATCCCTGCGCGAGCAGGAGTTGCCGCCACTCCTCGGCGGTGTGCGTGTAGTAGATCACCGGCAGGCGCATCCCGTTGATGGCGAGGTTGTCGGCACGCTGCCCGGACGGCTCGCCGGCGCGGGGCGCGTTCGCGGAGAACGCCAGCAGTCCTCCCGGCATCAGCCGGGCGTGGATGGCGGGCAGGACACGGGCGGGCGCGGCGTACCACAACGCCCCGTATATGGAGTAGCAGACGTCCAATGGGGGCAGGCCGCCCAGAACTGCGGGCGCGTCCCCGCTGAGCCACATGATGCCCGGCACGTGCCGCCACCGCCGGCGGGCCTGCTGGATGCGCGCGTCGGCCACGTCCACGCCGTACACCTGGCGGGTTCCGTGCCGGGGCAGGAGTGCGGCGTGTTCACCGGTTCCGCAGCCGAGCTCGGCGACGCGGGCGCCGGTCAGGTCGCCAAGGATTTCGAGCCCGGGGCCGCGGCCTGGCCAGCCGGTCCACTCGAATCGGGTCAGTCCGTCTGGTGGCGGGCTGGTCGCCTCGTCGAGGGCCACCGCGTTCCAGGCGGTCGCGTTGGAGGCGGCATCCACCGGCAAGGGGCCGGCAACGCACCGTGCCATGGGGATCTCCTTCCAAGGGGAGGGCCGGGTGGAGCCCCCACAAGGGCCCCACCCGGCGGGTTGCGAGGCTACGGGCGCATGGCCAGGATGCGGTCCGTCCAGACGTCGTCGAACGCCTCCAGGTCGGCCCGGAAGCCGTCCAGGTCGGTGCCGTAGGCGAGCACGCAGCCGCCCTTCATGCTGGGCTGCGCCTGGCAGCCGTGCACCAGCCGGCCGCCGAGCGCGGCGTGCGCGAGGATGCTCTCGCGCCGCCGGTACTCGTTGAACCACGCGCCGTGGTACAGCTCGTCCAGGGCCTCGGCCTCCTTACGCGGCAGGCCGTAGACGACTTCGGTGGCGATGGGGAAGAACCAGCACGGGCCCACGTTCGAGATGTGCCCGTTCAGCTCGACCTTGTTGAGCGCCATGATCGTGGTGGACTCGCGCAGGGCCTTGAGCATGGCCGGGGTGATGTCCAGGTCGGGCTCGTTCAGGTACGCGTCGCGGAAGATGTGCGCGGCGACCTGGTAGCCGATCTTGAGCACGCGCGCCGGGTCGCTGGTCTGCTCGGCGTGAGCGCGGACGAAGTCGAGGGCGAGCTGCTCGACGGCGGTGTCGGTCCGCTCGACCGTCGTCAGCAGCTCGTCGCGGACCTTCTCCCAGGGGATGACGAGCCAGGTCGGGTTCTCCAGGCGGAAGAAGTACCGCTCGGGGTCGACGGTGACGCGGTTGCCGTCGACCGTGATGCCGTCGATGCGGTTCCACTCCGGTGTGAACTCTTCGCCGAGTTCGACACTGAACGTGGCCAGCGCTGAGCTGGTGGTCGGTGCCATGTGTCCTCCAGGACTTGGGGGGTGGCCGCCCTGCCGGGCGGGGCTGTTTGCGAACCGGTCCGTCCCGGCGGGTTCCTCCGTTGCGGACCGGCTTGCTCCTCAGGGTCAATGGTCGGCCGTTGCAAGGGAAGGGCTGAGGTGTTGCCTTCAGTTGCCGACCTGTTGCCTCCTGTTGCCTTTCGGCCGGTAGGCCTTCCCAAACCCAGCCGCGCCGGAACACACTGAAGGGTGACCCGACCGGAGGGGTCGCCTCGTGGAAACCGTACGAGAACGTCACCCGCTGACCGTGGTGCTGAAGCACCGGCGCTGGACGGCCACCTCGTTCCTCCGCCAGGTGGCCGACCGGCACAGCAAGCTGGGATACGGCGGGATGGCGAGCCGACGAGAGAAGGTGTCCCGCTGGATCTCCGGGACGGCGACGCCGGGCATCACCAGCCAGTACGCGATGGCCCATCTGCTGCAGGTTCCCAGGGGCGAGGTGGACGCCCGCGGCTGGCCGGACTGGCTGCTGCTGGCGATTCGCGACGATCGCACGATTTTGGAGTCGCCGTGGACTCCGGCGGGTAGCGTCACAGTGTTGCGGGAAGTGGGAGGGCCGGTGGATCGTCGGGGCTTTCTGATCGCGTCAACGGGCACGCTGGCCGCCATGGTCGCCCAGTGGGGGACCGCCGAGCCCGCCTCGGCCGCCACGCAGGTCGGCCGCCGGATCAGCTCCGAGGTCGCCACCCAGCTCGATGTGCGTTTAGCCGCGCTGCGTCACTTGGACGACGAACTCGGCGGCGGACACGTCTACGACGCGGCCACCACCGAGATCCGGATCATTCGCCGCCTGCTGGCCGAGACCACGCACAGCGAGCAGGTCGGCCGCCGCCTATACAGCGCGGCGGCCGAGGCATGCCGCCTGGCCGGGTGGTGCGCCTACGACAGCGGTTACCACGCCGAGGCCGAAAGGCAATTCGTCGCGGCGCTGCGTGCTGCCGGCAGCGCCGGCGACACTACGACCGGAGCAACTGTCCACGCTTTTTGGGCCAACGCCAGATACACGGGCGGTGACCCGCGTGGTGCGCTGCATCTTCTTGAAGCCGCGCTCGCCAGCGCGGGCGTGATCAGCTCTCCGCGCGTGATCGCGATGCTGTATGCGCGTAAGGCCCGCGCTCATTCCGTGGCGGGAGAGGCGACGGCCTCCTACCGGGCGGTCGACCAGGCGCTGGCGGCCTACAGCAAGGCTGGGGCGCCGGCCGAGGATCTGCCAGCCGTGTACTGGGTGACGGCCGGAGAGCTGCATCAGGCCGCTGGAAGCGCCGCGCTGGCGTTGGGCGAACCGAAGCGGGCACTCGTGCATTTCGGTGAGGCTGTCCGGGACGCCAGCGCAGGGGAGATAGGGACGGGCGGGCACCGGGGTGACAGCGCCATCCATCTGGCCCGTCGTGCTGAAGCGCATCTGGCGCTCGGTGAACTCGACGCCGCGGTGGAGGTGGCCGAGCGGGTGCTGGAGCTGATGGGCGGGGTGGAGTCGGCGCGTGGCAGCAGCACGCTGGCGGAGTTGCGTGGCGGGTTGCGAGAGCATCAGGATGCTGCGGTGGTGAGGAGCTTCCTGGGCCTGACGGCCTAGATGGGCTCTGCGCGAACGGCGACTTCGCTCATGCGGGCAGGCTCCTCATCGTGTTCGGCTGCACGTCCGCAAGGGGGCCGTGCAGGTTCGTGTATCCGGGCCGAACGTCGGCTCCAGCGCGGCCGCCGGCAACGCCGTCCGCCCGCCTCGCACGTCGATCCGCAGGTCGCTCATGAAGGCGTAAATCGGGGACAGCCCACTGAGCCCAAACCCACATTGGGATGATCTTGAAGTGGGGGCGGGCGCAGTCACCGGCCCGACTTCATGTTCTTGACGGGCGTGAGGGTGAGGTTGGTCATCCCTCCCTTCCAGGCAAGCCGTCACGGCCGTCCCGTGGCCAGGTAGCGGCTGTATCAGTGCAGGCCAGCCAAATCCGACCGAAATTCCCACCGGACTACAGGAACACCTTTACCGCGCGCCTTGGTCACTTTCGGTACCCAAAAAACTACATTAAGTGCTGGCTTCGGATGGCCGGGCGATCATCGTCCGGCCCGATGAGAAGCCTGTACCCGTACAGTCCCTTGTTCGAAAGAGAACCAGCATGCCGCGCATCAAGAAGACCACCATGACCATCGCGGTGTCCCTGACCGCCTGCGCCGCCGGGCTCGGGGCGTTCGCCGCCCCGGCACATGCCGATCTCGGCGGCGCCTCCGGCCCAGGTGTCCGCGCCGCCGCCGTCGTCAACGCCGACGGCACCGTCGTGCGCTCCAAGGGCGTCGTCGGCGTCCGCAGGATCGCGGTCGGCCAGTACTGCATCCGACTCGACTCCGACATCAACGCCGCCAGCACCGTCCCGGTCGCCACCGTCCAGTGGCAGAGCGCGCCCTGGGACTCCAGTATCTTTGTCCGCCCCGACAACGTCGCCTCCTGTGGGGACGCCCGCGATGTGTTCGTCGGCACCGGCGCCGCCGCCGGCGCTCGCGACATCGGCTTCCACGTCATCGTCCCCTGACCCAAACCACTCTTGGGACGGTCGGCCAGTTCGCCCAGGCGGTCCGCCGCCTGGGCGACGATTTCCAGCGCCGGACGCGGCCTGTGTGCAGATCGCGATCTAAGAAACAGGGTTCCGCCCTGGACGTGTCCGGCCGTAGGGGCGCTGTTTCATCGGCGACCGTACCTGCAGGGTGTGGCGATTTGGCAATCACAGTCCGCTACTTCAACTGCACAGAGTTACTTTGGGACCGGTCGCGCGGGGCGGTGAAGGGACCGTCGGCTGCCAGCTCGCATCCCTGCCACCCATCCATGAGCGCGTGCTCAGCCCCGAACATCCCGGCAACGTGAAAGCTCCCCATGCTTCACGTACGGCATCAGCGGTTCCTGCCCATCTGCTCGTCGGGCGCGTGGCGCACCACGGACACCTTCCGGCCGTCGTCCAGAGTCGCCTCGAAGATCAGGCGCTGCGGCACCCGGACCGGCACGGTCGGCGACTCGGGCGACGGGACGGCCACGGCGTCCGGGGGCGGGTCAAGGTGAACCCAGATCTCGCGGACGTGGGGCGGGGCGGGCGCGGCGGGGACTCCTTGCGCGAAGCTGTCGGCCAGCTCCTCCAGCCAGACCCGCGCGGTGGCCGTGGCCTCGGCATAGGAGGGAGGGTCGGGGATGGCCATCAGGAGCGGCCCTCTTCGTCGGCCTGGCCCTCGGGGGGCGTCGGCGTCCGGGCTGGTGGGCGGCGCGTCCAACGGGGCTTCGTCCCAGTGGTAGCCGCACGACGTGCAATGCCGGGCGAGCCGCTCCGGCCTGGCCACGTCCACAAGCACGTCAGGGTTCCACGGCAGGACGAGCGGGCCGCGCGCCGGCCGGAATTGGAGGATCGCACCGATCCACCCGCACTTCGGGCAGACGGGGCTCAAGGCCGCTGTACGGCGGGAGCGCCACGGCGACGCCGGGGGGGTTGAACCATGGGTTGTGCTTCCTCTCGCTACAGGGGCGAGAGGAAGCTAGACCATCAGATCGTTAACGTCTTATCCGCAGGTCACGGCCTCGGGACAGGGGTACAGGGAGGTCGCGCGGCTGGCCGGTAGCGGCCGCTGTCCTCCGCTCATGTCTTCAGCGTGGTGGGTTATGGGTTGGGCCGGGACCTATAACGGCAATGCGGACATAGAAGTAGATGGCTGAAAAGCTGGGTGGGAATGAAACCGTGAGCGGAGAGTCCCAAGAGGTTGCTCTATCAAGAGAGTGGGCCAAAGGCTCGCTCTACCAAGAGAGTAAGCTCAAGGCTCGCTCTACCAAGAGAGTAGGCCAAAGGCTCGCTCTACCAAGAGAGTAAGCTCAAGGCTCGCTCTACAGTTTTCCAACCGATGTAAGCACAACTACGATCCGGCGAGTACAGTGCTAAGTACATGCACACTTCAGTCGTGGTAAGTCCGCGAGGCTTCCCAGGGCAGCATGTGGAAGAGGCCCCGTACCGCCGCCGGTCAGCGACACGGTACGAGGCCCCGGGACCGGTCCTCCTTCCACGGAGGTGGGGGCCACCAGGCCGGAGGCTGGGTCAGGAGCTGGTACCTCCTGGGTCAGCCGCCGAGCCGGAAGAAGATCGAGACCGCGAGGTTGACCGCTACCAGGACGACCTCGTGGAACTCGGGCAATTTACGGCTCCGCCACCACTGTTTGAGCTTGTTGTCCTTCTTCATGGCCTTTGACTCTTTCTTTCCGATTCGTCGGCCAGCCCCTTTTAGCCGGTCGACTCTGCAGAGGCCGGCCGACCTGCCGGGGTGAAGAAGTTATCTACAACGTTAGGTCACGCACGCACGCCGTGCGCGCCAAAAGTCATATGACATCGCCGTTTTACCGGCCGCTACGTAATGCCTGTACCTGTCGAGCGCATAGGTCGTGGTCGGGGACATGCGGCTGACGTTCAGGCCGACGCTAAACACCTAATTGTGATGCACATCACACGATGGCGACCGGGAATTCGGGCTACCTGTCTCGTTTTCGCACAGCTCCGGGCAACGGTATCGCCTCGGGGGTGGCGAGCTTGTCCACGGCCGCGCGGCGGGCCCGCTCCGGCCGCCGGTCGTACCGCGCCGTCGTTGCCGGGGACGCGTGCCCGAGCAGGGCTTGCGCGGTGGCCAGGTCCACGCCGGCGTCGAGGAGTTCGCCGGTGAACGTGCGCCGGAAGTCGTGCGCGTCGGGCGCCTCGGTGAGCCCGGCCTGTTCGGCGCGGTTGGCGATCACGTCCCCAACCGTCTGGCCGCTCATGTGCGCCACGGTCCCCGCCCGGGTGCGGCGTACGTGGCCGCCTCGCGGGGTGAACGGCGCGAACAGGCCGCCCGGGTCGTTGCCGCGCACGGTCAGCCACGCCTCGATCCGGGCGATCGCGCTGGACGTGAGGTAGACGAGCCGTTCCTTGTTCCGCTTGCCGAGGCGGATGTGCAGGGACCGGTCGGCCGGGTCGTAGTCGGCCAGCGCCACCCCGCCCAGCTCGGAGCGGCGGGCGCCGGTCGAATATAGGGCTGCCAGCAGGGCCGCATCCCGCAGCGCCGTACGGCGTAGCCGCTCGCGGTGCGCCTCGTCCTCGACGTCGTCCGGGTCGGGGTCAAGGTCGGTGTCACAGGCGGCGAACAGCGCGCCGACGCGCTCGACGGGCAGGTGCTTCCCCTTGGGGAGGCGCGTCCCCGCGAACTGGTCGACGCGCTGGGCGCGGTCGCGCTCGTCAGCGGTCATCAGGCCGAGCAGCCACGCCCGGTCGAGCACCTGCCGCAGGGCCACAATGTGCTTGTTCCGGTACGCAGTTGACCACGGCTCCGGGTCGGCGTCCTTATCGGCGCCCTTCTTCCGGATGGTCGCCGCGGAGATCAGGGCGCGGATGTGCTGGGTATGCTCGGGCCGCAGCAGATGCCAGTGCACCGACTCGCCAGTGATGGCGAGCGCGACCAAATCCGACTTTCCCTCGGCGTTCAGGCCGGCGGGGTCCTTGCCGGCCATCAGACGGGCGATCCGGTCGAGGCAGCCCTTCATGGCGCGGCGGGATTCGGCGCTGTCGAGGCTGGCGAGGTACGCCCAGTACGGGTTCTTCGCTCGGTCGGGCGGGGCCGCCACGGCGGGCAGCGCCCCCGCCGTGACTGCCTCGGGGAGGTACTCGCTCACCGGAGCTCCAGCCGGAACGTCACCTGCAGGAGCCATGTCCGGCGGATGCCGCCCTGGTACGGCCGGTCGTGCATGATGCAGGTGAAGAGGGGGGCCGCCCCGTCCGAGACGGGGCGGTCGCTGGTGTCCATCAGGAGGTTGCTCCGTTGCTCGCGGCGATCAGGGCGGCCTTGACCTTGTCGAGGCGGGACGGGCCAAACTGCGAGATCTGGACGAGCGTGGCGTCGGTCCAGTCCTTCAGGTCGCCGATCGTCGTGATCGGCGGGTCGTTCTTCTCCAAGGGCTTCCAGACGTGGAAGGTCAGGCCATCCAGGTTCGCGATGGGGTAGCCGTCGGCCAGTCCGGACGCGGTGGCCAGGTCGGCGATCTCGGTCATCGTCGTGTTCATTCGGGTTCCACCTGTCCGGATGCGATGAGGGCGATGGGGCTGCCGGGCTCGGCAGCCTGGTAGATGGCCACGAAGCGGTCGATGACCTCGTAGTGGGTCTCCACCGGCAAGCGGAGGGCAATGGCGTTGATGGTGTTGGTCGCCTCGGCGAGCCTGCCCATCAGGAAGTCGCCGCCGAGGTGCTGGTCCAGATGCGAGGCGGGGAAGTTCACGATGACGCTCATGGCGCGGTGGCCGTAGATGTCGTTTACGACGGCGCGGTCTGCCTGCCAGGCGAGGTAGTCGGGGCCGTAGGCGCGGCTGGTGTGGCGCTCCCAGTGCGGGCTGGCGTCGAGGTGGGCTATCACCTCGTCCCGGTTGGCGTCGGGCCGGATGAGGTTGACCGGGTTCCCCTCAGCCTGCTCCGGCTCGGCCTGCTCCTCCTCGGCGAGGCTCACGGCGTCAGCGTTCACGCACGCTTCGCTCCAGCGATGGAGGGCTGTGTTCTCGCCGAGGACCGCGCACAGGCGAAGGTACAGGTCCGGGAAGTGGGCCGCGTCGGAAAGGTCGGTGTCCTGCAACAGCGTTTCGGTCAGCGCACTCACCGTGGTCGGGAGGTCGGCCGGGTCGTCGTGTGGGAGGGACGAGTCGTGGGGGGCGATCTCCCACGTGGTTCCCTCCGGCATAACAGTGCTGACCTTCGCCATGTCCAGCGTGGAGATCCACTGCTCGGCCTGGTACCGGAAGGGGATGGGGCCGATGCGTACGGTGTCGTAACCGGGCTTGGCGATGACGACGGCCAGGTTCGCGCCAAGGTTCATGACGCTCATCGGGTGGCCTCCCGCCCGGTCGCCACGGCGTGGATGTCGGCGAGGGATCGGCGGGCGTACCACATGTCCGGGTCGCGGTCGCTGCTCAGGTTGATGATCTCGATCAGGCGGCGCACGGCCTCGCGCGGGGTGCCGAGGGGAAGCCCGAGCTGGAAGGCGTTGATCTCGGTGGCGGCCGTAGCGCACATCTCGCGGTCCTCTTCGACGTAGGCCGGGTCATCGTCGGCAGGCAGGTCAACGAGGGAGGCCAGGGTCCTCTTGCTGTCGAAGCTATAGACGACGCGGTCCCGTCCGGTGGTGACGAGGCTCCACGGCGGGGTGGCGTCGAGGAAGGCGATGAGTGTCGCCCGGTCGGCGTCGAGCGCCACGAGCCGGATATCCTGAAGTCGCATGATTGAGTCCTTTACTACTTCCTGGGGCTTATGTCGCGGTGAGTCCGGAACCGCTTCCGAACTGGCCACTCCCAAGATCATAGCGGTTTTATCGGCGGGAATCGACATTCCCGCTAATAAAAATCGAGCCTGTTGAGCAACGTGTACATGTTGCTCTTCCTGTTCGGGCTGTCCAGATTCCCGTATGGTGGAGAGAGATTCCACCAAGCATCAACCCATGAGCCGGAATAGAGCGACGCCGGCCCGGCAGGAGAGACCAGCATGACCACCACGCACGACGCGCTGGGCATTTCCGAAGCCCGCAGCCAACTCGGAACCCTCGTAGCCCGCGCAGTCCATGGCCACCGACCCACCACGATCAGCCGTTCCACCACGGAACGTGCTGTGCTCATCTCAGAGGAGGAATTTGAGGAGTATGTACGACTCAAGCGGGAGCGCGAGGCCGCCGGCCTCCGCGCCAGGATCGATGCCGCCGCCCGAGGTGAGCTCGAAATGACGACCTACACATCGCGTGAGCAGGCGTACGCCGACCTTGGGCTGGGTGACGCCGCCAAGTGAAGATCCCCGTCCAATTCGCCCCCGACGTCAAGGTCGCTCTGCGCCTGGCGCCGATGACCCTGCGCGCGTCGATCGTTGACGCGCTGCTGGACCTGGGCGACGACCCCATCCCCCCCGAAGCCGTACCGTATGCCGAGATCCCCGGCGCGTACGAGCTGATCACCCCTACCTTCCGCGCGCTCTACACGCACGGCCCGGAGGACCTGGATCACGTGTCGATCTGGGTCCTCCACATCAACACCTGAGCAGCGGAAATCGCTGAGGGCGACCAGGAGCGGCCCTCCCCGCTCCTGTGAACCTCTACCATTCGGCGATCCGAGTTCGCCCGCCAGCGTGCGCTACAGAGAGATCATTTAGCGAAGATCACGAGACGCGAACCGGACACAGGCCACTATTGCCCCGATCGGCGCATGTCGGACTCGAACAGGTAGACGACTCCCGCCGCCCGGCGTACTACGCTCGACCCCATGGAGCAACCCGCCGCCGAGGAGCCCCGCGCGCTCACCATGCCGCCCATGGTGCTCCTCGCCCGCACTCGGGTGGGGTTCCTCCTCGCCCGCGCTCACCTCGTGGCGAACAACCGTTCGGAATGGTGGGCCAAGGTCGCCATCCCCCTCGGCTCCGACGTGACCAACGGCCCACCCAGCATGGACCACCGGTGGGTGAACTTCACGATGCTGACCAAGCTCGACGGCGTCGACTACAGCAACGTGCCGACGCTCCTCGAACGCGACGATCAGTAGATGCTTGCCCCCGCCCTCCCTGGCGAGGGAGAACAGGGCTGCCGCACCAGCTCCCGTTCAGGGCGGGGGCAAGCCGTTCAGGGGATTGACCTGCTAGTACCACCAGCCCGGCACCGGCCGCAGCGCCACCGCCGAGGCAGATCCTCCCGCCCCCGCGGGAAGGATTGCCGGAAGCAGTTCCTCGACTGGAACGCTCCCATACTGGGGCTGCTCGTCGCCGGGGCTGGATGGCGCGGTCGTAGGCTCCGGGCCTATCGTCTTCGTAGGCGCGGGTGCGGGCGTCGGCTCCTTCGTCGGGCCCGACGTGGGCGGCTGCTCGGTCGGGGAGCTCGATGGCGGCGGCTCCGGCGTCGTCGGCTGCTTGGTCGGCGTGAGCGATGCCGTGGGGCCCGGCTCCGGGATCGTGGGCGACCTCGTCGGCAGGGGCGTGGGCGCGGCTGTCGTGGGCGATGGTGACGGTGCGGCTGTTGGCGTGCTGGTCCGCACGACGGTGGGCACATCCGACGTGCGGGTCGGCTGCGCCACGGCGGCGGACTGCCTACGGTTCTGCGTGGCCGTCGCCGTGGGCGTGGCGGTTCGCGTGGCCGCCGGGGTGGTCGGAACGGCGGCGGCCATCGTCGGCGCGGCGGCCCGTATGGTCGCCGGCGGATGCGCCGCCGACGACGTGGGCTCGGGCGTCGGCGTGCCAGTGTGCGGCGGCTCCGTCTCATCCACGGTCGGCACCTGCGTATCCAGGTAAGGAGGCGCCTCCTCCCCCGTGGGCATCAGCAAGGCGGGCAACGCCGCGAGCATGTCGGGCACCGGGTCGGGGACCGGCGTCGGGTCGGGCTGGCGGATGCCGAGCGCCACGGCGATCGGCTTGGCGGCCTCCTCGGCGGCGAGTACGACGGGCGTGCCCGCCGCGGCGGTGAGGGCGACGGCGGCCGGGGCCGATACTCCGGCGGTGGCCTGGACGCCGATGACCGCGCTCGCCATCACCTTGCCGACGACCGTGGTGACCGGGCCCGAGGCTTGCGTGGCCGCGCCCGACGCGCCGGACGCGGACAGCATGCTGGACAGGCCGCCCGCACTCAGCGGGTCCAGGCCGGGCATGGGGGTGAGCGCCCCGTTGCTCATGAGCGCTGTCTGCACAGTGCTGGTGTAGCTCTCGGCTGTGGACTTGACCGCCAGGTAGGCCGGGCCCGCGATGGCGGCCGCACCGCCGAGGAAGCGGCGAAGCTGCCGGTAGAGGAGGCTCCGGCGGGCCGACTCGTGCGGGGGCACGGGCCTCTTGGCGTGGGCGGTGATAGGGATGACGCTGCGGTCGCTGGGCGGCGGGGTGACGGGTTCGGCCCGGGCGTTGATGAACGCGTCGCGCTCGGCGGCCTCGGCCTCGGCGTACATGTCGATCAGGTCGTCGACCAGGTCCTGCGGCATGGTGTGCTGGAACGCCCAGGTGCGGGAGCGCTGGCCGGCGCGGTGGCCGATGCGTTCGTACGGCATGCCCTGCACCTTGGCCATCCGGTAGACGGCCAGGTCCTCCAGCATGCGATACACGGTCATGCGGCGCTTGTGCTGCTCGGCCTCGGCGTCCATCGCCTCTCGGATGGCCTGCCAGAACGCGAGTCCCTCGTTTCGCGGCCCCTCCCCGCGGATGTCCTGTGTCGCCTGCTCGTACAGGTCCGCCGACAGACGCAGGAAGAGCTCGCGGCCATCGCGGTCCAGCTCATGGGTCAACGTGGCTCTCCCGAATCGGCGACTGTCTGAACTCCACATTTCCACCCGCTAACAGTTGTGAGCGGGCGTGGCTCGTGTATGGTTCCGGCTAATGTCCCCATATGTCAACTACTGTTAGCGCGTGATCGGAGATCAAGGATGCCGCTTAAGTCGCGGCTGAAGCGTCTTCGCGAAGAGTCGGTCAACCCCGCAACCGGGGAGCCCTATTCCCAACGCGAGGCCGCTGCCGCGATCACAGCAGCCGGAACACCCATCACGGGCGCCTATCTGGCCATGCTCGAAGGCGGGGAGCGAACCAAGCTCAGCCTCGACAAAGCCCTCGGCGTCGCGCGCTTCTACGGCGTACCAGTCGAGTACCTCAGCACCAGCGGCGATAACGCCGAACACACCGCCACGAGCGAACCGCAGCTGCTCCTGCTCACACAACGGCTGAACCGCCTCTTCGACGTGGTCGTCGATCCCGTGAACCGCAAACCGTATCCGCTCGACAGGGCCGCCGAAGCGATCACCGCCACCGGCAGCCCCATCACGGAGGCTCAGCTTGCCGAGCTGCGCACCGGCGAGGAGCACCTACTGACAGTCGCCCAGGCCGCCGCCATCGCACGGTTCTTCGGCGTGCCCGGCGAGTACCTGACCGCCAGCGCCAGCGCCCAGCATGCGGCCCTCGTGGAACGGGTCGATTCGCAGTTGGACCTGCTGCAGGCGATCCTCACGAGCGGCACGCAGGATCTCGCGCTGCGGTCGGCCGAACTGTCGTCGGAAGGGCGAAGGAAGATCGCACGGCTGATCGAGAAGACACGGGCCGAGGAAGGGCTCCCCGCGGACAGAGAAGTTCCTTGATCTTTGTAAACTTTCCGAACCATGTCGGAAAGGTCCCCCTAATCATGCTCGCCCGTTTCCGCCTCCCCAGCCCAGTGCGGACCGCCTTGGACGCCGTACGCCCTCCACGCCCCTTCAACGAGGCCACATACCTGGCCCGCGTCGAGGCGTACCGCGGCCGCCCCCTCCGTCTGCACGAGGAAGACCTCCCCCTGGACGTGTGCGGCATGTGGCGACTCAACGGAGGCGTCGACCACATCCACGTGCCGCGCGGCGCAGTCGGCGCTCAACGCTGGCAGATCATCGGCCACGAGGTCGGGCACATGCTGATGGCCAAGCCCGGCCGGAACCTCGGGCACGGCCTGCATGATGAAGACCGCAACGACCTGGCGCGGCTACTACCGGACCTCGACCCCGAGCGGCTCGCCATGTACCGGCTACGGACGAAATACGACGAAGAAGAGGAACGGATGGCTGAGCTGTACGGCACCTACGCGGTCGCCGGCGTGGAACCCGATGAGCCCGGAATCGGCCGGATCGGCCGGATCCGGCAGGCGATGGACGGCCTGTGATGGCAGGCTGGCTCGCGACGGCCGCTTTATGGGCGGCCGTGACCGTCCGGTTCCGGCAGCGCTCTACCCGGCAGGACTGGGGCCTACTGGTCATGTTCACCGGCATGGCAGTCGGGTTCACCCTGGCCCGCCCAGAGATCGCCCAGTTCATCGACGTACCTGAGATGGCGCTGCCATCGCTGCTGAAGCGCTGCACGGCGATGCTCGGCGCGGTGGGCGTCGCCCTCTACATGTCCGCTGTGGCGGGCCGGCGGGGCTGGACCCACATCACCGCCACGGTGACGGTCATCTGCCTGCTGATCGTCACCCACTTCGCCGGCGCGTACCGATGGGCGGAGACGGACGTGTTCTTCGCGGATCCCGCCCGGTTCACGCTGTCCAACCCGGGGGTGTGGGCGGGGTGGGCGCACTTCCTGCTGTGGTACCTGTACGTCGCGTTCGTGACGCTCGCGCTGGCCACGACGTGCATCGCGGTACTCATCCAGGTGACAGGGGTGCTGCGCACCCAGTTGGGCGTATTCGCGCTCGGCGCGATCTGGTGCGCTGTGTCCCCTGTCTACGCGCTCGCGGGCATCGCGGGCCTGATCCCCTACGACCTGGATGTGGACCGCACCTTCCTGCTGATGCCGAGCATCCTCCTCTTGGTGATCGGTATGGGCTGGCAGGCCATCCACCGCGGCCGCGCTTCCGGCCGCGCCTGGTGGCTGTATACACGGCTGCGCGGCCTGTGGCGGATGCTGGTGCAGGCTCAGCCGGAGGTGGTGCTGAACGTCGAGGGCGGCCCGTGGCGGGTGCGGCTGCACCGGCGGGTGGTGGAGTGCCTGGATGCGATGCGGCAGCTCTCCGCGTACCTGCCCGAGGGTACGTTCGCGACCGGCCGCGTGGACGCCGACACCGCGGCGCTGCGGCTGCGAGAGTCGCTGATCGCCCGCAAGACGGGCGACAAGGCTCGCGACATCAGCGCGGGCGCCCCCGCTGCGGCGGGCGAGGACATTCCGAAGGAGGCGACATGGCTGGTCAGCGTGTGGTGGGCGTGGAAGCGGCTGGAGAGGTCCCTCGGACCGGTCTGACACGGGCGGCGTGGGCGGTCACGGAGGTGTTCGCCCCGCAGTACCTGATGCTGTCCATGCCGCCGGTGGTCGGACTCCTCGCGGGCGGCTGGCTGGGCGGCGCGTGGGGTCTGGCCGTGTCGGCGGTGTGCGGCGGCATCCCGGCAACGGTGATCGCGGTGGGCGTTCGGCGGGGCCGGCTGGATTCGCGGCAGATCGTGGACCGGTCGAGCAGGTTCAAGCCGATGCTGGCCGCGCTGGCGGCGGTCGTAGTGACGCTGGCGGTGCTGTTGGCGGCCGACAGCGACCCGGTGGCGTTGACTGCGATGGTGGTGGTGATGCTCGGCTGGATCGCGGTCCTCGGCGGGATCACGCTGGTGTGGAAGGTCTCGTTCCACACGGGGGTTACGGCGGGGGTCGTCGTCATGCTCGCCTACCTCCTGCCGCCGGTGCCGACGCTGCTGGTGGGCACCGTCTTGGTGGCGGTGATCGGGTGGGCCCGTGTCCGGATCTCGCACCATACCCTCGCCCAGACGCTGGCCGGCACGGCGGCGGGTGCCGCGGTGGCGTGGGCCGTCATGGCTGCCATGCTTTGAGCTCCGCGCCGTGGTGGTCGCGCTGATCGGGTGGGCCCGCGCGGAGATCCGCGACCACACGCCCGCCCAGGCGCTCGCGGGCGCCTTCGCTGGAGCCGCCGCCACGGCGGCGACCCTGGCCCTGATGCTGTAGGCGGGGCGCTTACCGAAAGGTAAGGCCGCTTCTACCGGGACACTGTGTCCCTCTCTGACACGAGGTCACGCGCGTAGCGTGGCCTCGTTGGCGTTGGAGCGGCTGTATCCGAGCAGACCCGTACACCGAAAG
Source organism: Nonomuraea purpurea (assembly GCF_042650645.1). NCBI lineage: Bacteria > Bacillati > Actinomycetota > Actinomycetes > Streptosporangiales > Streptosporangiaceae > Nonomuraea > Nonomuraea purpurea. The sequence continues at coordinate 92,328 of NZ_JBHSBI010000036.1, forward strand.
GGGGCCGGTGTCTACCCCCAACAATTTGTTGGGTTCGACCCGGGTGTGTGCCCGTAGCGTTGCCTCGTTCGCGTTGGAGCGGATGACGTCCGAACTCGTCATTACAACCTCGGAGACGATCTGCTCTAGCGTTGATCATGACGAAGGGGCCCAGGCCGTTGGCGCGGCCGAGCCCCTCGTCACAGTCAATGCCGACCCCCGGGAAGGAGACCCGACGTGCTGCACGCCTGTACTTTGCAACTCCAGGCTATCCACGCGCGTGGGGTGCCGCAACGACGGCGCAGCCTTCCCGAGGGCGGCACAACCCCTAGTAGTGGAGCATCATTGCCGTACCTCGTGCCGCCTGACAAGGCGCCGAACCCTCCTGAGCCCGCGCAGGCCGAGCAGCCGCCCAACAGCGCTGCCGACACCCCCACGGGCAGTAGTACCGGCGTCATCGTGTCCGACAAGGCGGTGGAAAGCATCACCAAGATGGTGGTGACCATCGGCGTGACCGCGCTCATCGTGGGCGGCCTGATCACGCTCATCGCTCTCGGCTACAACCCTGCGGAGTTGCTCGGTCTGTTCGGCAAGCTCATCCCCAGGTAACCGCCGCTATCCCGTCGTCTATCGCTAGCGGCCGTCCATCCAGGGCGGCCGCCAGCGGCATGTAACGGCGGACACGGCCTGTTGGCCCGTGGTGGTGGCGGGAGATCGAGAGCGGCTCGCGTCGAGATCCGTGACCACACGCCAGCCCAGGCGTTTCGTAGGCGTCGTGGCCGTGGCCGCCGCCACGGCGGCCACGCTGGCCATAATGCTATAAATCGTACAAATCGGAAAAAGCGGAAATATGAAATACGTTCTTTTTCCGGCTGGCATTTTTCTGAACTTCCACAGCGAGCACACCCACTCGCCGGGCGTTTCCGCAGGTCAACGCGGTTACTACAAAAAACGCGAGGAGTACCGGTAAACTAGCTACAACGACGAAAGCCCCAGCCCGGCAAGGCTGGGGCCTAGTCGTAAGGCCGGACCTCCAAGAGGCCCCGGGCGCTTAGTACATGCTAAATGGTTGCACGTTTAGAGTACGCGGCGCCCTGGTCCAGGCGCAACACGGACGCCCCGTGACCTGGGCTTCTTGGAGTCCGGCCAGTCAGGTAGCACCTACTGGTTAGGAGTTCAGGTGTTCGATAGAACGCCCCCTGGTCCACCCCCGGACCGACGCGATGACCAAGCGTGGGTCATCGCGGCCATCCCGCTCAAGACGCTGACGGACGCCACGACGCCGGCTCCCCCGCCGCCCGACGAGGGGTTCCGGATCTCTCCCAAGGCCCTCGGAATACTCGCGAAGTGCGCCTTCGGGATCGTCGCGCTCTGGGCCGCCGTTGAGCTGGCCAAGCTGGGTGCCGACCCTGCGGTCCTCGGCCCCATCCTGAAGCTCTTCAAGTTCTGACTTCAGGAAGCCCCGCCGTCTAGCGCTGGCGGCCGTCCCCCAGGGCGGCCGCCAGCGGCACGTCAGGCCCGCATGCCGGGCCGCCCACGATCTCCCAGTCGTCGGCGTCCATGTCCGACTGAGATGCCACCCACGGGACGATCTGGCCATCCGCGGTGAACATGTCGAGGTGGGGCCGGTAATCGATGGTCTGGCCGACGAGCTCGGGCGCGGCCTGACCGAGCGGGCGGTGCGCGTCGACGGTGATGGTGGAGCCGGGCACGTGGAAGATCCACATGCCCTTGCCGTTCCAGCCGGCGCGAGTGAGCCTGTGACCGGCTTTCAGGGCGTTAAGAGCGTCAGCAAAGTTCACTTGCTCGCCGCCTTCTGGCCGGCCTGCCACGTGGTCTTGTCCACGGTGCCGGTAACGAGCAGCTTGGCCTTGGTCTGGAACTTCTTGGTCGCCGTGGTGGAGCCGGGACCGTACAGGCCGTCCACGTCGACGTCGTAGCCCAGCTCATCGAGGAGGGCCTGCCAGGTTTCGACGTCGGCGCCCTTCATGTACGCCTTGCCCTTGGTGTAGACGAGGGTCCGCGACCAGGTGACGGGTTTGGCGGGCTTGCCGTCCACCTCGGCTCGCACGAGCGCGAGGAACCGGTCCCATGGGAAGCCCTTGCCGGGGTCGGTGTGGGAGCCGGTGCCGGGGTACGCCTTGGTGACGTCGACGTGGGCGCAGAATCCCTTCTGCCCGGCCCGCACCTGAGCGGGGGTCAGGTGGCGGATGGGGATGTTGTACTTCTTCACCCAGGCCGCGGCGACCTTGGCGGCGTTCTTAAGGGTGGCGAGGCTGAACGCGTCCAGCCACTGGGCTCGGGTCTGCCGGGCGTAGCCGGTCAGCTCGATGTGCAGGCCGTCCGCGTTGGCGTTCGGCGCCGCCCATGCGGTGTCGCCGTCGTCCACGCACCGGACGGTGCTGTTGTTGTCCACGCACACGTGTGCCGAGGTCTTCGGGCTGCTGGTGGCGAACCAGTTGGCGACGTTCTCGGCCGTGGTCGGCTTCTCCGGGGCCTCCATGGAGTGCATGACGATCAGCCGGACGGGCCGGACGCGGCCGTTGTGGTAGTAGCGGGCCTGAATCTTCTTCATCGCTCCCCCGGCGGGTCGGTGGTAGGTCGCCGGGGAGGATGCCGGGTTTCGGCGTTAACGTCGTGTCGGCTGTTGGTGGCGGTTAGGTTGGCTGCATGGGAGGGCGGGCGAGGCGACGAGGCCCCCAGAGACGACCGAGCCGGGGCACGCTCGTCGTGCTGTCGGCGAGCACCATGTTCGCCGGGGTGGCTGCCAACTTCAGCGAACAACCGACGATCTCACAGGTGGTGTTCGGCGTGCTGGCGGTCGCCGGAGCAGCGGCTCTTGGAGCAGCCGAGGAACCTTTTAAAAAAAGCGGCGGTGAGCGTATGCGCTCACCGCAGGTCAGGAGGTGTAACACCTTGCCTGGGCTCCGTACGCCTCTCAAAAAATCCTTCGCCGTCTTTCAGACCGGCAGAGCCGCTGTGGGCTTCCCAGCGCGCTGATTAGGGGGCTTAACGTCGCGCGGCCCTGGTCGTACGCTCGCGGCAGGGAGGTCGAGGCATGAGGCGTGGCACCGAGGATGTCGAGTTGACCGGGGTCGAGTGCGGGGAGTTGGTCATGACCTACTCCGCCGGGGAGACGGAGGACGACTCAGCCGAGGAGGTGCCGGCGGGGTACGGGTGCGAGCGGTAGTCGTGTTCGATCTGGGGGAAACGCGACGGTTGGGGTAGGCGGGACGTTACTTTGGTCGTGTGGGAGGGCGGGCACGACGCCAACGCGACAGCGATCCGGGGCGCGGCCCCCGCGTGCTGGTGCTCTTGTCCGGCGCGACGATGCTGTTCAGCATCGGTTCTAACTTCGCCGAGCCGCCTGCGTGGCATCAAGTCCTGTTCGGCGTGGCCGCTGTAGCGTGTGCCGCTGTGGCCTCGGCCCCAAATAAAAAAATCCCCAAACCGATCTCTTGCCTACGCTCGGTAGCGATTCTTTGACCAGTAGATACAGGGCGCCACTCCGGTCCGGGTGGCGCCCATCTGTGCTGTCTGGTCAGTAGGGGCGGGCGGCGAGTTCGGCCTTGGAGGTGAGCCGGGCCCGCCCGACGACGGTGAGCCCGCGCTTCGCGGCCTCGGCCTCCAGCTCCTCCAGGCCCTTGTCGGTGAAGACGTGGCCGAACACCTCGTACTCGCCGGTGGCCGGGTCCTGGACGATGATGACCTGCTTGCCCTTGGTCACGACTCCACCAACTTCAGGATGCGGACGTTGTCGAGGTGCGTCTCGTCGTCCACAACGTCGCGCACGTCGGGGTCGAACTGCTCGAACCAGGCGTCTTCGTGCACGCGGAGGAAGGTGGTCACCTCGGACACGTCGTCGGCGATGGTCTCGGGGACCACGACGCGGGCCGTCACGTGGTGGGTGGCGGTCTCTTCGTAGTCGAACGCGACGGCGATGGCGAAGTGGCCGGGCTCGATCTCCTCCTCGTCCTCCTCGGCGTGGGCGAGCGTGGTGAGGCGGGCCGCGAGGCTGTCGAGGGCGGCCTTCTGCGGTTCGGTGAGGATGTCGTCGTCGCCGTAGTGCAGCCACAGGATCGCGGCGGCCTGCTCGATGACGGTGGCGTCGGTGTACTGGTCGGTGGTGGTGCTCACAGGCGGTGTCCTTGGGATGGGCCCGCCCCTGTGCGGGGCGGGCCGGTGGGCTATCGGGAGGGGTTGCCGCACTTCTTGCAGGCGTCGCACTGGTCGCAGCAGTCGGTGGCCGTGTCGCAGTGCTCGCAGTTCCGGCGCGTGTTGGTGGTGGCCTCGCCGCATTCGTTGTCGCAGTAGGTGCGCTCGGCGGGCTCGCGGCAGTTGTCGGCCTGCTGCTCGGCCTCGATCTCGTCAATGGCGCAGCCATCGATCTCCACCAGCTCGTCGGCGCTGACGATGGAAATCCCCGCGATGGTCACGTGGCCCTGCTTGTGGTCGATGTCCACGCTCTGGATTTCGGTGGCCTGCGCGCGGGCCTCTTCTACGGTGGCGGCCTTGATGAGGGCGTAGCCGGAGATGGTGACGTCGATGCCGAACACGTGCAGGGTCGGCTCGTTGGTGGTGGTCAAGGTGGGTGCGCCTTTCCGGGCGTGGTGGACGAGAGGAAGGGGGCCCGCCCCTGTGCGGGGCGGGCCGGGGTGGGTCAGGGGGTGAGCAGCGCGAGGAATTCCTCCACGCGCGGCGGGACGGCGGCGGGCACCTTGGCCTCGACGGCGATCCGGGTCAGGCCGACCATGCGGGCGCGGTTGGCGGCGAGGGTGCGGATGACGTGCACGGGGGCGAACTGCCACGAGCCGGGCAGGTCCTCCTCGTGCACGACCTCGGCCATGGCGGCGTCAACGTCGTCGCCGATGCTGAGTTCGATGGTGCACGACGCGGTGTGGTCGCCGATCTCGTCGCACTGCTCGCACGCCACCAGGTCGGGGAACGCGCTGTTGTATCGCTCTTGAGCCCTGGCTATGATGCCGCCGAAGTCGAGGCGGGGGCCGCTGCCGTAGGCGCACTTGGTGAGCCAGCCGCGCAGGGCTTTGACGGACACTACGGTCGCGAGGTGGGCGGGGAAGTCCGCGCCGATCGCGATGGTCATGATGTACGGGTCGTCGATCTGGTTGAGCCAGCTCTCCGCGAACCGGCGGAGGATCTTGCGCTCCTCCAGGCCCTTGGGGTCGATCCCGGCGAGGGTGGCGGCCTCGTGGTAGGCGTCGGCGGCGCGGCCGATCAGTTCGGCCATCTGGCCGTAGCGGGCGGGGACGGCCGGGATCGCCTCGGCGAGGGCCTTGTACTCGTGGCCGGTCATGTAGCGGGAGGTGATCCTGGCGAGGGTGGTCATGGTGTGGGCCTCCTGGGGCTGGTTGGTTCCTGCGAGCCGATGACCGCTCATAGACTAACAAGTAAAAGCATATGGGTTGTTTATATAATTGGCAAGCTGATCAAGCCCCAAGATCCGCAGGTTCTACACCAGGCGGGCGTCCGACATGCCGTTGAGCCTGGCCAGCCTGCGGGCCCCCGCGCGGAGACTGGCCGAGGTGCCGACCGACCGGCGGGTGTGGTCGGCGTACACGCGTACGCGTCCCTCGCGGCCGGTCTCCTCAACGGTGCCGCCCCAGCTCGGGCCGATCACCCGCCATCGCGACGTGTCCGCGCCGACGATGCGGCAGTACACGTGCGGCTGGAGCAGCATCAGGCCGCGCTCCCGCTGGTTGATCAGGACGCGCAGCGAGTCGGCGGCGAGACGCGCCTCGTGCAGGTCCGGCCACGCTGCCACGTCGGCGATCTGCCCGGCGTCGGCGTCCCAGCGCAGCGTCAGGAACGGCGCCCTCTCCAGGGCGGCGGCCGCGATGCACGCGGCGCCGTTCCGCTCGATCACGACGGCAGTCGCCGGCGGATCGGCCAGGGCGGGCGGCATGACGCTGCCGGGCAGGGCGAGCAGCGTCCCAACGATGATCTCGGCAGCGCTGGCGGGGGTGTTGATCACGTTGCCCATGGTGGGCTCCAATCGGGTCGTAGAGGGGCGTTCAGGGCCGTGCACAACCCCCGGCGGCCGAGGGCTGGGGCGGGCCCGCGTCGCTCGGGCCCGCCGAGGGGGCTACCAGGTGGCGGCTTCGGGCCGGTCCCGGAGGGTGGCGATCACGTAGGAGGCGTTCACGTCGCCGTGGCCGATCTGCTCGGCGAGTCGGTGCACGGTCGTCTCCAGGCGGGCGGCCGTGAACCGGTCGAACGGGGCGCTCGTGAGGATGCCCACCAGGCGGCGGACGCGTGCCACGGTTGAGGCGATCGGCTCGTTGGTGTTGGCGTCGGTGTCGAGCACGTACCCGATGAGGACCTCGGTGCGGGTCCACTGGCCGCGCACGTCGTCGTGCTGGAGTCCGGCGGGGATGTCGTAGGCGCGGGCGGCTTTGGACAGGCATGGGTGGAGGATCGTGTTACTCCACCGCATCGTCAGGTGGCTGAGGTCGGTGACGCTGCCGCTCCAGTCGCCGGGCAGGTAGTAGTCGTACATGGGGCACTCGATGTGGTGCGCGGTGGGGGCGGTCGAGTCGGGGCCGAGGACGACGGCGAGCAGGCTGGGGACGAACGGGGCTTCGGTGGTCACGTGGGGCCTTCCTGGGGCTTGAGAGGGGCGCGGGCCCGTACCGCACGGGCCCGCGCCGGGGCGGGGTGGTCAGGCGGGCAGGGGGAAGCTGGCGGGGCTGGTGGCGTCGGCGAGCGCCTGGTACTTGGCGGGCAGCAGCCAGGCGTCCGGGCTGTGGGGGGTCTCGCAGTGGAAGGAGGTGCGGCGGCCGATGCTGCCGTTCTTGCGGAGGCGGTAGCCGACGACGGTGATCCATCGCTGCCAGCCCTCGGAGGGCGTCCATTCCCACTTGATTTCGGCGATGGTGGGGGTGAACTCATTGCCTGCGCGGTCGGCGAGGTTGGGTGTGGTGGCGGAGTCGAGGGCGATCTCGACGGTGTAGCGGGCGCGCTCGGTGACGTGCATCCAGGGTCCTTTTCTCGGGGAGGGCGGCCCGCCCGGTGCGGGCGGGCCAGAGGCGGTTAGCGGCGCTTGGGGGCGTTGGCGATGCCGAGGAAGACGCGGCCCTGCAGGACGACCCATTGGCGGTCGTTCGCGGGGTCCGACCATGCCCGGCTGAGCCAGTCGATCGCGTCAAGCCAGCGTTCGGAGCGGCCTGCGGTCCCCAGCGCGCAAAGCTGCGCCCATGCGACTTCCCAGTCCTTGTCTTTGATCGGGCCGTCGTCGATGGTCTTGAGGGCGGCCAGGCGGCCCGACACGTTCATGCGTGGCGCGGGCGGGGCGTAGGGCAGCTCCCACGCGGGCGTGGTCTCGCAGTCGTGGGTGAAGTAGCGGCGGTTGTTCTTGACGCGGTCGGGCTCGACGGCGACGCGGCAGCCGGGGCAGAGGGCGGCGAGGACGTAGCTCACAGGTTCTCCCTGATGGGTGTGGCGCGGGTGCGGAGGGCGCGGGGCCCGCCCCGGGCGGGGGTGGGCCGGGGTGGGCCGGGGTGGGCTACTTGGTGGCGACGGCGGCGAAGCGGGTGATGCCGTTGCCCCACTGGAGGAGCAGTGCAGGCATGACGGGCTTGCCCTTCAGGGGGCCGTCGGTGTGGTCCCAGACGCGGCGGGCGAGCCCGTAGCGGGCGCGGTAGCGGCCGTCTCCGAGGATGTCCCAGATGTTGCCCTGGCCCATCGGGTCGGCGTCGCGCCAGATGCGGACGGCGGTCTTGCGGTCAACGCCGCCGATCGACTGGAGCGCGGGGATCGCGGCGCTCTCGTCGAATTCGCCGGTGGCGATGGCGACGCGGAGGTCTTCGGCGAGCAGGCGAAGCAGGTCGGGTGTGAGCATGTGGTTCTCCTGGGGCTTGGGGTCGGTGACCGCTCACCGACTCACATGTAAAATCGTAAGGGTTATTTACATCCTTGGCAAGTGGGACGAGCGAGAGAATCCGCAGGTCTACGCCCCGCTCACAGGGGCAGGGCAATCGCCGGCGGGCACAAAACCGCCCCCGCCGGCGCAAGGCCAACGGGGGCGGCGCCGCCCCGCTCGTTCGGGTAATCAGCCCGAGGGGCGGCGGCATGTCCTAACCAGGAAGCGATCAGGCACACCTGCAGCTTAGGCGGTGGCGCGGGGGGCGATCTGCGAAATCCGCTGGTGCGACAAGCCCAGCACCGTGCCCGCGTCCCGGGTGTTCCAGCTCTTGCCGATCAGCGTTCGGGCCGCGTGGCGGACGGCGTCCCGTTCGGCCTGCTCGGCCTGGGCGCGGGCGATGCGGGCTTCGGTGACGGCCGTTAGGACGTCCGCGGCTTCAGGGTCGGCGGGGGCAAGGTGAAGGGCGACGGTGCCGGGTTCGGCCTTGAGGGCGTCCAACAGGAGGGAGCCGAGGTTTCGCCTGACGTCGGTCCAGTAAGCGCCCTGCGCCTGAACGGCGCCGCCGCCGGGCAGGTCGGTGACGGTGGCGGTCCACTGCTTGCCGGTGCGGGTGACGGTGGCGAAGTAGGTGGTGGCTTTGGGCAGGCTTTCGTCGGCGTCCTGCAGGAGGTCCGGCTCGTCGAAGATCGCTTCAAGGTGGTTTCTCATGACCAGTAATTTAGGGCTTTCGCCCACTCCTGTCTAGTAAGCATTTCTGGAAACTGTCTAGTTGTCATAGACAAGCGGAGAGGGATGGGGCTCACGCCGGGAAGGGGGCGAGCGCCCCACCTGGAGGGCGGGGCGCTCGCTTCTCACATCAGCCAGCCGCTCCGGTCTTCTGGCCCTTGGCCGGGCACGGCGTCCCGTTCGGACGGTCGTGCTCGGGGGCGGGCTTGCCGGGCGGCGTGTCCGGGAAGTACGTGCCGCACCAGCGGCACTCACTGTCCGTGGCTGCCATGTGAACCCCTTCCTGGTTAGCCCCTCCGGTTGATGAGGCCGGAGGGGGCTTGCGAGAGCTACTCTCCCGCTCACAAGTAAAAGCATATGGGTCGTTTATACTCTTGGCAAGGGGTTGGGCGTGCGAAGATGGGCGCTCACCGCGCCCCCGTGGGCCTGGATTGGCCGGGGCGATTCTCGGGACATGCCGCCATCCGCCCGCCCGCTTGCCTGCTCAGATGAGCGCCGCCACGTCCTTCTCGCAGCAGTCCGTGACGATCGCTCCCGTCTTCCCGGGCGTGGTCACAGGCGGGTCGGTCCTGCCGCAGGCCGGGCAGGCGTCCAGGTAGCCGGTGCCCGGCTCGCGCGCCGCCTCGGCGGCGTCCTCGGCCGCGTCGAGCACGTCGAGCAGGGCGTGATCGGCCGCCACCGACACGCGGAACGGGAGGAAGAATCCGTGCTGGTCGCGCAGCACGGTGTCACGCCGCTTCTTGACGCGGGCGTTCAGGCCCGCGTCCCGCAGGCGGGCGGCGATCATGTGGGCGTCGCCCTGGTGGCGGAAGTCGCCGGGTGTCAGGGCGCGGGCCGTGATGACGCCGTTCCGGTGCTGGGCGTAGATGACGTACCGGGGGCCGGCGAATGCGGGCAGCGGCTCCCCGCGCTGGTTGGTGCCCGGACGCCACGCGGTTTCGTCTTCAGGGACGTGGACGCCCCACAGTGCGGTGAACCCGGACTCGGGTTCGACGGGGTGGGCCTGGAGCGTGGAGCGGACGTAAACGGAGGAGATCATGGGTGCCCCTTTCTGGGCTGTGGCTGTGGGAGGGGTGCCCCCCGGCTTGTGGCCGGGGGGCGGGGCGGTCAGCCCTTGTAGGGGGCGTGCATGGCGGTGGGGGCGTCCGCGTCGGCGGGGATGCCGTCACGCTCCGGTGCCGGTGCCGGGGTGGCGGCGGGGGCGGTCTTGCGCTGGCGGATGACCATCAGGGCCCAGACCAGGGCTGCCGTGCCCGCGATGGGCAGTAGGCCGTCGATGAGGTCGAACATGGTGGAGATCACGGAGGTGTCGCCCACGGTCTTCATGCCGACCGCGTTGTCTGCCGGGGCGGGGGCGGGGGCGGCGACCTGCGGGGGGATCTCCTGCATGGTCGGCTGGGTGGCCGGTGCCTCGATCTGCGGGGCGGGTGCCTGTGCCTGCGGGGCGGCGGCGGGCCGGTCGATGTAGACGGTTGCCGGGGTGACCGGGGTGGTGGCCGTCTTGGGCTTGGCTGTCGCCTTGGCCGTGGGGGTGGCGGTGGCCTTCTTGGTGGCCTTGGGGGTGGCCGTCACGGTGACCGTGGGGGTGGGGGTCGGGGTGACCGTGATCGTGGCGGTGGGCTGGGGCGTGGCCGCCGGGGTTTCCGTGCCCGTCTCGGTGGGCGTGGGGGTCGGCGTGGGGGGCGGGGTGGTGGCGGTGACGGTGACGGTGATGGTGTCGATCACCGCGCCCTTGCCTGCCGCGAGTGTCAGCGTGTAGTCCCCGGCGGTGGCCGGGAGGTACTTGCCGCTGAAGGTGGTGGCCGCGCACAGGGGGTCGCGCGGGGCTGAGGCGATGGGCTGGGTGTCGCCGTCCGGGGTGGTGACGGTGATCTTGGCGTCGCACACGTTGGTGACGTTCGCGTCCACTGTGAAGTGGGTTCCGGCCTTGACGGTGTTGCCGTTGGCCGGGCTGGTGATGCTGCCAGCGTCGCCCGCGTGGGCGGCGGTGGCGGGAGCGAGCACTGCCGCGAGGGCGGCGATGCCTGCGAGGGCGTAGGCCCTGAGCTTGACCATTGAGGTCCTTTCCTGGGGCGCCGCCGGTGACCGCTCACCGGCTGACATATAAAAGCATATGGGTCGTTTATATTTTCGTCAACATGATCAGCCGAGTAGACAGGATCATAAATAACCCTTATTCTTTTCCTTATGAGTCGGTGAGCGGTCGCCGACAAAGCCCCAGGAGGTAAGCATGACCATCGTCGCCACCCGCCCCGCCATCATCGCGGCCACCCTCTCCCCCGAGGCCGTCGCCGACGCGAAGGAACTGCTGGACGACCGGGGCTGGTTCGCGATCGACGGCGACGCGACCGGCGCGGAACTGCTCGACGTGATCGACGACGCGCTCGGCATGCGCGACGTGTTCCTGTGCGACGTCTGCCACGCCCGGGTCACCGACAACGCCCACACCGACAGCTACAGCGAGGAGACCGTGGCCGTCTGCGAGCACTGCGGCGACCGGTAGCCGCCCCCGGTTCCGGGCGGGATGAGCGGTCATCCCGCCCCGGAACACCCGCGAAAGCCCTCAAACGCCCCAGGAAGCCCCGGAAGGACCATCCCCGTGTCGATCACCCTGCCCGCCGCCCTCGCACCCTCTACGCCTGGTTTCCGGCCGTTCCTTGATCCCGCGTGCACCACGTGCGGCAACACGGACGTGAACCTCCTGGAAGACCTGAACGGCAACGCCTACACCGACTGCTGCCCCGGCAACCCCGTCGCCTGGATGTGCCCGGTCGCGTACGCGAACGTCTACCTCTCCCCCGGCGGCGACGAGCCCGAGCAGTGCCCCCACTGCCCCGGCTGCGTCTGAGCCCCAGTCCGGGGGCGGCGCGCACCGCGCCGCCCCCTCCCCTCCCCTGACTTCACCCTCTCGCCTCTGGAGGCAATTCCGTGATCTCCACCGCCATGACCGACCTCGGTGCCGTCTGGGTCGTCCCCGCCTACGTCGCGCACTACGCGGGCACGTTCGACCGCACCATCGAGATCACGCACGCCGTGTGGTCCGGCCTGGTCGAGAACCGCGACATCCGTGAGGGCGGCGACTTCGACGACCGGCTCGACCTGCTCCTGCGGGACGCGTACGAGGTCGCCAACCTAACGGGCGACGACGCCAAGCGCATTCCGGTGAGCGTGGCCCGCCACCGCAACGACGGCGAACGGTTCGAGACCGGCCTGACGATCCAGCTCAACGACGCCGACGACCCGCGCAGCCGGATCGTGCTCGCGCTCGCCGAGGAGCTGCCCGTGGACGCCCCGACCCGCGCCGACCGCATCGCCTCCGGTGACCTGGTCGAAGTGCCCGCCGACCTGTCCCGGGAGGCGAGCCTGCGGTTCCCGGTCGCGCTCACCCGGGCCGCGTGGGAGGACTGCGTGGCCTGGACGGACGCCGACAACCGGCGCAAAGGCACCGTGCAGGACGAGACCGGCCGCCTGTGGGACGTGCTCTGGATGACCCGCAGCGCCCTCGGAGGGATGCCGCGCGGGCACCGCCGCACGCCCGTCTTCCTGCGGCGGACGCCCCGGGATCGCCGCATCCGCAAGGCGCACCCGGCCACGCTGCACGCCGCCGTGTCCACCGAGAACGGCCAGCAGGTCATCACCATCTCGCACCCCAGCGAAGCCTGACCCCCTCCGGCGGGCCCGCACGGGCCCGCCCCTCGACACCCTTGGAGAACAGCATCATGAACGCTCAGGTCCCCACCCTGGAGGAGATCCGCGCCCAGTTCCGGCGCGAGGACCAGGCCGCCCGGCTCGGCTGGACAGTCGCGCACGCCGACGCCGTGGCGTGGGCAGTCGCCGGCGACTTGCACGCCGACGCGAAGGGCTTCTACCGCACCGGCCGGAAGGGCGGGCGCGGGCGCGCGGTGTCCCGTGACCGCGTGCGGGCGCTCATCTCGGCGGGCTTCCTGGAGCTGGACGGCGCGGCCGTCGTCGCCACGGCGGACGGGCGTGAGGCCCTGGCCGCGTGGGAGACGGTCCGGCCGGTCCCGGCGGCCGAGGACCCGAAGGAGCCGCTGCGCCCCCTGTACCAGGGGGAGGAGGCGACGCGCCGCCACCGCGCGTGGGAGGCCCGCATGGAGCGGAGCCGGGCCGAGTCGAACGCCTTCTGGAAGGTCGCACAGGCGCGGCTGGAGGCGGCCGAGGAGGAGGAGCGGCAGCGCCAGCGTGAGCGGGCCAACCGCCCGCTCAGGAGCGCGTGGGACGCGATCAACGGGCCCCGCCCGGACTACACGTACGAGGCGGACGGCACGGTGACGCTGAACGACGTGGACGTCACCCGGTACGACGACGCCGCCGAGGTGGCCGCGCCCGCCGAGGTGGCCCCGGCTGTCGAGGTGGCCCCGGCTGTCGAGCGCCAGGCCGTCACGCCCGCCGCGCCGCGCCACCCGGTTCGCCGACTGGCCATGCAGCGCGGGCCCGCACGGCGTCGCCCGTCCTGGCCGCGCCCGGCGTCGGCCCCGGTTGCCCGGCGGCTCGACCTGGCCAGCCACGGCCGTCAGCGCCGTTCGACCTTGACCCACTGACCCGACATCGTGCGGGCCCGTGCGGTACGGGCCCGCGCCCCTTCCCTCAAAGCTCCAGGAAAGGAAGCCCCTGATGCAGCTCCTCCAGGTGTCCCGCATCCTCCGCGCCACCGCTCCCGCCGACGACACCCTCAAGTACCACGTGTACTTCAGCGCCTACCAGCGGTCGGTCAAGGTGTGCCTACAGCCCCGGCCCGAGTCGAGCGGGGTGGGCCGCGCCTGGTTCGACGTGCTCGCCGAGCAGATGCCCCGAGACTGGCGCGTTGAGGTGGTCGCCGCTCTGGGCGACCCTGTGACCAGGACACTCAGCTACCTGCGGCTCGCCGCCCCGGCCGTCGAGGACGACGGGAACCCGCCGAACGGCTGCCGCATGTGCGGGATCGAGCAGCGCGACCACTGCAGCCGGTACAAGACGGGGACCGGCTGGCACTACTGGGTGGACCCGGGGGACGCGCTGCGTAAGGCCCGCATGCTCGCCCGCCGCGGCCGCGCGACCGCCACGGCGTAGACCCAGCACGCGGAAAGGCCCGAACCAGAGGAGGTCCGGGTCTTTCCGCGTTTCCAGGCGTATCCGCCACCGGTCGATCTACGATGGCCGCATTCCACCAAGCAACGGCAACCCACCGCAAGCCAGCCGACAAGGAAGAGGAGGTCTGAGGCTCGGAGGGGGTCCGGGCGCGTCTTCCCCTGTTGTTCGTTGCGCTTTGGTGAGAGTTGAAATGTCTGAAGAACGGGTTCTCATGGTCGCGCTCGCTGTCGTGGCCGCTGTCAGTATCGCGACCGCCCTCATGCTCGCGGACGGCAAGACGTGGCCCGCCGCCATCCTTGCCGGGCTCGCCGCCGGCGGGGCCACCCTGTGGGGCCTGCTGGCCTGGTTCAGCCATCCATAGACGACGAAGGGCCCAAACCCCCCTCTGCCGGGGTTCGGGCCCTTCTCTGTCTACCCGGCTTACCAGCCGCCCATGTGGGCCCGCATGCCGCCCATGTGCCGCATACCGCCCGTGGTACGGCGGACGCCACCGCCCACGCTCGCCGTCCAACCGCCTGTGTCACTCCCGTGTCTGATCATGGCCGTGAGCCTGCCAGCGCGGCAGGCCGGCGGCAACCCCCCGAGGACGACGCTCACAGCTCGGCCACGCGCACCTCCAACGCCTCAACCCGCCCGGCCGCTGGCACCTCGGCCGGTCGCTCGATCGGCATGGCGGGCTCCGGCGGAGCGAGCCATGGGTGCGACTGGAAGAAGACGCCCGTCAACGCCCGCCCGACGGGGTGCCGCCGCATCGACGCCTCACGAGCAGCCTCGTCAGCGTGAAGGGCGTAACGCTCCGTGCCAAAGTCTCCGGAATCCCCCGGCCCATGACTACCCACCGTGTTCCTCCCCCGAATCTTGCTGCTTGGCCTGCTCAGCGCGGGCAGCCTCGGCCGCCCGACGCTCCTTCGCCTTCCGCACCCGCTCCCGGATGCCCTCGATCACCTCCGACTGCGCCACCTCCACCGGGCCCGCGTTCGGGCCAGACACCTCCAACGCCTTCCGAGGCTGCCAATCGTCTGGATCAAGCTGCGCCAGAGCCTTCAACGCCACCACCCCATTCGGCGGCGTCACCTGCACCTCCTCCGACCCGTCCGGCCGGACCGTCCGCTTGATCTCCACCCCGCCCACCGCATCCTCAAACACCGCGTTCACCAGCCGGCCAATCGCTTTCGCGCCCGCGCGCGTAAACCGGGCCGAGAAGTCCGAGTAGATCGGGTCTGGGTCTTCCCCCTCTTCCCCTTTGGAGAGCCAGAGCTGGAGGGTCGATCGGCTGATGCCGCAGGCTGCCGCGGCTCCTCGGGTTCCGTGCCCGTTGGCTCGTGCTTCGCATAGGAGTTCGGCTAGTTCGGGGGTGAGTTTGGTGGGGCGTCCCATGGTGGTGTTCCTCCTCTCGTGGGGGTTGTCGGGGGGTGGGCGGTCGGGGTGGGTTATGCGGCTGGCTGGGTGGGCTTGGTGGTGCCGATGGTGTCGATGTAGGCAAGGGCGCCCTTGCGGTGGATCATGATGGCGTTGCCGACGCGGCGGCCGTCGAGTTCCTTGGCGTCGACCAGTTCGCGGATGCGGGAGGGGGCCAGGCCGAGGGCGTCGGCGGCCTCTTGGACGGTGAGGTCGTGGTTGGGGATGCGGCTGCGCATGGCGTTGATGACCGTCTTGCGGTGTTCGGTGGCGTACCAGCGGACGACGCCGTGGCCGGTGCGGAAGACGCGGCCGTGCTGTTCGAGGGTGCGGATGGCTGAGTGGACGCGGCCTTGGTTCTGCCCCGCGCTGGTGGCGAGGTCGGCGGTGGAGGCGCCGTGTGGGCCGGTGGCGTGGATCTGCTGGTAGAGGTGTTCGCGGTAGGCGACGGCTTCGGCCTGGGTGGCTCGGCTCTTGACGGGCGCGGGCTCGACGGCGGCGACGGGCACGGGGAGAGCGGTCTGGTCGCGGGTGGGGGCGGGGGCGGTGAGTGAGGAGGCGAGCTGCTGGGCGGCGCGGCCGAGCTGGTCGGCGAGCGAGGTGACGCGGGTGAGTTCGGCGATCGGGACGACGGTGTAGGAGTCGGCAGGGAAGCGGTTGGGGGCGGTGGCCATCGTGGTCTCCTTCGGGGGGTTACTTGTTGGGGTTGAGGAATCGGGCGATCGCGGCGTTGAGCTGGGCGTCGTGTTCGGCCTGCCGTGCGGCGACCGTTTCGGCGTTGGCCTGGTCGACGAAGTAGCGGGCGACCCCAATGGGAGTGCCGGACTCTCGGGCGAGCTCGATGGCCATGCGGGGCGCCGTCGAGGTGAGGAGGTCGCGCAGCACGTCCGGCGGCACGTCGCGGAACTCGCCGGGGACGTTGACCCGGACGGCCGCCGGGCGGGTGGGCGGGTCGGGGTTGTGCCAGGTAGCCGAGTTGTGGTCGGTCTCGCGGACGGTCACCTGCTGGACGTAGACGTCGCGTCGGGTGGTGGACTGCTCCAGCCAGGCGTGAGCGTGATGGGCGAGCAACTGCGCCACCCCTTCTACGGAGGGCCATAGGACGTCCGGGAAGTCGCGGCCGAACACGAACAGGCGCTGCTCGCGGGCGTTGAACGCCTGGGTGAGCGCCGAGGAGGTGCCGTCCGGGACTGGTTCGAGGAGGGGGAGCAGGTTGTCACCGGCGCCAAGCATGAGCGCGTGGTCGAGGCGGGCGTTGATCCAGCCGCGCATCCGCCGCTTGAAGGGGGTGAAGTCGACCAGGACGCCGTCAGCGCCGAGGTGGGGGCCGGCGATGGTCACCGATACCCGCCAGGTGTGGCCGTGGATGCTGGAGCACTTCCCGCCGAGGTGCGGCAGGGAGTGGGCGGCGTGGAACGCGTGGTCGATGGTTTCGGTGAACACGGCTGCGGTGGGTTCCTTCGGTGGTCTGGTTGTCGAGCGCCGGGAGTGTGGCACATCGGCGCCTTAACGTCCTGCCGGGGCGGGTTTGGGCTGGTGGCCTGCGGGTTTAGTCGGCGGCGAGGAGGATGAGGCCGAGGATGACGGAGCCGGCGAGTGTCCAGCACAGGAACGACAGAGCGGTGATGTCGGTGGTGGTGCCGGACCAGATGAGGGCGGCCAGGGTGGCGGCCTGCATGAGGAGGACGAGGCAGCCGTCCCCGCCGCGCCGGCTCATGAGAGGGTCCCAATGATGCGGACGGCCGCGTTGGGCTGCTGTACGGAGAGCGCGACCTGCGACATGGCGAGGATGTTGGCGATGTCGCGAAGGCCGGGTGGCGGCGTCGGCTCGACGCGGGCCGGGGCGGGCTCGAGTTCGCTCGTGGGCTCGGGCTCGGTGGGCGTGAACCAGTCGCGTGGCTTGTCGGCGGCCGCGGGCGTGATCGTCGCGGCCTGCCGGAACGGGCGGGTGGCCTGGTGCCGGTCGGCGTACTCGGCGGCCAGGCGGTCATAGATCGGCGTGTCTGTCACGCCGGGATGGGTAGCAGGTCGTTTCGTTAACGTCGCGCCGCGCTGGTCGGCGGCGTGATCGGCCTACTCGGCGGGCTGCCCTTTGCGGGGCCGGCCTCGGCGGGCCTTGGGCGCGTGGGCGCAGATGCCGCACCCGCACGGCAGGATCGTCTCGCTGGGATCACAGCCGAGGTCGGGGTTGATCCGGTTGCCCTTGCACTCGCGGTGGTTGTCGGTGGCGCACGCGAAGGACCAGGTGTCGAGGTCATCCTCGGTGTAGCCGTCCGGGACGACGATGGGGGCGCTGATCGAGACGATGGCCATACCCCAGGATCGCACGTTGTGACCAATGCCTGGCAATGCGTACACGCGTTCGAGAGTGGGGAAGGATTGCCGTCTGGCCGCACTGCGGAGAGGGCCTGGTCCGCTTTGCTCCGAATCCGCTCAGCGAAGCCCTGGGAGCCGCGCACGCCCCTTTCCGGGAAGCCCGACAGGGGCGCGATACCCGTTATGGCTTCCAGAAAAGTGGTAACCGCAGGTTAGCGCGTGTGGTAATCGCCGGTAAGCGCGATTGGGAATGCGAAATATAATCGTGTGGCAAATGCCTATGGAAATGCGAATCGAAATGCGTTGCGAAACAGAGGAGGCAATTAACGCGGACCCAGTGACACATCCGCCCCGGTCAGGACCCAGTGACACGGACCCATGGCTCACTTCCGAGGGATGTGCCATGCAGGGTCACAGAACTCCAGGACTCCAGGATCGTACGACTCTGGAGAGATTCGGAATACCCCACGAACGGAAGCAACAGGAAGCTACGATGTCGCGTGCAACGCAAAAAGCCGAACCTTTGCAGAGGTCCGGCTGATCACGGGCCCGGCCAGGGAGCCCCCGGCGCGGACATCATTATGAGACTGAGCACTCATGATGATACGCGCCTCTTCCCTGGTCGGGCTCCCGTTTCCGCAAGTAGGAGGGGTTGGGACGTGAAGCGCGTCAAGATCACAATGGAAATTCCTGTGTGGGTGATCCGCCTCGGCGGGGTCGCTCTCGCCGCCGCCGGCCTGGTGGCGCTGGTGAAGTCCGGCGGGACGATCGACCTGAGTATCGGCAGCAGTCGGTAATGCTCGGGACATGATGAAGGCGGCCGTCCCCAGGGTGTGCGGGACGGCCGCCTTTACGCTGTCTATCTACCTTCTGTCCTTCTGTCCGGGATCACTCGGCCTGTCCGGGTTCCTCGTCCTCCTGCGGCTGATCCTCGGAGGGCGCCGCGGCGAAGAGGTCGGCTTGGCCGGTGACGTCCCTCCATCCTCGGATACGGCCGCCGTGTCCTCGGTCGCGCCGGGGGAGGTGTAGGCCGCGGGCGCACTTGCTGCCCTTGCCGAGTCGTAGGGCTCGCTCGGACCAGATGCGGTGACCACACGTGCACTTGGCCCAGGGGCGGCCCTTGCTGGTCTGCTCGCCCTCGGCGGGGGCCTGGTCGAGGACCAGGAACTCCCCTGCGTCGTCCGGTTGGCCGCGCACCTGGTCAGAAGTCACCGGGCGCTACCTGGAAGACGGTCAGGTCCAGGGCCCGCCAGGCGTCCACGACTTGCCGCCGGTCGTCCAGGACCACGCGGACGTCGTACCGGCCGCGCACGCGCGTCTCGTACAGCTCCGTCTTGACCTCGGCGTCCTGGCGGTAGTCGCCGGTGGCCCGCATGTGCAGGGCCTCCCACGGGACGCCGAGATGCGCGTTCAGCCATGCGGCTGTCGCAGCCCGGCATTCGTCGGACCGGCCGGACATGACGACGATCCGGTAGCCGCGGTGGTGGAGGGCGCGCACGGTCTCGATGACCGGCCAGTTCGGCGTGTCCTCCCCGACGCGGGCCCAGTCGTACGGGTCGCGGTCGCCCTTCTCGGCGAGCGTGCCGTCCACGTCCACCAGCGCGGCGACCGGCAGGCCGGCGTCCTCGTCGCCGGGCGCCTGCTCGGGGACGGCCGCCGCCTTCGGGGTGATGAGGGTATGGCGGACGTGGGCCCACTTCGGGTGGTGCTCGAACGGTGCTTCGGGGCCGTCGTACTCGTGGATGAGGTCGATCGCCTCGGTGACGCGCGCCCGCAGGTCCAGGTGGGCGGCGTTGAGCAGGCCGTAGCTGGTGTGGACGACCTCGGCGAGCTGGTGGGCGCGGGCGGCCTCGCGCTCGGCGGCTCCGAGCTTGGCGCGCAGTTCGGCGGCCTCCTGCTCGGCCTCGGCGGCGCGCTGCCGGAGTTCGGACGCCTCGCGGGCCAGACGGCTGCCGAGACGTTCGTCGGCGTACGTCACCTTGCCGACGAGCTGCCGCTCCAGGAGGTCCCAGTCAACGGTCTTGCCCTTCCGCATCATGGCGAGGGCGTTGCGGGCGGCGGCGATCCCGCCGAACAACTCGTGCATCGCGTGCGAGTACGCCTCGCGCTTGACGAGCGCGTCGTCCAGGCGGTCGCGGAGCTGGTCGCGTTCGGTCTCGGCCTGCTCGGCGCGGCGGTCGCGCTCGTCGCCGGCGCCGTCGAGGGCGTCCACCGCAACGCGGTACTGGACGCCATCGTTCAGCAGGTACGGCCAGTGCTCATTGAGCTTCTCGCCCACGGCGCGGATCAGCTCCAGATCGTGGCGGCCGGGGTCGATCGTCTCAGCCTGCTCGGTGGTGTTGCTCAAGGGGTTCTCCTCGGGTGGGCCCACCCGGCGTCCGGCCGGGCAGAGTGCGGTCAGGGTCAGGAGGCGGCGGCGTTCTTGGCGGGGGTGACCCAGTCGTGGACTCGGACCACGCGCGCCCGGCGGACCACCGGGTCAAAGCGGGCGGTCTTCTCGTACTCCCACGGCTTGGTGTCCTGGTACTCCGTCAGACCCTGGCGGTAGTGGCCCTGGAAGTGCTCGCCAGCCTCGTTGCGGATGATCAGCGAGTGGTGAGACTCCCACCGGGTGTGCCGTCCTCCTCTTTGTCCACGACGGTCCAGCCCTCGTAGTCGTCTCCGGGGTCCAGGTACGTCAGCTCGCGGGCGATCGTGGGGTCGAGGTCCACCGGCTCGGCCGCGACCGGCGACGCGGGCTCGACCGGGAAGACGCGCGCAACGAAGCGGACGGCGTTCTCCTGGCCAGCCTCCGAGCCGGACGCGGTCGATCTGGTCCAGGTGGCGCCAGCCGACGAACATCCAGCAGACGGCCCAGAACAGGGCGTAGGCGACGAGGTAGTTGTCATCGAGCACGAGGACCATGACGCCGAGTCCGTAGGTGACGACGAGGGCGGCGAGCAGGGCGTATCGAGTAGCGCGAACGTGGGTTGACTTCATTAGGGCCCTTTCGGGGTTGAGGGGTTGGGCCCCGCCCGGGTGGGGCGGGGCGGGATGGGCTCAGACGGAGTGCAGGTAGCGGTCGGCCGTGAGGGGCACCGCGCGGAGGTGGTGCTTGGGCTGCCGGTGGCGCGCGATGTACGGGGTTGCGGCGTCAGTGAGGGCCAGGATCAGCGGGGTTTGGGTCAGCCAGGCGCGCGGGTCGCGCCCGATGGCGGCGGCCTCGTCGTCGGCGGCGTGGAGTACCTCGTCGTACGCACGCGTGTGGAACGGCGGCATCGGGACGTCGCGCAGGGCGACGATGGCGGCGCGGATGGCCCTCGTGCTGCCGCTCGATCCACATCAGGAGGTTGCGGGCGTGGCGGGGACTCATGCGGGCGATGTCGTGCTCGGTGCCCTGCTCGTCCGTCCAGATCTTCGCGTTGTGGAGGCGGGAGTACCAGTTCGCGTACATCGGGGGGGTTCCTTCGGGGGTCAGTTGGCGTAGACGTCGGCGAGGGCCTGGACGAGTGGGGTTTCGGCGATCCAGCCGTGCGGGTCCGTCACGGCGATGTCGGCTTCCTGGAGCGGCGTGAGCCTGCCCGGGTCGGCGTCGATGGCGGTGTCGGGGTGGCCGAGGATGTGCCGGATCACGCCTTTGGTGATGACGGCGGCGTTGATCTCCAACCAGGCCCGCGCCATGCAGTTGGCGTAGATCTCCATGTCGCGAAGGCGGTGGGTGTAGCCGTGCCAGTCGGTCCACGTCTCGGTCTGGTGGAGGCGGGCCAGCCAGTCCACGGGCCGGATGGGTGTGGGCGGGGTGGCAGCACGCCGAGGGGGGATCGGCCACAGGACGTGGGCCGTGGGACCGTCGTCGTGGCCCCACACGCCGTGGTGCTGCTCTCCGTCCGGGTCGTAGCGGCAGTCGTTCATGACGGGGTCGAGCGGGGAGTACAGCTCGTACTCGTTACGGTCGGTGGGGATGACGACTGGCAGGTTCGGGTCGAGCAGTTCGGCGCAGAACAGGTTGTTGGCGAGTTGGACATCCGTGATGGCCTTGGCGATGTCCTCGGCGGTGGGGTCGCGGTCGGGCTCGGCGACCGTGAGTGCGGCAACGAGCGGGCCGTCGCTGGGGTTGCGGGTGAGGCGGCCCACGGGGCCGACGTGGTCGTCGGACTTGATGGTCTTGAAGTGGCCGAACCGGATGGCCGAGGCGAGCGGGCGGGCCCACACGTTCACGGGCGAAGACACCATGACGGGCAAGGGGTCGCGCCAGTTGTAGGCGGCGAGGGAGGTCAGGGCGGCGCGCAGCAGCGCGACGGTAACGATCACGGGAGTGTGCTCCAGAGGGGAGGGTCCCCGCCCGGGAGTAGGCGGGCGGGGACCGCAGGACGGGACGGGGTTAGGCGACGGCGAGGACCGCGTACGAGCGGTCGGTGTCCTTGCCGAGCTTCACGGCGGCCTCGATCGCGCCCGTGACGATCGCGGGGTGCATCCGGCGGTCGAACTTCACGTCGGACTCGGAGCCGTTCCGGTAGGTGTCGCTGCCCTCGGCGGCCTCGCCGGGGCCGAACTGGCGCAGGGTGACGTCGCCGTCCTGCTCGTGGATCTCCACGTGGAAGCCGAACCCCTGGTAGACGCGGGTGAACAGGGAGTCGTAGCCGCCCAGCTCCTCCGGGTCGCGGCCGAGGTCGGTGAAGCCGAGGGCGGTCAGCTCCGTGTGGAGGTAGCCGAAGTAGGGGCGCGTGGTGAAGTCGATGGCCATGGTTGGTCCTTTCGTGATTCCTGGGGCTGATCGAGCGGGCCGGGGGACCGCTCCCCTCGCTCGCTCACAAGTAAAAGCATAAGGGTTATTTATTTGCTTGTCTAGTCGGGCGGCCCAAGTTTGTGGAACAGCGCCTCAAGCTCGGCGATCTTGTCGCCGTCCTCCCCCGGCAAGTCCACGAGCAGCGTCAACACGGCGATGTCCTGGGGCGGCATCCGGAATCCCGGCTTGCCCTGCCGCGCGGCCGCCGCGACCGGCCGCAGGATCGTCGTGAACGTCTCCAGCCGCTGAGCGAGCCGCCCCCGCTCCCGCTCCCCCGCCGCCCGCCCGGCCCGCGCGCCCACCATGTAGCAGCACACGGCCACGAAGACGACAAGCGGCGACGCGACGCACGCCCACTTGATCAGCGTCATCACGGTGTCGGTGGCCGTCACGGCTGCTCCCGGCGTGGGTGCTCCCGCAGGAAGTGATTCCGCCAACCGGCGTGCGCCGCCGGCACGTGCGGGGCCGGCTGCCATGCGGCGCGCGTCGGGCAGCCCCGGATCAGGCAGCGCCAGCGCGGCGGCTTTGGCTCGTCGGCGGCGGCCCTGTCCATCGTCGTCGTCATGGCCGGGGTGTGTAGCGCAAAAGGTCGCTAACGTCCTGCGGCGCTGGTCAGCGCGACGTTAGCCCGGTTCATCCCTACTCTCTGCGCCCGGGTCCCCAACCTGACACGCCCTTTGTCCGCCATGGCGGGCGTGGGCGCCGAGTGGCTGGGAGGCCCGCGTGGGCGCAGAGAACGTGTTCATCCCGCAGCAGGCGCGGCTGTGGCTCGCTCCGGTCGGCACCGCCGCCCCGGACGGTCCGACCGTGGCCATGCCGTCCGCCTGGTTCGACATCGGCCTGTTCACGCCGGATTCGTTCAACTGGAGCACCGACCCGTCGTTCGAGGAGACCCGCGCCCACCAGTCGAATTACGCCGTCCGGCGCTGGCAGACCGAGGACGCGGCCACGATCGAGGTCGACCTCTTGGAGTGGTCCCTGGCCTCGTTCAGGGCCGTGTACGGCGGCGGCACGATCGAGAAAGTGGAGCCTGCGGGCGGCGGCACCGCCTACTTCCGGTTCACGCCGCCCGCGATCGGCTCCCGCACCGAGACGGCCGCGTGCCTGGAGCTGATCGACGGCAACAAGCGGCTTCGCCGCATGGTCCCCCGGTGCGAGCAGACCGAGGGCGTCGAGCAGTCCTTCCAGAAGACGGAGGCGTCCACGCTGCCGCTCCGGCTCAGCGTGCTGGGCGGCGACGTAGGAGCCCCGTACTACGATTTGCTGCCCTCGACCTGGGCGGCGTTCGACCCGGGCCCCACTACTCCCTGACCGGGGCATCACCTCACGCGAAGGGCGTCGGCCGTGCTCGGTCGGCGCCCTTCGCGCGTCCCCCGGCCGTCCTCGGCCGGTGGCAGAGGTTCCGGCCGTGGTAGACGTCGTCACCGATCTGACCGACGATGATCCAGCGTTTCCCCTCGGCCGGCCCGTCCGGTTCACGTGGGCGCGGCGCGGCCGCCGGCACCGCACCTACCGGGTGGGCAAGGTACTCGAGTATTGGGGAGACTATTGGGCGACGTCGCGGGAGTGGTGGCGGGAGAGTCCTGCCCAGCACCGCGCCAGACCCCAGTAGAACATCAACTTCGTAGTTCAGAGAAGTGTGCGTCCGCTGCTCCATGCTGCACCCCGATCCCTCCCAGCGCCCGCGCCTGGTCGAAATCCGTGACAACCTTCTCGCCCGCATCACGGAGGCCGGCCGTGATGAAGCCTCGTAGAGTGACCTCTGTGAAGGGCATCGCAGGCTTGCTCGTAGCGGGACGGTACCGGCTGATCACACCGATCGGGCAAGGTGGCATGGGCCGCGTGTGGCGCGGCCACGACGAGGTCCTAGACCGCGAAGTGGCGGTCAAGGAAGTCTTGTTGCCTGCGGACCTGCCGGACGCGATGCATGATCGGCTGATCGCACGCACCAAAAAGGAGGCGCAGACTGCGGCCCGTGTTCACCATTCGGGCATCGTTACGGTGTTCGACGTGGCAGAGCACGACGATGCACCGTGGATCATCATGGAACTTGTCCACGGAACCTCGCTCGCCGCGCACGGCCGGCTGGGCTGGGAGCAGGCAGCGAAGCTCGGCGCGGACCTGGCCGATGCGCTCGCCCACGCGCACGCAGCCGGGGTGGTGCACCGTGACCTCAAACCCGACAACGTGCTGCTGGCCGGGGACCGTGTACTCATCACCGACTTCGGAATTGCCCGCATCCTGGACGAGGTCAGCGAACTGACCAGTACGAACACCGTCATCGGCACCCTGCATTACATGGCCCCCGAACGGTTGGAGGGCAAGCCGGTCGCGGGCCCCGTCGATCTGTGGGCCTTGGGCGCGACGCTGTATGCCGCGGTGGAGGGACAGCCGCCGTTCACCGGACCGACCCAGGCAGCGATCATCACCGCGATCCTGACCGGCCCGCTCCCAGCTGCTCCCAATGCCGGTCCCCTGGACGAGATACTGCACGGCCTCCTGGCCAAGGACCCCCGCCAACGGCCGGACGCACATGAGACCGCCCGGCGCCTGCGAGCACTGGGCACGTCCAGCCCCGCATCCACCAAGCAAGCCGAAATCCCTGATACGGCGCCAACAACCCTGCCGATGCCCGCGCCAGCGGATGACAACGAACCAGCCGCCCCGCGCGGACCGAGTCGGCGCAGCGTCCTCGTCGGCGGTGGCGCGGCACTGGCCGCCGCAGTCGGCGGACTCATAGCCGTCCGCCTGGCCAACAACAGTCCCGATGACGGCTCCTGGTTCCGCCTGAAGGGGCACACCAGTGACGTGAACTCGGTCGCGTTCAGCCCGGACGGGAAAATCCTGGCCAGCGCCAGCGGCGACTTCCTGGCCGACAACGGTGGCGACGCCACCATTCGGTTGTGGGACATCGCCGACCGGACCACCATCGCCACCCTAAGCGGGCACACCCAGTCGGTGGATTCTGTGGCGTTCAGCCCGGACGGCAAGACCCTGGCCAGCGCCAGCTATGACGAGACGGTGCGGTTGTGGAACGTCGCGGCACGGTCCGGCACAGCCGTCCTCACTGGGGGCACCAACGACGTGACTGCGGTGGCGTTCGGCCCTGACGGCAAAACCCTGGCCAGCGGCAGCGGCCGCACCGTGCGGCTGTGGAACATCGCGGCACGATCCACTAGGGCCGTCCTTATCGGTCACACTACTGATGTGACCACGGTGGCGTTCAGCCCCGACGGTAAGACCCTGGCCAGCGGCAGCGGCAGGAACCCCTACGGCAACGAAGACAACACCGTGCGGCTGTGGGACGTCACCACTCGAACTGCCGTCGCCACCCTGACTGGGCACACCGACATGGTGTGCTCAGTCGTGTTCAGCCCCGACGGCAAAACCCTGGCCAGCGGCGGCTTGGACAACACGGTGCGGTTGTGGGACGTCGCGGCACGGTCCGCCAAGGCCACCCTCACCTCCGCCGAATCCGTCTGGTCTGTGGCGTTCAGCCCCGACGGCAAAACCCTGGCCAGCGGCGGCGGAGGAAAACGCGACGACTCCCACACCGTACGGCTGTGGGACATGGCCAGCCGAACAGTCACCGCCACCCTGACCGGGCACACCCACACCGTGATGTCAGTGGCGTTCAGTCCTAATGGCAAGATGCTGGCCAGCGGCGGCTCCGACCAGACCATCCGGGTGTGGAAGTTGTGACCAGAGCCGCGGCCCTGCGGCCCCCGAGCTGACTAGGGCGTGTATCGACTGTGCTGGTTCACAGCCACTCGTTGATGGCCGCGATGAGGACGGTCGCCTCGTAGCGGACCGCGAGCTTGTCATACCGCGTGGCCACGGCCCGGTGCCTTTTGAGGCGATTGATGCCGCACTCGACCGCGTGCCGAGCTTTGTAGTCCTGCGTGTCGAACTTCGGCGGCCCGGTCGCCGCGCGAGCGCCCGAGCCCGTGGTCGTCCGACTCGACAGCTTCGCCGCCTGAGCCTGGCCGAGGCGACGCAAAGCCCTTGTTGGTCTACGGTCCCCGGCGACCTGCCCGCACCGTCTGGAGGACTTCGGGGATGATCGACCTAGACATTGACCGCGATGAGCGCCTGGCCGTCATCGCCGCAGAGCGCGGCGCGGCCGTAGCCGACACGTTCCCGCTGAAGTTCCGCGGGAGGGTCGTGTGCGAGCTGCCGACCGAGCTGCCGCTGGACGTGCTGGAGCCGCTGACTCACGTCGCGGTGGACCTGGGCCTGATCGTGCGCACGGCGCTGGACGCGGCCCGCTCCAAGGACCCGGACGCGGCGAACATGGCGTTGTTCGACATGGTGATCGACCAGCTCATCATCAACAAGCAGTTGCCCGACCAGGTGCTGAAGGCTGTGCACAAGATGGCGGTCCGGCTGCTCACCGAGCAGGGGTTCGCCGATTTCTTCGCGCTGCGGCCGTCCCTCCCTGACATGGTGGCGCTCGTGAAGGGGCTGCTGAGGGCGTACGGGTTGCGCCTGGGGGAATCCTCTCCGTCCTCCGGCTCATCGAGCGATGGGACGACCTCGACAACTCCCTTGCCCACCACTACCCCGGATTCGACGCGCGAGGAGCCTGGAAGCGACCCGGGCAGCCCGGGTTCTTTGGAGTACGGCGGCTACTCGCCCGAGCGGAAGGTCTCCCCGCTGATGCCATCGTCAACCTGACGGCTGCGCAGCGGGCCGACCCGTGGCCGCGCGACTACGAGATCTTGACGCAGATCTTGGAGGAGATCGCGGTGCTGGCGGCGGATCGGCGGCGGCCGAAGCCGCGTGAGGCTCGGCGGCCGGAGTGGATGGCAGGCGCGGCGAAGAAGGGTATCGATCGGGCGTTCGGCATCATGGCCGCGACGGCGAACACGATCAAGTGACGAAGGGCCAGAACCGGCGGGGTTCTGGCCCTTCGTCATGTTCGCCGGCCGTGGCGGTCACCGGATGGGGAGGGGTCCCCACCCTCGGATGACAGTGGCGGGCCCGCTGCTGGCGGCGGGCAGGATTTCTACGGCGACGATGTTGCCGCGCAGGCCGACCTCTGCGGCGGTGAACGTGAGCTGGACCGGCGTGTCCTCCGCTTCGGTGGCGTCCACTTTGTAGGCGGCGATGCCAGAGCCGCGGTTCCCCGAGTACGGGATGCCGACCGCCGACGCGTCCACGCCGTTCGCGTCAATGTTCCAGTTGTAGAAGCTGACAAACGCCCGGCTGCCATCGGCGGTGGAGGTGTGGAGGTCTGCGGTGAAGGTTGTACCTCCGGTCACCTTGACCTTGCCGACCGCTCCAACCGCCCCGTCCGGGTCGACGCCCGTGAGTACCAGGACGAGCAGCCCGCCCGAGTCCCCCGAAGTGCCGGACGTCGCCGTGACGGTCATCGGCGCGGAGCTGGTGACGCGGGCGACGGCGACGGTGGAGGTACCCCGCTCGGCGCCTGTGCCGTCCCCTGACCTGGACTCGTATTTCCCCCACCCCAAGCTGGGGCCGGTGTTGGTGATAGCGGTGGTCTGGCCGCCGGAGAAGCCGGACAAGGCGACCAGCAGAGCATTCGGCGGCGGGGTGAACTGCGCAGTGGTGAGCGCGGACATGTTCGCGGCCACGAGTGGCGGCGACGACGCATCGACCCGGATTTCGGCGGGCCCGCTGCCGGGGGCGGCGGTGACCACGGTGAGCGGACTGGACGGCGCGGACAGGTTGCCGAAGCCGTCCCGCGCCCTGACGGTGTAGGTGTAGCTGGTGGCGGGGGTGCGGCCGGCGTCGTCGTAGGCGGTGACGGGGGTGTAGCCGATGAGGACGCCGTCGCGGTACACGTTGTACCCGGTGACTCCCATGCTGTCGGTGGAGGCGTCCCACGCGAACGAGATCCGGGTCGCGCTGGCGCGCGTGCTGCGCAGGTTCGCCGGCACGGTGGGGGGTGTGGTGTCGGCAGTCGGGACGGTGAAGACGATGTTGTCCACCCACGCGCCGTCCGCGCCCGCCTTGTCCGACACGTCCTTCACGTATCGGAAAGTCAGCGTCGTCTTGCCGGTGACGTTGAGCGCGCCGGACGGCGTCCAGGGGACTTCCCCACTCTTCTGGCTGAGCGCGGTGACGGTGACGCCGTCGAGCAGGGTGTTGTAGACGTCGTACGTCGCTTCGGAGGAAACCCGGTAGTAGAAGGTGACGCTGGTGGCGCCGGGCGGGATGGCGATGTTGGCGTCGTAGGTGGTGTTGTTGGTGGTGTTGATCGGCGACCGCAGCGACCAGGAGCCTGCCTGCGCGGCGGTGTCGGAGCGCGTCCAAGTGCCGGTGATCGCGAGGTTGTACGCCTCGTCCTCGAAGTCCTCGGAGATCTCGGCCATCAGGTCACCGTCACCTGAACCGACAGTTTCGCGCCCGGCGCGGTCGTTCCGATGGCGTCCACGTCCACGGTCAGGTGGCCGCCGTCTGGCACCACGGCGGTGGCGAAGCTGGTGGCTTTTGCGGTGGTACCGCCGTCCGGGATCGTGGGCTGGCTCGCGGCCGAGGCGAAGATCGACGTCCCGTTGAGGTTGATGTCGACGCGGACGCCGCCACCAGTGGGCGGGGCGACCACGCTCGCGCGCACCGACGTGATCGTCCACGCCCGGCCGGTGTCGTTCCAGAGCCGGTAGGTGCCCGCCGCAACTGTGAGCGGCCCGTCGATCACGTACGGCGGCAGCACGCCCGGCCCCGGCGGGCCCGCCTCACCCGGCTCCCCGGGCTGGCCAGGCTCCCCGGGTTCGCCCTGGGGTCCGGCACCGCTGACGGGCACTGTTGTACCGTCCGGCGCGGTGGCGACCAGCGTCCCGTCCGCGTCCGGGTAGACGGCGACGTGGCCGTCCGGCGGCAGCTCAGGCCCGTCGCGGAGCTGGGCCAGGACAAGCGGGGCGAGGTGACGACTCATCAGGACTTCCGGGCGAAGATGACGACGCGGTAGCCGTTCTGCGCGAGCGTCACCCCGGCCGAGATGGTCACCGTGTTGTCATTGGTGGCGACCTTTTTGACGTCCACCTCCTCGTCGGTGGCCACGTCCCACACCTGGACGACGAGCTTCTTGGTGCCGAGGCCGTGGGTGACCGTCCACGTGGTGCCCGCCGTGGCGGGCCCGACCGCGTCGTAGCCGGAGGAGTCGCCGCCGGACGTGAGCGGGAACGGCGAGAACACGATCGCCGTGGTGCCCACGGTGATGGGGCCGTCCGTGGTGATCCACCATGCGGTGTCGGCGTGGGTGGCGCCCTCCTCGACGGTGACCCACAGGCCCGGCGTCACCTCCGAGTTGGCGTCGGCGTCGGTGGCGCGGGTGAGCGGCTGCCCGGCCGCCGTGAACACGTACAGCCCGTTTTCGGCGGCGGCGGTCTGGTTCTTCAGCAGGAGCCGGTTCCCGGCGGCGAGCGTGATGCCGTCGAGGGTGGCCGGCGCGGTGCTGATGGACACGTTGCCGGTGGAGGCGACCCGCACCGACCCCTTGTAGTCGAGGTTCGACACGGTGCTGGTGAGGAGGTTCTTGACCTGCCCCCAGGAGGGGACGCCGGTGTCGGCGGTCGCGTCGCCCGCGTTGAGCAGCTTGCCGCCGCCGAAGTCGTAGTCTCCGGCGAGCATCTTCTTGACGGCCATGATGGCTCCTTAGCTGAGGTGGGCTCGTCCGGCGGTCGCCGGGCCGAGGGTGACAATGACGGTTGCGGTGTCCGGGCAGAACACGGCCGCGTCGATCTCGTGGCCGTCGATGTCCTCGACGGTGACGGCGGGGCGGCGGCCGAGCTCGTGGAGGATGGTCCACACGTGGGCGGGTTCGGTCTGCTCGTGGACGTGGAAGCTGCCGCCACCGGGCCCGGCGGGGCCCGGCTCCCCCTGGGGTCCTTGCGGGCCGGGCTCGCCGGGAGGTCCTGGCGGGCCCTGTACGCCTCGGGTGCGCACCTGGACGAGCGTGGGCCGGTCGGTGACGTGGATGACGGTGCCCTGCTCGGTGGTGGTGACGATCACCGGATCGTGCAGGGCCATCAGATGGTGACCCCCGGCTTGACCGTGACCGGGCCCTCGATGAGGCGGGTGTCGTCGCCGTCCGGGGAGGTGAGCAGCAGATCGTAGACGGCGCGCTCCCATCCGAATTCGCGGGTCGCGCTGGCGGGGATGCGCAACTGCACGACCCCGGCCGGGCCGTCGATGACGATCCCCCCGCCCTCGGCGGTGCCGAGGTGGTGGAGCAGGGTCGTGGAGCCGGGGCATGGCCGGATGTCCATGCGGGCCGTGTAGCCGGTCAGGACGACGGTGCCGGAGTCGTCGGACAGGGCTAGCTCGTGCTCGAACGTGGCGCCCTGCTCGATCAGCAGGGCTAGGGTCGCGGCCGTCATGGGGGCGGATGGTGCCAGCAGGACGGCCTTACGTCCCCGTGGAGGGCCGCGCAGCCGGGCGAAGGAACTTCCCACGCGGGAAGTTCCTTTCGTGCGCTTGCGTCCCGCTGGGCGACGTTAGCGGCCTTTTACGTCACCCTCCCCTGCGGCTCATCGGGGGGTGAGGGCGGATGGCGGACGAGCTTGGCGGGGGGCTCGACGGCGGGCGGATCGACATCAAGGTCGTGGCCGACCTGTCGGACGTTGAGGAGGGCAAGCTTCAGCGGGAGATCGACCGGCGCACGAAGGCGGTCAAGGCCAAGCTTGAGGCTGAGATCGAGGCGCGGCAGGTCGCCGCCGAGGCGAAGGCCGCAGCGCGGGCGGCCGAGCGTGAGGCTGAGGTGCGGCTGAAGGCGACCATTGACCGGTCGCAGCTTCGCAAGGATCTTGACGGCATCTCGCGGTCTGACGTGCGGATCCGATTCACCGCCGACGTCGACAAGGCCAAGCTGCGGGCGGATGTAGACGCCGCAGCGCGTGACGCAGGCGCGAGCGTCGGTGTCGACGCCGACACCACCCCGGCGCGGAACGTGCTCAGCCAGTTCTTCTCATTCCTCCGTAGCGGCTTCAGCAGCAGCGGCGGCAGTGGGGGCGGAGGTGGAGGTGGGGCTGGCAGTTGGGTGATCCGGATGGCCGTCCGGATTGACGACGCTGTGCTGAAGCCCGCGCAGGCGAAGCTTCAGCAGCTCGCCGTCGCGGCCGGCGCCGTGGTGCTCAAGTATGGGGCGCTCGCGGTCGCGGCTACGGCGGCCGGGTCGGGGTTGGGCGCGATGACGGCGTCGGCCGCGCAGGCGGTCGGCGTGCTCGGCCTGCTGCCTGGTGTTGCTGGTGTCGCGATCCAGGGGTTGGCGGCGCTGATCGTCGGCTTCTCCGGGGTGGGGACGGCGTTGGGGGCGCTGTCGCAGGCAGACAAGCAGTCGGCGGCGTCGGCATCGTCGGCGG